>SMVQ01000319.1 GCA_004357655.1 Planctomycetota bacterium
GTCGTCTCCGCGTCCCTCGCGACGCTGCTCGCCCCGCGCGGGCGCACGCTGCTCTTCGACGCGGACCTCGGGGTCGGCAACGCGCACATCCTGCAAGACGTGTCGCCCGAGCACACGCTCGCGGACGTCGTCGACGGCTCCTTCGACCTGGCCGTCGCCGTCGCGCCGTGCCGGCCGCAGCTCGACCTGCTCGCGGGCGGCTCGGGCTTCGCGCGGCTCGCCTCGCTCTCCGCGCGCGAGCTGAACATCATCGGTTCGGGGCTCGAGCGGCTCGAGCTCGAGTATCGCCACCTGATCATCGACTCGGCGGCGGGCATCTCGAACCAGACGATCTCTTTCGCCGCGGCCGCGGACGTCGTGCTGCTCGTCACGACGCCGGACGTGACGGCGCTCACCGACGTGTACGCATTCTTCAAGGTCCTGCTCCAACGCCGGCCGACCAGCCTGCCGCTGCTCGTCATCAACCGTGTCGAGTCGGAGGACGAAGCGCGCTCGGCCGCGAACCGCATCGCCTCGGTCTCCAAGAAGTTCCTGGGGCGCGAGCCGCGTTACGTCGGATTCCTGCCGGAGGATCGCGCCGCTTTCCGCAGCGTGCAGCAACGCCGGCCCGTCGTGATCAGCGAACCGCACTCGGCCCTCGCGCACGCCTTGGGCGACCTCGCGCTCGCCCTGCTTCGAGAGATGGGGCGGAACCACCCCCACGGGTTCGGGCGGACGCTGATGCGCCACGTCGGGTACTCACACGTGTAGCACGGTATCGCTGCAAGTCCTCAACAGCTCGGAATCGGGACGGCCCTCCGCTGCGGCGGCGGCGGAGGGCCGTCCCGAATTCGAGCTGTTGAGAATTTGGTGCGGTACCGTGCTACACCCGCGACGGTCCTATCGGGCATGGAGCGGCGGACGCATGACGATCGGATTCCGGCCTGGGCCTGGGTGCTCCTCGGGTGGCTCGGCGGGCGGACGATCGTGGCCTGGTTGCCCGATCAGGAGGTGCTCGCGGCGGTGCGGCCGCCGGCCGGTTGCACGCTCGAGGCCGAGGAGCCCGGGCCGCCGGGGCCCACCCCGCGCGAACTCCGCGGCGTTCCCGACGTCGGGGAGACGAGGGCGCTCGCATTGGCGCGAGCCTTCTGGGAACGGGGCGGCGTCGAGTTCGAGCTCACCGAGATTCCCGGCATCGGCCCCGTCAGCTCGGCGCGAATTCGGGCGTGGCTCGCCACGCGCGGCGCGGAGCCGCGGGAGTAGAGCGTTCGCGCCTTCTTGATTCAGGGCTTACACTCCCATTCGAGCCACCATGCGCGCCACCTCGAGCGAACTCCCCCGATCGGGCCTGCCCGAGCCCCTCGCCTGCGATCGGATCGATGCGGTCCTCCTGGCGGCGCTCGAGGAGGACCGGGGCAGCGGCGACGTCACGTCGCGCGTGACCGTGCCCGGAACCGCTCGCGCCCGCGCGCGGCTCGTGGCCAGGGCGGACGGCGTCCTCGCGGGCCTCGCCGTATTCGCGCGCGCCTTCGAGCTCGCCGACCCCGGGGCGCGGGTGCGGCTGCTCAGGGCGGACGGGGAGACCGTGGCGGCGGGGGACGAGCTCGCGACGGTGATCGGGAGCGCGCGCGGGCTGCTGCTCGCCGAACGCACCGCGCTCAACTTCCTGCAGCGGTTGTCGGGCATCGCCACGGCGACCGCGCGCTGCGTGACAGCGGCGGCCGTCCCGGGCGCTCGAGCGCGCATCCTGGACACCCGCAAGACGACCCCCGGCTTGCGGGCGTTCGAGAAGTACGCCGTGCGCTGCGGCGGCGGCGAGAATCACCGCATGGGCCTCTACGACGAGGCGCTGGTCAAGGAGAACCACCTCGCCCTCGCCGGGCGGCCGATCGAGGCCGTCGTAGCGGACTTGCGCGCGGACTCGCCGGGGCTTCGGATCACCGTGGAAGCGCGGGACGCGGAGGAGGCCAGGGCGGCGGTGCGCGGTGGCGCGGACGTCGTGCTGCTCGACAACATGACGCCGGACGAGCTGCGGGCGATCGGCGGCGAGCTGCGCGAGCTCGCGGCCGCGCTCGGCCGGGAGGTCGAGCTCGAGGCCTCGGGCGGCGTCACGGAAGCGAACGTCGGCGAGATCGCAGCGACAGGAGTCGATCGCATCTCGATCGGGGCGCTCACCCATTCGCCGCGGGCGCTCGACCTCGCTCTGTACCTGGAGCCGCTCCGTTGACCCAGGACATCCGGCGTACCGAGGGTCCGCAAGAGCTGCGGCTCGACCTGCCCGCCGTGCACAGCGCCAGCAGGATGGCGCGCCAGATGCTGCGGCCGTTCGCGCTCCGCGTCGGGATCCCCGAGACAGAAGTGGACACACTCGAGTTCGTCGCGGGCGAGCTGCTCGACAACGCCGTGGATCACGGGGGCGGCGGGTCGGCGATGGAGTTGTCCGACTTGCGCAGCGATGTGCGCATGACCCTCCACGTCGAGATCCGTGAGCGCGCCTGGGTCGTGCGTGTCGGCGACCAGGGCGGCGCGAATCCGGATGAGATGCGCGACCTCATCTCACCGCCCGACGGCCTGCCCGACCTCGAGGACGAGCGCGGCCGCGGCTTCTTCCTGCTCTCGCAGATGGTCGACAGGATCCTGGTCTCGAAGAGCGAGGACGGGCTCGGTCTCGAGTTCGAGGTGTCGAAGCGGTATGACGCGGTCCGGTGAGGACGGAGCGGGCTGGGCGCTCCGTCACGTGCGTGGGATCGCGCGCGCACTCCTCCGGATCCCGCGCGCCCACGCGATCCTGCCCGCGGCCGCCTGGATGGGTCTCATCTGGGCGCTGAGCGCGACCCGCCTGCCGGGGATCGGCGGCGCGGGCGTGGGCCAGGCGTTCCTCACGAACTTCGCGCACGCGCCCGAGTTCGGACTGCTCGCGCTGTGGCTGCTCCTCCTCGCGCCGCGCCGCGACGGTTGGGCCGTGCTATCGGTCGGAACCACCGCTTCGATCCTCGCCTTCGTCGCCGCGTACGCTCTCACGGACGAGCTGCACCAGTCGCGCGTGCCCGGGCGCGACGCTTCGATCCTGGACGTCGTGACCGATTCCATCGGGGCCGCGTGCGTGCTCTGGATCGCGCGCTATGCCGGCACCAGCGGGGCGACGCACCGCGGGCTCGTGGGGCGCTTCTGCATCGGGCTTCTCCTCTGCGCTCTCGCCGCATTGGGGTCGACGCTCTGGGGGCTCGCGTACGAAGCGGGACCGTGGTTGTAGGAGAGCGCGCGCGGCCGCTACACTCTCCACCGGATTGAGCGACGACCACGAGAGCTACCAGAGCCCACTCTCATCGCGCTATGCGAGCCGGGAGATGCGCGCCAACTTCTCGGACCGGAAGAAGTTCACGACCTGGCGTCGGCTCTGGATCGCCCTGGCCGAGGCGGAGCAGGCGCTCGGACTCCCGATCCGCGACGATCAGCTCACGGAGCTGCGCGAGCACGCCCTGGACATCGACTTCGAGCTCGCGCGCCACTACGAGACCGAGCTGCGCCACGACGTCATGGCGCACATCCAGGCTTGGGGCGACGTGTGTCCGGGGGCGCGGCCGATCCTGCACCTCGGGGCGACCTCGTGCTTCGTCGGCGACAACACGGACCTCATCGTGATGCGCGACGGGCTGCACCTCGTCCGCCGCCAGGTCGTCAGCCTGATCGCGAAACTCAGGGGATTCGCGCTCGAGTGGCGCTCGCTCCCGACGTTGGGCTTCACGCACTACCAGCCGGCGCAGGCGACGACGGTCGGCAAGCGGGCCTGCCTGTGGATCCAGGACCTCATTCACGACCTCGACGATCTCCAACACGCGGACCACTCGATCCGATTCCGCGGCGTCAAGGGCACGACGGGGACGCAAGCCTCGTTCCTGAGCCTCTTCGAGGGCGATCACGAGAAGGTGCTGGAGCTCGACCGGATGGTGACGGAGAAGATGGGCTTCCAGCGCACCTTCGCCGTCACGGGTCAGACGTACCCGCGCCAGCTCGACTTCCGCGTCTGTCAGGTGCTCTCGAGCATCGCGCAGTCGGCGCACAAGTTCGCCACCGACCTGCGCCTCCTCGCGAACCTGCGCGAGCTGGAAGAGCCCTTCGGCAAGGGCCAGGTCGGGTCGTCCGCCATGCCGTGGAAGCGGAACCCGATGCGGAGTGAGCGCATCTGCTCCCTCGCGCGGTTCGTAATTTGCCAGCTCGACAACACCGCGCACACGGCGGCGAACCAGTGGCTGGAGCGCACACTCGACGACTCCGCCAACCGGCGGCTGGTCCTGGCGGAGTCCTTCCTCGCGACGGACTCGATCCTGAACCTCTGGCTGAACGTGGCGGACGGGCTGATCGTCAACCCCGCGGTCGTGAAGAAGAACCTCGACGCCGAGCTGCCGTTCCTCGCGTCGGAGAACGTCATGCTGGAGGCCGTCCGGGCGGGCGCCGACCGCCAGGACGTTCACGCGGCGATTCGTGCCCACAGCATCGAGGCGGCGCTCGAGATCAAGGCCGGGGGCGAGAACACGATGCGTGAGCGGATGCTCTCCGACCCCAAGCTCGGCGCGATCGCCGGGCGGCTCGACGAGCTCCTGGACGGCCGGCACTACGTGGGACGCGCGCCCGAGCAGGTGCTCGAGTTCATGACGGCCGAGGTCGATCCCGTCCTGGAGCGGCACGCCGACGAGCTGGGCGCGCGCGGCGAAGTCGAGGTCTGAGCGCGTGTCCGTCAGCTCCCCCAAGTCGACGGTCCTCATGGCGCTCGTGGGGAACTCCGTCCTCACCGTGCTCAAGTTCGTGGCGTTCTCTTTCTCGGGCTCCGGCGCGATGCTCTCGGAGGGGATCCACTCGCTGGCGGACACGGGCAACCAGGCGTTGCTCTTCATCGGGATCCGGCGCAGCGAGCGCCCCGCCAACTCGATGTTCCACTACGGGTTCGGTTCCGAGCGGTTCCTGTTCGCGCTGTTCTCGGCCATGGGCCTTTTCGTCCTGGGTTGCGGCGTGACGATCTATCACGGCGTCCGCACGCTACTCGACCCGCCCGAGCAGACCTTCGGTCCGATGCTCTTCATCGTGCTCGGGATCTCCTTCGCCGTGGACGGCTTCGTGTTGTGGCGCGTGATCGAGGCGATCCATGCGGAGAAGGGCGATGAATCGATGTGGTCGTACCTGCGCTCCTCGAGCGATCCGACGGTCGCCGCGGTGCTGCTCGAGGACGGCGCGGCCTGCCTGGGCGTCGTGATCGCGCTCGTCGGCATCGGGACTGCGGCCGCCACCGGCAGCCACGTGCCTGACTCGATCGCGACCCTGCTCATCGGCGCGATGATGGGGCTGATCGCCGTGTGGCTGGGCGTGAAGAACAGCGTGCTGATCCTCGGCCGCGCCATCCCTGTGGAGATTCAGCGAGCGGTCGTCGGATTCCTGAACGAGCAGCCGACGATCGAGCGCGTACACGACGTGAAGACACTCATCGTCGGCGCGGCGCACTTCAAGCTGAAGGCCGAGGTCGACTGGGACGGGCGTGTCCTCGGGGGACGGCTCGAGGGCTGGGTCGAGGAGCAGAAGGACCTGCTCGACACGGAGGAGGGCCGGCGGGAGTTCGCCCGAAACTTCGGCGAGCGCCTCACCCGTGCGGTCGCCGTGGAGATCGACCGCATCGAGGACGAGTTGAAACAGCGCCATCCGGAGCTGAAGAACCTCGACCTCGAGAGCGATTGAAACCGCGTCATCGAGCGGCACAAGTGCCTGGCGGACGGGGAGTTTCCAGGAAGTCGCAATGATGATAGCGAAGTGCTCCGCCCGCTCTGATACGTCCCACATACAATCATCCCCCGTCGGCCCACGCTCCGTGCGTGCCCCGCTCTTTGTCCATTCAAGTAGTCGCAAGGAGCGCGCGCGACGATCTGGCAGGCGGGTTCGCAGGGGAGGAGGCCGACACGACTCCTGCCGCCCTCGATCGACGCCCGCGCAGTTTGGAGATCACCATGCAGAACCATCCCACAGCTCGCGGGATGTGCGTATTCGGAGCCGTGCTCGGAACCCTCTTCTCGGGAACCGCGGCCGCCCAGCTCTCAGACACGACCCAGACGCCCAACACCGCGAACGCGGGGATCCACAAGTCCCTGACGGAACAGGTCGGCGCGGGTCGCGGGGACATCATGACCCCGGGCTCTTCCCTGTTCATCATCGCGCGTGATCCCGCGCGCTCGATCCGCCGTGGGCGCCAGATCTTCCAGCGCAAGTTCACCTCCGCCCAGGGGCAGGGTCCGCTCACGAACGACGGCGTGGGCGACATCGAAACGGACCCCTCCATCGTCGCCGGGCTCTCCGACTCGTGCGCGGGTTGTCACGCGCGGCCGTTCGGCTCGGCGGGTTTCGGCGGCGACGTCTTCACGCGCCCCGACAGCCGTGACGCGCCGCACCTCTTCGGGCTCGGCCTGCAGGAGATGCTCGCTGACGAGATCACGAAGGAGCTGCGGGCCATTCGCGACCAGGCGGTCGCCGACGCACAAGGGGGCGGCTTCGCGATCACTGAAAGCCA
>SMVQ01000320.1 GCA_004357655.1 Planctomycetota bacterium
GTTGCAACACCTGCCTCCTCTCAGCGCGGAGGAGCAGATCGCTGCGCTGCGCATCCATGGGTTGTGCTTCATTCGCATGGGGCCGATCGAGGGCTGGCGCTCGATCTTCGAGACCTTGGACTGGGAGTCTGCAATGCGGGAGTCTCGACGTCTCTACGGCGGTCTCCCGACGGGCAACGACGACCTGGACCGCGAGCTCCTCCGACTCCTCGTCTACCTCGAGCTTCCGAAAATCGCCTCACTGGGCATCGACCTCATGCGCGCGGCAGAGTCGCAGGAGGAGCAGATCTACTACGCGTTCGTGCTCCGGACCCTGAAGTCCGCCGGCTGGACGCTCCGAGCCCGGGAGGATTACTTTCGCTGGCTGAACGAGATCACGCCCGGGTTCACGGGCGGCGCGAGCCTCGCCCAGTACATGGGAGCGATCCGCGCGGACGCGATCGCGACGCTCTCCGAGAGCGAGCGCACGGCGCTCGCCGGCCTTTACGACCCCAAGCCCAAGGCCGAGGCGGCTCCGCTCTCGGCGGCCGCGCCCAAGGTCGTCAAGGAATGGGCGATGTCCGACCTCGTGCCGTATCTCGCCGAGACGCGCAAGGGCCGCGACTTCGCGCGCGGGAAAGCCGCCTACGAGCGCACGACCTGCGCCACGTGCCACCGCATCGCGGGCGAGGGCGGCAGCACCGGCCCGGACCTCACCGGCGCGGGCAGCCGCTTCAACGAGCGCGACCTGCTCGAGACGATCCTCGAGCCCTCGACGGTGATCTCCGACCAGTACGAGGATATGCAGCTCCTCATGAAGGACGGCGAGCTCGTCGTCGGCCGCATCGAGAACGAAGTGGATGGCGTGATCTCGCTGCGGACGCTGCCGCCCGAGGAGGCGCTGATCGAGATCGACGCCTCGGAGATCGACGTGCGCAAGCCGAGCACGACCTCGCGCATGCCCGAAGGGCTCGTGAATACGCTGCAAGGGGAGGAGATCCTGGACCTCATCGCCTACGTGCTCGCGGGCGGCGCGCCCGAGTCGGAACGCTTCGCCAAGTGACCGGAGGAGAACCCCCATGATGCTGACCCTCGTCCAGACCGCCCTCTTTCTCTGCCCTGCGTGGACACAGGCCGAGACGACGGTCCCCGCCCGGGGCGTCGTGTTCGAGGACCGGAACGGCAACGGCACGCGCGACCGGGGCGAGCCCGGCATCGCGGACGTCGCGGTGTCGAACGGCCGCGATGTCGTGGTGACGGATTCGAAGGGCCGCTACGAGCTCGCGGTCGAGGACATCGTGTTCGTCATCAAACCGGCCGGGTGGCAGGTGCCGCTCCAGCCGAAGACCCAGCTCCCGCAGCACTACTACGTCCACCGGCCGGAGGGCTCGCCCGAGACGGAGTACGCCGGCGTCGCGCCCACGGGCGAGCTGCCGGGCTCCATCGACTTCCCGCTCACGCGCCAGGAGGAATCGAAGGACTTCCGCGTCGTGTGCTTCGGCGATACGCAGCCGCGCAACCAGCGCGAGGTCGATTACGTCTCCCATGACATCGTGGAGGAGCTCGTGGGCGTCGACGCCGCGTTCGGCATGACCCTGGGCGACCTCGCGTACGACCACCTCGAGACGCTCGTCCCGATCGCGAGCACGATCGGTCTGCTCGGCCTGCCCTGGCACCACGTCATCGGCAACCACGACGTGAACCGCGACGCGGCGGCGCCGGAGGACGCCTTCGAGACGTACACGCGGATCTTCGGCCCGCCTTACTACGCGTTCAACCACGGCGACGTGCACTTCGTCGCCCTGAACAGCGTCACCTGGGAGCCCGACCGGACGGCGTACCACGGCGAGCTGGGCCCGCGGCAGCTCGAGTTCCTCGCGAACGACCTGGCGCTCGTGCCGAAGGACAAGCTCGTCGTGCTGCTCATGCACATCCCACTCTGGGACTTCACGGACAAGGCGCAGGTCCTGGAGCTCCTCGCGCCGTTCGAGCACTCGCTGTCGCTGGCGGCGCACTGGCACCGGCACCAGAACATTTTTCTGCCCCTGCCCGTCGCGGAGCCGCGCGAGCACCACTTGATCGTACACGGGACCGCGTGCGGCGGCTGGTGGACGGGCGAGCCGGACGAGCGCGGCATCCCGCACGCGATCATGTCGGACGGCTCGCCGAATGGTTACTCGATCCTGACATTCACGGGGAACGAGTACAGCCTACGCTACAAGGCGGCGCACCGGCCGGCGTCGTACCAGATGAACGTCTACGCCCCCGAAGTGATCGCGAGCGCCGACGCGCCCGATACCGAGGTCGTCGTGAACTACTTCACCGGCTCGCGGAAGAGCATCGTCCGCATGAGCCTCGATGGGGGCGAGTGGCAACCGATGGAGCAGTTCGAGGGCAAGGATCCTGGCATCGCGGCCGTGAAGGCGCGTCAAAGCGAGTTCGCGCGCCGCATCGCGAAGGATCGGGGGATCGAGACCTTCGACGATCAGGTCCAGCGCGAGATCTACGGCGACTACCGCAGGATCGTGGGCCGGCAGTCTCCGGGCGTGGCCGACATCGATCATCTGTGGCGCGCGAACCTGCCCACGGACCTCGCGCCCGGCTACCACATGATCCACGTACACGTGCGCGACATGTTCGGGCAGGAGCACGAGGCCCACCGCGTGATCCGCGTGGAGTGACATGCGAATCGTCGGCTTGATCGGTCTCGCGCTCCTCGCGACCCAGGACGGCGCCAGCGTCCCTCCGGACACGCTCCCTGAAGTTCTCACCGCCACGATCCCGCTCGGGCTGCCCGAGTCCCTGGCCGACGTCCTGCGCGCGCCGGTGGCCGAGGTCGCGCTCGGCCGGCGCCTGTTCTTCGACCCGATCCTGTCCATCGACCGGACCATCGCCTGCGCCTCGTGCCACGATCCCGCGCACGGCATGGCGAGCGGGACCGCGCTCTCGAGCGGCGTGCACGGCGCGCGGACCCTGCGCAACGCGCCCGCGATCGTGAACCGCGCCCTCGGCGCGAGCTTCATGTGGGACGGCCGCGTAGCGACGCTCGAGGAGCAGGTCCTGCAGCCGATCGCGAACGAGCTCGAGATGGACCTCGCGCTCGACGACGCCGTCGCACGCCTCGCCGCCGACGACGCGTACCGCGCCGAGTTCGCGGCCGTGTTCAGCGCGGCCCCGTCGCGCGCCACCCTGGCGAACGCCCTCGCGAGCTTCGTGCGCCGGCTCTTGAGCGGCGACTCCCCGGTCGACCGGTTCCGCACCGGCGACATCGGAGCGCTCTCGCAGGCCGAGCGCTCCGGCCTTTGGCTCTACGAGAGCCGCGGCGGCTGCTGGCGCTGCCACTCCGGCCCGAACTTCACCGACGAAGCCTTCCACACGACAGGCGTCGGCGCCCAGGACGGGGTCCCCGAACCAGGCCGCTTCGCCATCACGCGCGACGAAGCGGACCGCGGCCGCTTCAAGACCCCAACCCTGCGCGACGTCGCCGCGAGCGCTCCCTACATGCACGACGGCAGCCTCGCCACCCTCGCGGACGTCGTGGAGTTCTACCGCCAGGGCGGCCGCCCGAACTCGAACCTCGACGCGCATCTGCGGCCGATCGACCTGTCCGACGAGGACGCCGAGCACCTGGTCGCGTTCCTGCGGGCGCTCTCGGCAAGGCGACCGTAGCGGTCCGGAAGCGGACCGCGCATACGGTGTCGCACACTCCGCCGCCGTCCGGCGACTGTTGTGTACCGCACATGGCCAAACGCTGCGGCGTGGTCAACCGGTTGCGGGCCAGATGATCTTGGAGCCGTCGACACAGATGATCGGTTCCGATGCCAGGGCCTCCCGAACCCCGCAAGCCTTTCGAGAAAACGTGCTGCGTGACGCGGCTGAGCGTCTTGGAGAGATGCTCGAGTAGAAGGCTTTCGAGCCCGCGACGGTGACCTACTTCATCAGTGCGGCCGCCCACTTCGCGCAGGGCTTGGAGAAGAACCGGGCAGCAAGCTGCGGTAGGTTCGACGGATCATCGCATCACTGAACGACGCGTGTTTCCTGCCTGCTGATCTACCAGGGGAGGCATCCGGTCGCAGATGGTGCGGGCCGCCTGGACCACGCGCTCGACTTTGAAGCTCCGCCAGCGAACGCGGGACCGGGCGGAGCGGGGTTCAACCTCTCCGATGCGTGCGAGGTGCTGTTCGCGCTGTAGGGTCTGGACCTCTGTCCGTCCGGTGCTGACGCACTACTGGACGCGCGCCGCGCAGCTCTCGCTACGCGGCGCGCGTGTGTTGTAGGAAGCTGCCGGGCGTCTACTCGGCCAGCAGCTCGTCGACCGCCTCGTCCATGGCTTCGCCGCGGACGTTCTTGAAGCGGATGACGCCCTGCTTGTCGAGCACGTAGATCGTCGGCCAGCCGCGGACGTTCCACTGCGCGGAGATCGGACCGCCCGTGCCTTTGGGTCCGTTCCAGAAGCTGCGCCAGGTGATGTTCTCTTCCTCCATGCGCGGCCTCAGCTTTTCGAGGTCCTTGTCACTGTTCACGCCGATGAGGGCGAAGGGTTCGTTCTGGAGGCGCTTCACGAGCGACCGCTCGTGCGGGTACATGGCCCGGCAGGGGGGTCACCAGTCACCCCAGAAATCGATGACGACGACCTTGCCGCGGTAGTCGGAGAGCTTGAACGCGATGCCGTCGAGGTCATTGGCCTCGATGTCGGGCGCGATGAGGCCGATCTGCAGGTTTTCGAGCTCGAAGAGCGCGCTCGTCGCGCGCGCGACCGTGGACTCGCTGTCGGACTCGGCGATGACCGTCTTCAGGTCCTTGACGGCCCCTCTGCGCTGCGCCTTCGTGGCGTCGCTGTCACCCATGGTGAGCTGGGCGCGGGAGAACCGCGCGGCCAGCTGCACGCTCATGTACGGGCTCTTGGTGATGATCGTGCCGAGGGTGTCGCGGCAGCGCTCATTCCCGAGCGTCCTGCCCATCCGAGCGAGCTTGGAGGCGAACGACCCAAGCTCCTCGCTCGCGATGTGGTCGCGAAGGATCGTGTCGAGCGCGGCCTGGGCTTCGTCCGAGACCAAGATCCCGTCCTCGGGCCGGTCGACCGACCCGTTCTCGACGATCCATTGGAGGAACGGCAGGGCTTCGTCCAGTCCCGCGTACCCCGCTGCCGCGTCGACGAATCGGCCGAGGAATTCCCCGGTCGGGTCGTGCGCCTGGGCTGCCGCGATCGCGTCCTCGTCGCCGGAGTTCTGCAGTTCACGCAGCTCGGCGCGGAAGGCCGACCGCGCAGCGCGGTATTCCTTGTTCAGTGCGTCGTACTCCGCTTTCGCGTCGGACTGCCGGACCACGCCGGCAGGAGCGCTCGCGAGCAGCGCCGGGGACGCGGAGAGGAGAAGAGCGCTCACTATCATCAGTCTCTTCATCGGTTCTCCTGGGGATGGCCACCGCTGGGTGGCGCCACGGCAACCCTGCCATTCTGGACCACTGTCCGGCGGGTGGCAAATGTGTCGCGTCCGGGACCGCGTCCCGGGGGAGCGTGGGGGGGGCCACGTGGCTTGCGACGAAGGTCTTACGGGCAGCCGGTCCAGAGATCGACGCGGAGGAGGCCGCCGGTGCCTTCAGGCAGGGGCGGGCCGAGCGCGGGTTGTCGCAGGGCCTCCAGCACGAACGCGCCCGACGCCCCGTAGCCCAGGTTCCGGCCGTTCGCTCCGAGCCCGACCTGGAAGTCCGAGCCGACGCCCGCGACGGAGAGCTCCGCGCCGCCGAGGGCGCCGAAGCCGGCGAGCGTCCCCCGCCAGCGCGCGTAGTAGTGCCAGAGACCCGCTTCGAGGGGCCCGTCACCCTCGACGAACATCGCGTCCGAGAAGCCCCGCACCGGACTGCCGGCCGGCGGGTGTCCGGGCAGGCCCGGGCTCACGCGACCCTCGAACGTGAGCTCGACGTCGAAGCCGCGCGCGACGTCCGCCAGGCTCCGCAGCACGCCGGAGAGTCGGGCCGTGCCGTCCCCGTGCTCCTCGAAAGTTCCGGTGGGATCGAAGGCGAAGTGCCCGAGGCCCTCGATCGAGACGGCGATCGGTCCGCGCGAGAGCTCGAACTCCGGCTCCGCTCCCGCCGCGCACTGCGTGCACGCGCTCGTGAGGTCGAGGCTGACGTCGCCCTGCGTGAGCTCGGTGGGGAGCAGCATGCCGGCGCGCGGCTGGCTCGTCGCGTGGAACGCAATCCAGCCCGAACCGCCGAAGCGCAGGTTCTTGCCGCCCGCGCCGAAGCCGACCTGGAATCCGGGACCGAGGCGCTCGACCGTGATCACCGCGCCGGCGAGGTCGCCGAGACCGACGAGCGACCCGCGCGTCGTCGCGTACGTGCGCCAACCCGCGGGATCGATCGGGCCGCCGTGCTCGGCGTATGCCTCGGGCGCGAGGTCCTGCTTCGGAAGCTCGTCGAACGGGTCGCGCCGGCCTCCGGGCTCCACGCGACCGGCGAACGTGAGATCGACGACCAGCCGCTTCCGGGGATCGCTCGCGCTCGCGACCACGCCCGAGAGTCGCGCGGTTCCGTCGCGGCGCTCGTCGAGTCGGCCGCCCGCGACGAACACGAGGTCGCGCGCGACGCCGGGGAGCCAGAGCGCGTACCCGTCGGTGAGGTAGCCGCCGTGGGCGAGGCCGTACGCGGCATCGAAGGCCGCGCGGCGTGCGCAGAACGAGCGCTCACCGCCGGCCGGTTCACTTCCCTCCAGGAGCTCGACGGAGACGTCGCCCTGATTCAGGAACCAGGGCAGGCGCGCGCCCCCGAGCGGCTGCTGGAGCAGCCGGCCCGTGAGCCACGTCGACGCGCCGGGTGCGTCGCTCGCTCCGCTCGCGCCGAAGCCGATCTGGAACGCCGGTCCCCAACCTTCGACCTCGAGGATCGCGCCGCGCAGCGCCCCGACGCCGGCGAGGACGCCCGACACCATGCCGTAGTAGCGCCAGTGGTCCGGGTCGATCGCGCCGCCGCCCGGGACGTACCGCGCGAGCGGCAGCTCGAGCTTGGGGCTGCCCGCCGGTGGATGGCCGTCCTCGCGGGGACCGGTGCGCTCTTCGAGCTCGAGCGCGAGGCTCCAGCCGATCTCCGGTGCCGTCGTGGAGGCGAGGACGCCGCGCAGCCGCGCCGTACCGTCCGACAGCTCCGTGAGCGTTCCGCCCGACACGAGCACGAGGTCGTCGCCGAAGCCCGGCAGCCAGAGCGCGCGCGCGCCGGCCGCGCGGAGTGCGTGCGTCGAAACGCCCTCGAGGTCGAGGTGCAGCGCGCCCTCCACCCATTCCGGGAACCACACTCCCTCCGCCTCGTGGACGAGCGACGCGTGGAAGGAGCCGGCGAGACCGAGCCCGACGTTGCGCCCGTTCGCGCCGAAGCCCTTCTGCATCGGCGACGTGTTCGTGATCTCGTAGACCGCACCCGCGCACTCGCCCATGCCGGAGAGCGTTCCGCGCACGGAGCGGAAGGCGTGCCACTCGCCGGGGACTACGGGACCGCCCGCGTCGGCGTAGGCGTGCGGCTCGAGCTCGAGCATCGGGACGCCCGGTGGCGGGTAGTCCGCGAAGTCCGGCCCGGTCTCGTCCGTGAAGTCGAGCTCGATCCGGAAGCGCCGGTTCGGCTCGGTCGCGCTGATGATGACGCCGATCAGCTGCGCACTTCCGTCCGCGAACTCGACGAATTCTCCGGCGGTCACGAACACGAGCTCGTCGGCGACACCGGAGAGCGTGAAGGCGGCGCCCGTCGGTGTCCGCAGGAACGTCGGATCGGCCGTTGCTGCTCTTGCGCCGTACGCGCGCAATGGCGCCCGCGCGCCGGGTGCGCCGGCGGTCCCGGCCCCCAGCCCCGACCCCGAGCTCTGACGACCGAGCGGCACGGCCAGGGCGAGCGTCGTGCAGACCACGGCGGCGCCGACGAGCCAGGGGGGCGAGCGCGGGGGATCGGAGCTCATGGGGACCCTTTCGGACGCTCCTCCGCGCGGGTTTAGCCTCGGATGCCGCCCCCTCTGTACACTCGCGTCAGAGCCCTACAGCCATGTCCCGTCGCTATCCCCGCCGTGCCCGGACCGCCCTGCTCGCGGGCCTGGCGGCCCTCTCCGGGGGCTGCGCCGCGTCCACCGCCCACTCGAGCGCGGCGGCTCCCGAGCCCGCCCAGTCCCCCGCGTCATCAGGCGCGGCGGTCCAGGCGCCGGCCCCGATCGCTCCGCGGGAGGCCCGGCTCGTGCGCGCCGTCACGCTGGACGACTACCATCCGTTCGAGCCGAGCGCGGACGCGGCCGCGTGGCGGGAGCGCGCGGCGCGTGTGCGACGCCAGGTGCTCGTCGCCGCCGGCCTCTGGCCGCTGCCTGAAAAGACGCCGCTGCATGCCGTCGTACACGGCCGGACTCTGCGCGACGGCTACACCGTCGAGAGGGTGTACTTCGAGAGCTACCCGGGCTTCTTCGTGACGGGCAATCTGTACCGACCGGGGGGGGCGGGCGACGGACCGCGGCCCGGCGTGCTGTGCCCGCACGGTCACTGGGACGGCGGCCGGTTCTCGGAGCGCTCCGTGGAGGACGCGCAGCGCGAGGTCGAGCGCGGCGTCGAGGTGTCGCCTGTCTCCGCGCGCTACCACCTGCAGGCGCGGTGCGCGCAGCTCGCGCGCATGGGTTGCGTCGTGTTCCACTACGACATGGTCGGGTACGCCGATTCGCGCCAGATCGAGCACGCCGCGGGCTTCGCCGACGCCGA
>SMVQ01000020.1 GCA_004357655.1 Planctomycetota bacterium
CACGGGCACGACTGGGCCCTCTCCCGGGCGCGGCAATGGGCGCTGTGGCGGCACGGAGATTGCGAGCTACGATCACGTCTCCAATGGCATCCGATGGCATCGGATCTGGCGTGACCGCACGGGAAGAGAGTTTCGAAATGCAGAGTCCCCCTCTCGGCGCACCTTCAACTCTCGGCCTCGTCCGGGCGCTCCTCACGATCCCCCTGCTCCTCGCACCGGCCGACGCTCAGGGGACCGTGGCCACCCAGTTGTTCGGACCCTTCGGCGCGGCAGGGGGGGCCGGCGTGCCTCCACCCGGTCCCTTCCGGCTGCTCGCGGCGACCCACGGCTTCGGGCAGCTGCTGCCGCACAGGGTGTTCGAGCTGGACGGCTCCGGCAACCCGACGATGCAGGTGGTCGACGTCCGCTCCCTCGCCGACATCATCGACAACGTCGCGGCGAACAACCCGATCCACGCGATCCAGCCGTGGCCGCAGAGCGCGACGCTGCCGAACGGGCTCGGGGGCAACCAGTTCATCGCCGTCCGCTTCACGGGCGACATCGATCTCACGACGGTGCTCGACTCCTCGGTCGCCGGTCAGGCGAGCTTCGGGCTCCTCGGCACGATCACCGTCGTCGCGGTCAATCCTGCGCTCGGGACCGTCGTGCCCGTTCCCGGTCGCGCGTTCATCGGTGGTCGGACCTACGCGGGGACTTCGGTGGGCGGTCAGCTCCCGCTCCAGACCTGGTTCTCGGCGTCGGGCGGCCAGCTCGTCGCGAACCCGGGCATCGACAACGACCAGGACGGCGTGCCGGACGGGCTCGGCTTTCCCGGGACGGAGCCCGCGACCTCGTTTGCGGGGGACGTCCTGCTCGCGAACCCGGCGACCTTCGTGTTCGTGCCCGACGCGGACGGCGACCTTGCGACGCACGAGACGTTCCCCGCGGGGCGGGAGATCCGGCTCCAGGTCTCGACGGCCGTCCACTCGACCGGCGGCCCCACGCTGGCGGACCCGGCCCTCGCAGCGGCGACCGTCGGACCGGACACGATCGCGCCGGAGGTCCGGTTCGTGCCCTTCGGGGGACCGCTCATCAGCCCGGGTGATGGCGACGTGGGCGTCGACCCTGGGACGTCGATCCGCGTCGTGTTCACCGAGCCCCTCCAGCCGCTCAGTGTCGGGAGCCTGCCGGACGGCTCGTTCCCGGGCCTCTCGCCGGCGATCGCGGTCCGATTCGGTCCGCCGGGCTACGTCACGGACGTCCCGTTCACGGCGCTGCCCGCCTCGCCGTTCGACCTGTCCCTGTACGTGCTGACGCCCGCGTTCGCGTTCCCGGGGGAGGGTCCGGCAGGTCTCGCGTGCGGGCCCTTCAACCGCGTCGACGTCGCCGTGAACCCCGGCACGCTGCAGGACCTCGTCCAGAACACGAACCAACTCGCCGCCGCGACGTTCTTCGAGACCGGCGCAGGGCCCGGGCTCGTGAACGCGCCGGTCGCGCCGGACGCGATCTACGCCGCGACGGTCGGCGCCACGCCGAGCCTCGCCGTGATCGACCTCAACGGCTTCGGCGCCTCGACGGGTGATCCCACCTTCGACTTCTCTCTGAGCGAGGGCCACTCGAACTATCCGAACAACCCCAACGTCCATTTCCAGGGGACGTCGCTCCTGCCGCCGCTCGCGCCCGGCTCGTGCACGGTGGACGGCGGCTCGGCGGGCGTGTTCACGCTGACGCTCGACAGCAACCTCGACGCGCGGCTCGTGCGGCCGCCGCTCGTGCGCTCCCTCGGTGACATGATGCTCGGGCACGCTCTCGACGGGACCTTCGATGACGCGCCCGCCCCGTTCGGCTGCCAGGCGGGCGGCGGCAACGTGTGCGCGCTCGACGGCCTCAAGATCGTGAGCACCGCCCTCGGGGGACCGAACACGCTCGAGCCCGACGGTCCCACGGGCATTCTAACGCCCGGCGCCGAGAACCTGATCTCGTGGGCACCGCACCCCAACCCGCCTCCCATGCAGTTCCCACCACTGTGCATCGCACCGAACATCGGCACGCAGGAACCGACGTCGGTCGACTCGGGCCTCGCGCACGTGAACCTGCTCGCCCCCGGCGACCCGTTCGGCGATCCCGGGCTGGGAATACCGCCGAGCGGCCTCTTGACGCCGGAGCAGAACGCGTTCTTCCAGGGGCCGACGCAGGGCGAGATCCTGATCACGAATTGCACGCCGTACCAGGTGCGCCAGCAAGTCGGGCACTTCCTCTACGCCGTCGATCGCGTGGCGGGCGAGGTCGTCGTCTTCTCGAGCAACCGGATGACCGTCATCGACCGCATCCCGCTGCCCGATCCGACGACGCTCGCGATGTCCCCCGAATTGGACTTCCTTGCCGTCGTGAATCAGACCGCGGACACGGTCAGCTTCGTCGACATCGACCCCGCTTCGGCCACGTTCCACACGGTCGTGCACGAGCTCCAGGTCGGCAGCGCGCCGCGCGGCATCGCGTGGGAGCCGGGCAACGAGGACATCATCGTCTGCAACGAGGGCGACGACACGCTCTCCATCGTCTCGGCCTTCACCTTCCAGGTACGCAAGGTCGTCGGCGCCGGACAGGACGGACCCTTCGAGGTCGCGATCACGCCGCGGCAGACGCAGTTCGGCTTCCTGCGCAACGTGTACTTCGCCTACATCCTCGGCCGGGACGGACAGGTCTCCGTGTTCGAGTCGGGCCCGAACGGCGTGAACGGGTGGGGCTACGATGACGTCATCGGGCAGGCCGGCGTCGTGTTTGCGAGCCCCAAGACGATCCAGGCCGACCCGCTCGACGTGAACTCCGCCGTCTGGATCGTGCACGAGGGGCCGTTCCCGAGCGGAGTGCCGGGCGAGGGCGCGCTCTCCAAGCTGGTCTTCGACAGCGGACTCCTCGGCCAGATCAACCTGACGGGGGCCGACCTCGGCCACCCGCACTTCCGGGACATGCAACTGCGCGTCCTGGTCTCCGTGGGCGAGGCTGAGCTCTCCGGCATCCCGCTCGACATCGCCTTCGACGACCTGCGCAACCTCGGCGGTCTCGCGAACGAGCACTCCGTCTTCAGCGCGGGCACGCCCGTGCCCGTCAACGGCAAGGGGCTCGTGCGCCGACTGCCGGGCTCCGGCGCGTGGGTGAACACGAACGAACCGCGATACGCGTTCCTCTCGGTCCCGAACCCCAGAGGTGGCCAGGGCGTCGTCGACGTCCTGCGGCTCGACGTCGCGGGCACGCCGCGCATCGACACGAACGCGCACCAGGTCGGCGTGCAGTCGATCCCGCTGCCCGGCGTGGCGACGTTGATGGACTACTTCCGGCAGTAGAGTGCGTTCGGGGCCGTAGCCGTCCGTTACCTCTCCGTTTCGTTCCTGCTTCCCCGGCTTGTCTTCTTCCGGTCAGACACCGGCGCCAGTTGGAGCCGGATGAGGCTCATGGACTTGTCGTGGGGTTTCCAGGCGAATTGATCCTCGGGAACGACCTCGAGCAGCTTGCGCGTGAGCACGGCCTCCCGTTCGAAGTCTGCGGTGAGGTCCTGGCAGAGGGTTATTCGTGAACTCCTGTGGTCATCGTGGCTTGCGCGTGGTCTTCGGCAGAGTTGTACAGCCAGCCTGGTGACACCGTGCTGTCAGCATGCTGCTCCCTTCCACGGCCGACCTCAGCTGCTACGCTGGCCGGATGACCCTCCCCTGTGCAGCCCTGGTCGTCCTCTGTCTCTCGTCCGCGCCCATCCAGGAAGGTGGGGCGGCCCATTGGCCGCAGTTCCTCGGCCCTGGCGGTGCCCCGCGTACGGACTCGCAGCCGACCTCCCTGGCCTTCGACCTCGAGCAGGACGTGCTGTGGCGCGCCCCATTGCCCGCGGGCGCCTCCTCCCCGTGCATCTGGGAGGGCCGCATCTTCCTGACCGGACACGAGGAGGGGCGGCTGATCATGCTGGCCCTCGACCGCACGAGCGGCGCCGAGCTGTGGCGCCACTCGGTCGAGTTCACGCCGCCGCCCTTCTATGGCCACAGCGACGCCAGCCCCGCGGTGCCCACGGCCTGCACCGACGGCGAGCGCGTCATCTTCTACTTCGGAGACTGGGGTCTCATCGCCCGGAACCTGGACGGCGAGCTGCTCTGGGAGAAGCCCCTCCCGGTCCCGGACGACGCGATCTTCGGCATCGGCAGCTCGCCGATCCTCATCGACGACATGGTGATCCTGTCCCGCGACGGTTGTCCGGACTCCAGCATCCGGGCCTTCGCCGCGGAAGACGGCGAGCTGCTCTGGCAAGTCCCACGGCTGGGGTTCGGCTACTCCTTCGGCACGCCCTACCTGTGGCAGAACGCGGAGCGCCTGGAGTTGATCGTCGCCGGCACCCAACGCCTGACCGCACTGGACCCGGCCACGGGGGCCGAGCTCTGGCGCGTCACCGGCCTGTGCAGTTTCGTGTGCACCACGCCCGTGGGCGACGCAGAGCGACTCTACTTCGCGGCCTGGTCGACGGGGGGCGCCGAGGGTCGGGAGCTGGTCGAGTCCCTCTTCGGCGACGAGACCTTCAATGCCGAGCAGTTGGCCGATGCGGCGGCGGCCTTCGCGCGCCTGGACAGCGACGGCGACGGCAAGGTGACCGTCGAGGAGCTGCCGCCCTGCCGGGCGAAGAGTGCCTTCGGCGTGGCCGACGACAACCACGACGGGGTCTGGGACCTGGAGGAGTACGTGCCCTTGCACAATCTGCCCAAGGGCCCCGGGAAGAACCTCATGATCGCGGTCGCAGCCGGCGGGAAGGGCGACGTCACCGGCAGTCACGTGACCTGGAGCCGGCGCCGCGGACTACCCTACGTCGCCTCGCCCCTCTTGCACGAAGGTCGCATCTGGCTCTTGAAGAGCGGCGGCTTCGTCACCTGCCTCGACCCGAAGACCGGCGAGGCCCACTTCGACCGCGAGCGCCTCGACGACCGCGGCGAGTACTACGCCACCGCGGTCGGCGTGCCCGGACACGTGATCGTGGCCTCCGGCGATGGGACGATCTACGTCCTGAAGTCCGCGGACGCGTTCGAGCTGGTCACCACCGTCGAGCTCGGCGAGCGCATCCAGGCCACGCCGGCCGTGGTCGACGGCAAGGTCTACGTGCGTACCCGCACGAGCCTGCTGGCCTTTGGCCGGTGAATACGGTGTCGCACACTTCCGCGACACCGTACTCCGGCGCTCAAGCACTCGGCGCCGGGGCACGTACGTCCACCCTCCGGAAGTGCGCGCTGAAGTGGCGCAGGACCTCGGGCCCGGATTCGATCTCGACGCCGCGCACCTCGTCGCGGCGCTCGAAGACGCGGCGCACGATCTCGATCACGTAGTCCATCTGGCTCTTCGTGTACGTGCGGCGCGGGATCGCGAGGCGCACGAGCTCCTGGGGCGCGGGGAGTTCTTCGCCCGTGCGTTCGTCGCGGGCGTTGCGCATGAGGCTGCCGATCTCGCACGAGCGGATGCCGCCCTCGAGGTAGAGCTCGATCGCGAGCGCCTGGCCGGGGTACTGGCGCCAACCGAGGTGGGGCAGGAAGCGGCCGGCGTCGAGGAAGATCGCGTGCCCGCCGGCGGGCAGGACGACCGGGATCCCGGCGGCGTCGAGGTGTTCGACGACGTAGCGGATGCTCGCGTGGCGGTACTCCTGGTAGGCCTCGTCGAGCACCTCGCGCAGGCCCTGGGCCACGGCCTCGAGGTCGCGCCCGGCCATGCCGCCGTAGGTCGGAAAGCCCTCGGTCACGACGAGGCGCGCGCGCAGCTCGCGCGCGAGCTCGGGCTCGCGCACGGCGAGGAAGCCGCCGATGTTGGCCATGCCCTCCTTCTTGGCGCTCATCGTGCAGCCGTCGGCGAGGGCGAACATGTCGTGGACGATGTCCTTGATCGGCCGGCCTCTCTGATCGGGCTCGCGGCGGCGGATGAGGTACGCGTTCTCGGCGAAGCGGCAGGCGTCGATGTACAGCGGGACGCCGGCCTGGTCGCACAGCGCGCGGACTGCGCGCAGGCAGGCGAGGCTCACGGGCTGGCCGCCGCCGGCGTTGTTCGTGATCGTCACCATGACGAGCGGCACGTGGCCCGCGTGCTCCGCGAGGCAGCGCTCGAGGGCGGGGAGGTCCATGTCACCCTTGAAGGGGAAGTCGCTCTCCATGTCGTGGCTCTCCGCGCACGGCAGGTCGAGCGCCGTCGCGCCCGTGGCTTCCACGTTCGCGCGCGTCGTGTCGAAGTGCGTGTTGTTCGGCACCACGTCGCCGGGCCCCGTGAGCGTCTGGAACAGGAGGTGCTCGGCGGCGCGGCCCTGGTGCGTCGGAATGACGTGCTCCAGGCCGAAGATCTCGTGCACGCTCGCCTCGAAGCGATAGTAGCTCCGCGCGCCGGCGTACGACTCGTCGGCGCGCATGATCGCCGCCCACTGCTCGCTGCTCATCGCGCCGGTGCCGCTGTCGGTCAGGAGGTCGATCAGCACGTCCTCCGCGGCGAGCAGGAAGAGGTTGCCGTGCGCCGCGCGCACGAGCTCCACGCGCTCCGCGTGCGTCGTCATGCGCAGGGGTTCGACGGACTTGATGCGGAACGGCTCGATGATGGGGAGGGGGCGGGTCATGTCGGTCTCGTTGCCCTGGTCTCAGGTCGTCTGCCCGCCGTCGACGACGAGCACGGTGCCGGTCACGTGGGCGGCGGCTTCGGAGAGGAGGAACAGGACGCACGCTGCGACGTCCTCGGGACGCCCGAGCCGGCCCAGGGCCGACTCGTCGCGCGCGCGCTCCCGGATCTCCGCGGGCAGTGTACGGGTCATGGCGGTCTCGATCATGCCGGGCGCCACGGCGTTCACGGTGATGCCGCGCGGCCCGAGCTCGCGCGCCGCCGTGCGCGTGAGCCCGATCAGGCCGGCCTTCGAGGCGGAGTAGGCCGCCTGGCCGAACTTGCCGCGCAGGCCGTTGATCGAGGCCACCTGGACGATGCGTCCGCGTCCGCTCGCGCGCATGTGCGACGCGACGGCGCGCAGGACGCGGAACGCGCCCGTGAGGTTCACGTCCAGCACCGCCTGCCACTCCTCGTCCGCGAGCTTCCACAGCGCCCGGTCGCGCGCGATGCCGGCGTTGTTCACGAGCAGGTCGATGCGCGACTCCGCGCGCGCGATCTCCGCGATCACGCGCTCGACGGCCTCCGCGTCACACAGGTCGACCGCGTGATGGACCGGCGCCGTTCGGAAGTCGTCTTCCGTGGCCTCGGGTCCCGGGGCGGCGACGTCCAGGCCGTGTACGCGCGCGCCGGCGCGGCACAAGGCGGCGAGGATCGCCCGGCCGATGCCGGAGGCGGCGCCGGTGACGATGGCGACGTCCCCGTCGAAGTCCGCGCGCAGGTGTCCCACCCGGCCCTACGCTCTCCCGGCCCCGGCGAGTCGCTCGAGCTTGGCCTTGCGGAATGCGCCCCAGATCGCGGCGCCGATCGCGCCGGCGTAGACGGAGTCGGCGTGCGTGCAGAGCTCGATCTCCATCCCGCGCTCGATCGCCGTCTCCGTCATCGCGGCGAAGAGGCCCTCGTCCTTCGCGAGCCCGCCGGTCACGATGACCATTCCCGCGCACTTCGAGGACTTCAGGAGCTTCACGAGCCTGCCGGCCATCGAGAGGTGGATACCCTTCACGATGTTCGCGGTCGCGATCCCGCGGCTGACCATGTTGATCACGTCGGTCTCCGCCAGCACGGCGCAGATGCTCGAGACGGGCTCGGGGGCGTCGGCGCGCTTCGAGAGCGACCCGACCTCGTCGAGCGCCACGCCGAGGTAGCGGCTGATGTTCTCCAGGAACTGTCCCGAGCCGGAGGCGCACTGGCTCGTCATCCTGTAGTCGAGCACCTTGCCGCGGGCGTCCATCCGGATCACGCGTCCGTGCAGGGCGCCGATGTCGAGCGCGGCGCGCGCCTCGGGCACGAGGAACAGCCCGCCGCGCGCGTGGGTCGTCATCGAGTAGAAGTGGCCCGTGCGGAAGGACACGTTCTCGGCCTCGCCCGTCGTCGCGACGTATTCGATCTCCGCCGCGTCCACGCCGGCCTCGCGCAGCGCCTGGGTGTAGGCGGCGTCGACGACCTGGTGGAACTCGCGGCCGCGAATGCGGCGCAGCCCGCGTCCCAAGAGCCGCTGCTCGACGGCGGAGTCCTCCATGATGACGCACTTGACCGCGCTCGAGCCCACATCGATTCCCGCTGTCAAGGTCATGCCGGGCCTCCCGCTGCCATGGAAACTGCGCCCGCTTCGGCGAACTCCTCGCGCACGGCGAACAGCGCGGCGCCGAGCGCGCCCGTGTAGATCGAATCGGGCGAGATGTTGATCGTGCGCTCCCCGAAGCTCTCCTCGACGAGCTGCCGCAGGGCGCTGACCGCGGCCTCGTTCTTGGCGACGCCGCCCGTGAACGTGAACTCCTCGTGGACGCCGCCCGAGCGCGAGATCAGGGACATCGCGCGCAGCATGATGGCGCGGTGGAGGCCGGCGAGGATGTCCTCGCGCCGCTGGCCCATCGCCAGTCGGTCGCGCAGTTCCGCGCCCGCGAACACGGTGCAGGTCGAGTTGATGCGCACGGGGCGGCGGCTGCACATGGCCATCGGGCCGAGCTCGTGCAGCCCGAGGTTCATCTCGTCCGCGATGTAGCCCAGGTAGCGCCCGCAGCCCGCCGCGCAGCGGTCGTTCATCTGGAACGACGTCACGACGCCGCGCCCGTCGACCTGGATCGCCTTCGTGTCCTGGCCGCCGATGTCGAGCACCGTGCGCGTCCCGGGGAACAAGGCGTGCGCGCCGAGGCCGTGGCAGAGGATCTCGGAGCGGATGAACTCCTTGCGGAATGGCAGGCGCGCGCGTCCGTAGCCCGTGCCGACGGTCTGGGTCTCGACGAGCTGCATCTCGACTACGCCTTGGACGGCGCTGCGCAGGTCGGCCTTCAGCGCGTCGGAGATCCGGTAGCTCCCCAGCGCAACCTCGAGGGCGCGCTCGATCAGGTCCTGGAGGCTCGAGGCGGGCACGTGGCTCTCGACGGCGAGGATCGACTTGTCGTAGACGCCCAGCAGCGTCTCGAACGGGAGCTTCGTCGTCTCCGCCACGCCCTCCGCGAGCGACATGTACTGGGAACCGGCGATGTCGCGGAAGAAGTCCGAGCGCGGTTTGGTGCCCGGCTCGAAGAGCGACGCCGCGACCTCGCGCATGCCTTCGAAGATCTCGTCGAGCGCGGCTTTGGCGCGCCTGGGGTCGGCGAGCTCCGCGGCGAAGGCGCGACACTGAGCCTCCAGCTCGGAGAGCAGGTACAGGTGTTGCTCGGAGCGGAAAGCGAGGCGCACGGACTCGATCAGCAGGCCCGCGTGCGCCGCGAGGTCGGTGTGTCGCTCGAGGGCCCGTGCGAACAGGGTGAAGCGCGCGTCTAGGAAGGCCTCGTTGCGCGCGATCTCGCAGGCGACGTCGTAGTTGGAGCGGCTGTTCGTGATGCCGCGCCCGAGGACCGCGCCCGTGTCGTCCACGACGAGGGCCTTCGTGGTCGTCGAGCCGAGGTCGATCCCGACCCAGCACTTCACGAGGCAGCCTCGACCGGCTCGTGCCCGGTTTGCTTCTGCGCGAGCATCTGGAAGTACGACTCGAGCCGGTTCTTGATGTTCGAGGCGGAGAAGTAGCGCGGATCGACGAGGTCCGTCTCGATGAAGCAACCGGGCCGGCCCGTCCGCTCTTCGATCGCGCGCAACATCACGAGCTGGCCCGCGGAGAACGAGTTGCAGCTCTTGATCGAGTTGATGAGGAAGCCGTCCGCGTCGTAGTCCTCGATGTAGCCCACGATCATCTCCACGCGGGTCGCGAGGTCGAGGTTCGTGTAGCAGCCGAGGCAGTACTCGGCCAGCGTCTCGAGCGGGCGCTCCGGGTCGTGCCGGAACCCGCGGTCGTACACGCCGCCCACCTTCGTGTAGGTGCTGGCGACGATCACCGCGCGCTCGTCGTAGAACATCTTCCAGAACTCGCGGAAGTGGGTCCAGTTGGGCGGGCCCTCGACGACGATGCGGAACCGCTCGTCGTCGATCGGGCCCTCCGGCGTGATCGGCCCGAGGCCCTGCGCCTGGCGCGCGTCCACCTCCTCGCGCAGCATGCGGTAGTACTCCACGGCCTCCGGTGTGCCGCGGAACGCGGTGAAGAGCGGGCCGATGTAGTAGACGCCGCCGAAGTAGGCGTCGATCGGCGACGGCCTGTGCTTGGCTGACTCCAGGACGTGGACGAGGTCGTCCTCGGCGAGCACCGAGTTGCCGAGCAGTGTGCGCAGGAGGTCCTCGTCGAAGGCCTTGCCCGTGACCGCCTCCAGCTTCGGGATCACCTCGGTCCGCAGTTGCTTGACGACGTACTCGATCATCGCCGGTTCCGCGCGCCCCGTCGACTGGTAGGGGACGTGCAGCATCGCGACCGGGCACTCATACTGCTCCCGCAGGAGCTCGAACCACTTCATGAACGTGAAGCAGCCCGTGTAGGAGAGCAGGAGCAGGTCGGGCTCGGGCAGCTTCTGACCCGTGGGTCCGATGTTCCCTTTCATCATCATCCCAATGTCGCACTTCACATAAGTGCAGACGTCCTCGGAGTGGCCGGCGCGTTCGGCTTCAGCGATGTAGCCGGCGGACTGCTTGCGCATCCCTGCTTGCAGGGCATTGATCTCGGGGTGCACGGGCAGCGTGTCGAACGCGAGCATGAGCTCCGTCAGGTTGCCGGGCACGAAGGTGTAGACGACCTTGCGTCCCGTCTCGTGCGCCCGCGCGAGGAGCTCGAAGTGCGCGGCGATCATGTCCTTCTGGCGTTGCATCGACGCCTCTTTCACGATGTTCGCCTTCATTCGTCGCCCCAGAGTTTGATGGTGTCCGCAAAGGTGCCCGCCTGTTCGCGGATGGGCTGCATCTGCCCGGTGTTCTCGGCGTACTTGAATGCCGTGTAAGCGATTCCTGCCTCGTCGAGCGCCGACTGCAGCATCGGTCGCTCGAGCAACGCGGGATCGCAGAAGCTGGGCGCGGCGCACACCACGCCCTCGGCCGCGCGGCGCCGAACGGTCTCGACGAGGCGCGCGCCCTTCGGCTGGCCGTCCGGCACGAACCTGCAGGCGGATTCCTGTTCGTCGCCGAGGTAGGCCTCCGCCAGGACGCGCACGGGATCGCCGTCCGTCTCGAGCGCATCGCCCGCGTCGTGCCCGAGCCAGCGCAGCACGGGCATGAAGTCGTCGTCGATGAGGTCGCAGCCGGCGCGCTCGAGCGTGCGAATGAGGGTGAGCGGCGGCTGTTCGCAGAACGCGCCGGTCAGCAGCACGCGCGCATTGTCGACCATGGCGCGTTCTTCCTCGCGGACGAGCGCCAGGTACTCCGCGAGGACGCGCGTGTGCTCCTCGACCGGCAGCACCATGCCCGCGCGCAGGAGCAAGTAGGCCTCGCTCGCCGGCGCGCGCCACGGCTCGGCTGCGCGCAGGTCGTAGAGCTCGCGCACGAGCTTGCGGTTCGCGTCGTAGAGGGTGATCGCCGCGCGCAATGCCTCGTCGTCCGGCTCGCGGCCCGACAGGGCGCAGAGCTCGGACCAGAGTTCGCGCAGGACGACCTCGTAGAACGCGCCGCCGACCTCGGGCGCGAAGTTCTGCGGCACGTCGAGGTAGCGCGTGTACTTGTCCGGGAACAGGATCCGCCAGATGCCGGAGAGGTTGCGGATCACATCGCAGGTCGACGGGAAGATCATCCCGTCCAGCACGTCGAGGCGGCCGGAGAGACCCAGCTCGACGACGGACCGCGGCAGGTGGCAGATGTAGGACTGGAAGCACGCGTCGCCGCGCACGATCTCGAGCTGTTCGCCCGCGCCGAGGATGCCCACGGGCAGGACGCCGGCCGCGTGCAGGATCTCGCGCGGGACGTACGTCGGCAGGTAGCCGACGGCGCGTCCACCCGGGTTCTGCTCCTTCCACTCGCGCACGCTTGTGAGATCGAGGTCTTCGTAGAGTTCCTCACACCGGGCGAGCAGCTCCGCTTTGGTCATGACGGGTCCGCCCATACGGGGTCGCGCTTCTCCAGGAACGCGGCGATGCCCTCGCGCGCGTCACGGGTCGCCATCAGCTCGGAGAGATAGGCCGATTCGAGGCTCCCCAACGCGACGTCGAACGCGCCGATCCAATGCGCGCGCGCCGCACGGGTCGCGAACCTGAGCGAGCTCGCGCTCTTGTCCACGAGGTGGGTCCGAGCCCATGTGAGCGCCGCCGCCGCCGGGTCCGGTGCGAGCTCGGCGACGAGGCCCATGCGCTGCGCCTCCTCGGCCTCGATCGTGCGGCCCGTCAGTAGGAGCTCGGTGGCGTGCGCCGCGCCGACCAGGCGCGGAAGGAGCAGGGAGCCGATGGGGGCGAACACGCCGAGGGTGATCTCGGGCTGTCCGAAGCGGGCCCCGGGGGCGGCGAAAATCCGCTCCGCGAGGGCGGCCAGCTCCAGCCCGCCGCCGAGGCACAGACCCCGCACCGCGGCCAGGATCGGGAGGTCGAGCGCGAGGAGCTCGCGCGCGAGTGCATGGAAAGCGGGGAGCATCGTCTCGACTTCGCCGGGCGCGTGCTCCTCCACGCTCGCTCCGAACGAGAAGTGGGGGCCCTCGTGGTCGAGGAGCACGGCGCGCAGCGCCGGGGCCGAGCCCGCGTCGGCCAGCCCTTCGCGCAGGTCCGCGATCGCGCGCCGGTCGATCACGTTGCCCTTGCCGGCCGCGAGGACGATCCGCAGCACGCGTCCCTCCTCGAGCAGCTCGCTGCGCACCCTCCGCTCAGTCTGCTCCATGGCTAGCGCACCGCCTCGCCCGTGGGCACCGGGGGCGCCACGTCGCGCTTGGGCACGAGCGCTTCGATCAGCTCGGGTGTCCAGCGCTCGCCCGCCGCGAGCCGTCGGCGCAGGTCCGCGAAGTGGACCTCCCGCTGGCCGGTCGGGCCTTCGTGGAAGGCCCGGAAGCCGGCCGCGGCCTCGGTCATCATGTTCAGCGCCAGCCAGCTCCGGTTCGATTCGCGGTTCCGGTCCCAGTGCTCGAGCTTGTGCTTGCGCACGGACTCGATCGTCTTGCGCAGGCAACCCGGCATCGTGCGTATGAGCTTCGAGAGCATCGTCTCGACCGCCGCGTCGAGCGGCGCCAGGTCGATCCGCCCCGCGCGCAGGAGCGCCTTGCCGTCGCGCAGCGCTTCGTCCACCTCCGGCTCGCCGTGCACGATGCGGCCGCGGTCGTCCAGCCACGTGTCCGTGACGACGAGCGGGTTCGGGATGGTGTGCCCGTCCACCTGGAGCACCGGCACGGTTTCCGTGATGAGCCCGTGGCGCACGGCCTGGTAGGCCGTCCAGGTCTCGCAGAGCGTGCAGGAGGCCATGGCGCGTTCCACGCCGACGAACAGTGGCAGGAAGTCCGTCGACCCGCCGTCCGGGGCCGACCCGTGGCGCGGGCCCGCCTGGCCGAAGACGGCGAGGTCGGAGGCGACGCTGAAGTCGCACGCCATGCCGAGCTCCTGTCCGCCCGCGATGCGCATGCCGTTGACCCGACAGATCACGGGCTTGTCGCACGCGAGGATCGCCGAGACCATGTCGTTGAAGAGCCGCATGTACTGCAGGTACTCGTCGGGTGCGCCGGCGTAGTACTCGGCGTACTCGGCCGTGTTGCCGCCGGTGCAGAAGGCGCGCTCGCCGCTGCCGGTGAAGACCACGGCGGTCACGTCGCGCTCGTTCGAGGCGCGGCGGAAGGCGAGGATCACCTGCTTCACCATGTCGGTGGTGTACGAGTTCAACTGCTCGGGGTTGTCGAGCACGATCCAGGCCACGTGCAGCCCGGGGATCTCCGCGCCGTCGACATCGCGCGCCGCCCGGCGCTCGTAGTGCACCTGCCCGCACTCGGGTAGCGGCGCGAGGTCGTGGTTCTTGAACGGCTTCGGTTCCGTGTGGATGCTCACTGCGGGTCCTCTCAGGGGGCGAGTACGGGGCGTCGCTCGAGCCGGTGCTCCCGTACCTGGTTCAAGACGTTCCAGACGTCGTCCAGGGGATGGCGCTCGACGAAGGGCGCCAGGGCGATGCGACCTTCGAGCACGAGCGCGAGCGCTTCCGGGTACAGCTCGGGCAGGCAACCCCAGTTCCCGACGGCCTTGGCGTCGAATGCCATGAGGTTGGAGAGCCGCAGGCTGACCTTGTCCCGCGTGTAGCCGACGATCGACAGGTACGCGCCCGGGCCGAGCATGGACCAGGCGAGCTCCTGTCCGGCGGCGGCGCCGGAGCACTCGAAGATCTTCCAGTACGTGGAGGGGGCGCCGCTCTCCTTGGCGTACGCGCGCACTGCATCGCGCAGCGCGCGCGGATCGGCGCCCGAGGGATCGAAGCCCTGCGCGAGGCCGTGTTCGGTTAGCGCCGCGAGCCGCCCGGGGGCGACGTCGAAGCCGACGACGGTCGCGCCGAGCGCGCGTGCGATCTGCGCCGCGAATCCGCCCACGCCGCCGAGCCCGACGACGATGACGAAGTCGCCCTGCCCGACGCGCGCACGGCGCAGCGCCTGGTAGGGTGTCGAGACGGCATCGGCCACGACCGCGAGGTCGGCGAGCGTGCAGCCCGAGCCCGCGAGCTCCGCGCCCGCGAGCGCTCCTGGTTCGTCCACCACGCAGAGCCCGCGCGCAGGCACGAAGACATGCGTCGCGAACCCGCCGGGGACGTGGTTGCCCGGCATGCACTGGCGGCTGCAGATCGATCCGTGGCCCGCGCGGCACGACTCGCACGTCCCACACGGGGTGACCGCGGGGACGATCACGGCCTTGCCCACGAGGTGCTCGAAGCCCGCGCCCGCGGCGACGACTTCACCGCTGATCTCGTGCCCGAGAGCGAGCGGCAACGCGGCCGCGGTGCGGACGCCGTCGAAGAGGAAGCCGATGTCCGTGTGGCAGACGCCACATCCGACGACCCTCACGAGCGCCTCTCCGCGGGCCGGTTCGGGGAGCGGGAACTCGACGGCCACGAGGGGCTCGCCGACTCCGGTCATCTCCCAGCGCGTGCCCGTCCTGGTCGAAGTCGATTGCGTCACGTTCGGATCCTCGGCGGCGCCGAGGGAACGTCGGCGCTGCGAGTATTCTCGGGGCAATCCGGTCCCGACAGCAGAGCGCTTGAGCAGTATTACGCCTGGAAATAGTGCGTATGAGCAATATAATGCCCATAGGTCCGACCGGATCTCACCGCCGCTGGCTCAGGGGCATCGGCGCTCCGAGCGCGGCGGGCACGGTCGAGGGCACAGGGCGGAGGCGGGCGCGAGTAGGGACCTGGACATGTCGAGTCGACCGCCGATGCCCTACTCGCGGATCCCGGACGACCGGCGCCAATGCGCCCGGCGCTGCAGCAGCTCCTCCTGCGCCTCGTGGCGCCGGATGTCACGGAACAGACCCCTCATCTCGCGCACGACGATCGTCGGGATCCGGGCGCGGAGGCCGTCGGCGCCGCCCACTTCCTCGGTGGTCTTGCTGAGTCGCTCCTCGAGCGTCCGGTGCTGGAGGAGCAGCTCCTCCACGAACCGTCGGTCCTCCGGCTCGAGCCCCTCGCGGCGGGCGAGGATTCCCTCCTGCTCCTCGAACCGGAAGTGGCGGCGGAGTCGGGCGCGCAGCGCTGAGATTTTCTCGCTCAGGCCGTCGGCGTCCCTGGTCGGAACGGGCTCGGCCGCCCAATGATCCAAGATCGCCTCGATCTCAGCCATCGCGGCGTGAATCTCGCCATGTTCGCGGTCGCCGCGACTCTCCGGCGTCTCGTTCACGGTCCGATCCCCACCGCGGGCACGCGGGTGCGTGCGCTCTGGCACGGCCGTTCGTAGCGCGCCGCGTGGCGCGCGAAGGGCGGCTCCGGTACATTGCTCACATGACCTCCCTGGTCGTGCGACGAGTATCGTTCAGTACGCGCTCCGTGGAGTTGACCGGCGTCAATTCCGGCGGCGGAATCGCCCGGAGCTCTCCGCGATGGGGTCCCGGGTAGCCGTCGTCGTGCTGACCGGCGCGGGCACTTCGGCCGATTCGGGGCTCGCGACGTTCCGGGGAGCGGGGGGGACCTGGGAGGGGCACAGGGTCGAGGACGTGGCGACTCCGGAGGCGTGGGAGCGGAACCCCGCCCTCGTGTGGCGCTTCTACCAGATGCGTCGCGCCGCGCTCGGGGCCGTCGAGCCGAACGCCGCGCACCTCGCGCTGGCGCGGATGGAGCGCGAACTCCGCGCAGCCGGCCACGGGTTCACGCTGATCAGCCAGAACGTCGACGACCTTCATCAGCGCGCCGGCTCCACCGTCCTG
>SMVQ01000321.1 GCA_004357655.1 Planctomycetota bacterium
AACCGAGGCTCGTATCTTCGTCGTCACACCGATCGGGACGTCGCCCTCGAGCTCGAATGTCTGCCCGGTCTCGGGGACCCTCAGAGTGGGGACGGAGCGTCCGCACTCCTTGCACTGGGTCTCCGACGTGACTCCCTCGATCTCGAGCACAATGCTCTTCAACGTGTACGAGGCATCCTCGGCGGCTTCCTCCATCTTGGCGAAGTCGATTCGTCTCGGCCGCGCGAGCGTGTAGCGCGCGAAGCTCTTCTCGGTGTCGAGCTCAATCGTGTCGGCGCCAACCTGACGCCGTAAGGCCTTCTCGAGTCCGAAGGCCTTGTCGTTTCATATTCAGCTCTCGAAGCGGAGGGTCACCTCGGCGAAGTGCTCACCCGGCTGCAGCGGGGACGACGGGTTCAGGGACTGGCAGGCCGCGGAGAGCGCGAGCGCGCTCACTGCGAGCCACGGGGCTGTGGTGCGTGTCTTCATGTGGGAGCCTTTCTCAGAATCGGACGCCGATGGCGAGGAACGTGCGGTAGTCGGTGCCCAACTGGTCACCGTTGAAGTCCTGGTAGATGGGGATGTCGACGGCGAGGGAGATGTCTATGTTCGGCGCCGGATGCCAGGTGAGTCCGGGGCGCAGGCGAAGCTCATCGGAACCGCTGTCGCCGATCGTGGAACCGTCGTCTCGAGCGTGGTCTTCGTGCCGCCACTGCAAGCCGAGCTTCGCGCTCGCAGACGGGCCGGGGTACTTGGTGTGGAGGAACCGATAGGCTGCGGCCACTTCGAGGGCGAAGAAGTTCCCCTTCTCGTAGTCCTGGGCGCCCTCGGTGTTGAGCTTGTAGAAGGCGAGCCCATCGAACCGGAGTCGGTCCAGACTCAGGTTGGTCGCGAGGCCGAGGAACGGGTTCCACGAGCCCAATCCGGGCTGGAGCTCGGTCGGAAGCCGGGCGCCGGCGTCGCGCTCGTGGGTCGCTCCGGTCGGGAGCTCCACACCTCCGATGGCGGAGACATTGAACGAGCTGCGAGTCCAGTCCCGCTTGTGGATCCGGAACTTGGCGAGGAGGGCCACGTCGCCCAGGCCCGAGCTGTTGCTGTCCCCGGCGTCGGATTTCAGCTCCTTGTCGACGTACGGGATCAGCGCGGAGACGGTCAGGTCGGGGCGAAACCCGTGATCGATAGCCGCCACGAACCGATGCTCGTGGAAGGTCCGGTCGAGGGGGTCGGAGATCTCGTCGGTGCCATGGAAGAGCGTCCCCTTCCGCTTGTAGATGTGGCTGAGGGACACTCGCGTCCCCTTGCTGAAGAGCGTGCCGGCGGCGAAGACCTCGATCCCGCCCTCCTGACTGGTGGCGGGCCCGCCCAGGGCGAGAGCGAACGCGAACGGGAGAGCGAGTCGGCCTGGACGCGTAGCGATAATATGGAGTTTCATGCCTGCCGCGGAGAGAGTGACGATGTCCGGTGCTGGACCCGTTCCGCGCGCAGGCGCGGAACGACGTTCTCTATCGGGCAGGAATCAACAGAGAAAGGACTCGAAGAGCAAGAAGCGGGAGCGCTTGGGTGGAGCCCTCATCGATGCGGATCTGGCATACGAGCGTAGGGCGTGGGCCGGCTCAGCGAGAAGCAAGGCCGGGGCGGGAGCCAAGAGACCGTGAGGGCCTCCAGCCCTGGAGCCCGGCGTCGCCGGTTCTTGGCGGCGCCCCTCTTCGTAGACGACATCGCAGCAATCGCAGGCCGTCTTCGCGACTCGCTCCCCGGCGTTCTTCGCTCCCTCCTCGCTCTCCGCGCAGCAGGGCGGTTGCGCCGACGGATCCGAAGCCGGTTCTTCGACATCGCAGCAGCAGACCGGCAGGGTCTCGCCTGTGATCTGACAGCGGTAGAGCGCGCGAACGGGCGCGAATCCCAGGACGGGGAGCACGCAGGCGATGAGACCGAACACGATGCCGATTCTCTCGGCCCGGTTCAGGCGCTTCCGTGTTCGTCTGCTTCTCGGCACTCCCAGAGTATACGGGCTTGCTCGCACGGGTTGTCAACGCAGGGTCGCGGGTTCGAATCCGAACTATTAATGAAGACGTGCAGTGACCTGGCGGGCGTGGAGGCCAGCCGCGCCTGCTCGCCTCCACCTCCGCCAGGTCAACGGCACGGCTTCATGAATGGTCCGGACCAACTCACGTACGGAACCGGGTTCCAAATGTCACTCGCCGTCGAACGGGACCTCGCGTCGCTCGCCGGCGCTGACATGGATCCGGCGCTCGGTGATGTACTCGCGCATGCCGCGCGGGCGCCAGTGCACCCAGACCTCGCCCGGGGGCGTGGTGAGCTCGATCCGGCCACCCGCCTCGAGCCCATTCATTGCGATGATCGTCTCGCCCCACCACACCTGGTAGGAGCCGCCGAGCTCGCCCGTGCTGCGGATGACGAGCTTCGCCCCGGGTTCGACGCGAACCTCGAGCAGCTCGCGCCCCTCACTCAGCGGGCGCGCTTCGGAGCGGCCTACGCCGATGCGCCCGTCGGCGGTGTGCGCGACCACGTAGTAGTCCGTGAGCTTGAGCCCACCGAGCTCGAACTCGACCGAGTGCGAGAGGATGCGCTGGAACCCTTTGAACTCGCGGCCTCCACCCGCGGCCGAGCACACGATCGCGGCGGGCGTCGGCTCGCGTGTGAGCGCGTCGACCACCCGACCGCGGATCGCGCCCCCCTGGCGCATGGCGAGGATCACGTCCTGGTCACCCGCCTGGACGATGATGTTCTCCGAACTCCTGAGGTCGCCGCGCCCCGTGCCCGCCCCGATCTCGTACGCCCCTGGAACGGCGGGACCGAGCGCGAAGCTCCCATCGCTGTTCGAGATGTCCGCGGTGAGGTAGATCAGCGTTCCCGCCTGATTGGCCACGATGCGCGCGTTCGCCACCGGCTGGCCCTCGGGGCCGACGACCTTGCCGGCGATCGTGAGGTGCGCGTGGGCGGCGAGGTCCACTTCCGTCACGACCGCGCTCCGCTCCACCTTCAGGTACTCGGCGACCGACGCGTACTCGGCGCTCGGTGCGAGGCCGATCCGCCACGCGCCTTCCGCGACGTCGGGCATGGCGAAGACCCCGTCCTCGTCGGTACGCGCCTTCGCCGCCACCGAGGTGCCCATGTCCGGCCGGAACACCATGGCCATGTCGGCGCCCGCATTCAGGCGCCAGACTTCGACGCCGGCGACGGCCGTGCCTGCCTCGGTGCGCACCCGCCCCGTCACGAGCGTTCCCGTCCCGATGCTCCAGACGATCTCCCGTCGACCGGGAGTGAGGGTGAGCGGCTCGGTGGCTCGCAGGAGCGTCTCGCCATCGCGGGAGAGCTCGGCCGTGAGCATCACCGCGGGCGGGAGGTCCACGAGGACCGCCGTGCCGTGGAGATCGGTCTCCGCGCTCCACTCCGGCGCATCGAAGTCGTACGGGAGGTCGAGGAGGTCGGAAGAGAATCGCAGGTCGAGCGCTTCGGCGGACAGTCGAACCTGGACGCCCGCCATCCCCGTCCCCAGCGCATCGACGACACGCGCCGTGAGCGTCGCCGCCGGCCCCAGCCGGATCTCCGCGGCGCGTTCGGGGGCGTCGTGGACCGCGTCGGAGAGGAAGAGCACCGGTGCATACCCGGGGGCGCGGACCGCGAGCGGCAGACCTGCCGGCGGAGCGTGCCGGACGATGAACGTGCCATCGTCGTCCGCCGCGATCTCCGCCTGGCCGGTGCCTCCGGGCCTGCGTCCCGCGACCTCCACTACGATCTCAGCGACCGGGTGCCCGTCGGTGTCGGACAGCACGCGGCCGTTGAAGACGACGGCGACCGGGACCATGGGAGTGGGCGTCTCGGGAGTTGCCGCGGCCTCCGCGACGGGGAGGCGCTCTTCGCGCGTCTCCGGGCCGGTGGGAGTGAGCAGGTCGGGTTCCGCCGAGAGTGCGGACTCGTCCTCGGGGGTGATTTCGACCGTCTCGACGCGCGGGGCAACCTCCCGCCCCATGGGAGTCTTCAGACTCCAACCGAGGGCGAGGATGAACATCAGTGCGGAAAATGTGGCGATCCATCGCATGCGAGGCCAGAACGGCTGCCGACGAGCGAGGTTCACCGAATTTCCGGGCATCTCCTCTTCGGCGCAGCCCCGGCGGCAACACCCGTCGCGGTTCCCGAGGCACGCGCCCACGAGCACGAGGCCCTCGAGACCGGGGTGCCGCGTCGCATCGAGGGTCTCGTACCACGGCTCGCGGAAGGAGCCCCTTCGTCGAATGCGTCGTCGAGGGGAGCACGACCGAGGTCATGGCGAGCGTGCTCGAGAGCGCGGAGAGCGGGGCGGGCGTCGGCTCGCGCTCCTGATTCACGCTCCCCGTTCAGCGGGGCTGAAGCTCGAGCACGATCTCGGTGACCTCGCCGTCCACGAGGACGAACGGCAGCTCCTGGTCCACGAAGCGCTGGCTCACGACCGACAGCACGTACTCACCCGGGTCCTGGGCCTGGATCAGCTGGCGCGCGCCGCCGTCCGCGGTCACGAGCCGCGCGTCGCGGACCTGCTGCCCCTCCGCGGTATGGACGCGCAGCATGACCTCGTCGAGGAGGTGCGCGTGGACAGCGACGACGCGCAGCTGGCCGCCGGGTCCGAGCACGCGCGTGACACGGTAGTCGGCACCGGGCGCGACCTCCACCGCGAAGGACGTGGATCGCCACGGCAGCGCGCCATTCGCCGCGTTGTCCGGCGAAGGCATGAGCACGCACCAGTATCGCCCGGGTGTCACGCGTTCGATGTGGAACTCGCCGGCCACCGAGGCGAGCAGGCCCGTGTGTCCTGTCAGTCGGGCCGCCGGGCCGGCCTCATCGGAGTCGGGCCGGGGAGCGCCCTCCGGCCAAGGCGTCAGCTCGCACCACGCCTCGCCGACCTCTCCAGGTTCCCATAGCTCGAGCCTGATGGTGATGTTGACCGGGTAGGGCGCGGGCGCGAGGTCGATGCGGCGCAAGTATTCGAAGCCGCTCGGGCCTTCATTCAAGTCGATGGGTGTGGAGCGCGCGCTACCGGGCGCAGAAAACACGACCCATGCATCGATGGTGTCGCCCGCCGGAAACGCGAAGATCGTGCGGGCGCGGGCTTCCATCGTGCCGTTCATGCTGCCCCCGCCCTTGTCCCTGTAGCTCCACGTGAGGGCAAACTCCGCTTTGCGCGCGGGCGCTCCCCCCGCGAAGACCTGGAAGCCGGAGTAGACCACGGTAGTTCCCAGCTCGATCTCGGCTGCGGGCGCTTCGATGATCGTGCCCGAGATGGTCTGTGATGTGTGCCTGACCGGGAGCCTGTGGATAGGGACGCTCGCTTCGCCGTCGTCCGGGCGCGGACGCCGGAAGGGTTCGTTGACGACGACGTAGGAGT
>SMVQ01000322.1 GCA_004357655.1 Planctomycetota bacterium
ACCGCGACAAATTCGTCACAACTCGCGTTCGGCGCCGCCCTCCGCCGCTGCAGCGGCGGAGGGCGGCGCCGAACGCGAGTTGTGACGAATTTGTCGCGGTACCGATTTCGGACGCTGCCGCCGCCTGCGGCCCTACTCGGCGTCGGAATTCCGGACGCTCAGCACGCGTACGGTGAACGTGATGGTCTTGCCGGCGAGGGCGGGGTTCATGTCGAGGATCACGGCATCGGGCGTCACCTCCACGACGCGCATCTCGATCTCCTCGCACTCGCCCCCCTCATCATCGAGTTCGATGGTCACGGGCACGAGGTCACCGGGCTCGACCTCCGTGTCCTCCGGGAACTCGGCGGGGGGGATGCTGACGATGCCGTCGGGATCGTACTCGCCGAACGCATCGGCGGGCGCGAGCACGAGCTCGACCTCCTCGCCCACCGCTCGCCCTTCGAGCGCGGCCTGGAGGAGGGGCGGGATCTCGTCTTCACCCTGGACGTAGGTCAGGGGGCCGTTCTCCGCGCTGGACTCGTAGATTTCGCCGTCGGTGCCGGCAATCGTGTAATCGAGCTCAACCCTGGAGTTCTGCCGGATCTTCAACACGTGTCTCCATCAGGGGCCTGTTCTGAATCTCGCGCTGCCGCGTGAGGTACGTGTATCCGTTGAGCGCGGCCTCGTAGCGCCGCAAGAACGCGGCGGACTCCTCGTAGGTCATAGTGCCCTTGTCGAGCGCGGCCTCGACGTGACGCCGCAGGTCGCGGAGCACGTCACCCTCGAAGTACCTCACGTAGGAGAGCACTTCCTTCACGCGATCGCCGCGCAGTACGTGCGTGAGCTTCGGGCGCCCGGACTCGTCGACGTCGACGTGGACGATGTTCGTGTCTCCGAAGAGGTTGTGCATGTCGCCGAGGATCTCCTGGTACGCGCCGATCAGGAAGAACCCGAGGTAGTACGGAGCATCCTCTTGGAATGGGTGCAGCTCGAGCGTGGACTTGGAGTTGCGCAGATCGATGAACTGTTCGATCTTGCCGTCCGAGTCACAAGTGAGGTCGGCCAGCACGCCGCGCCGCACCGGCTCCTCGCCGTGCCGGTGCAGGGGCATGACTGGGAACATCTGGCGGATCGCCCAGGAATCGGGCATCGACTGGAAGATCGAGAAGTTGACGAAGTACGTGTCGGAGAGATCGCGCTCGAGGTGCTCGAGCTCCTCCGGCACGTAGTCCATCTCACGGGTGATCCGCAGGATCTTCTCGCAGGTCCGGAAGTAGAGGTCTTCGATGCGCGCGCGGTCGGGGAGTCCGAGCCGGCTCGTGTTGAAGAGCAGCATCGCCTCCTCGCGCAGCTCGTTGGCGTCGTGGTAGCACTCCTGATGGTTCTCCGCCGTCACCTGGCCGAGCAGCTCGGCCAGCTTCAAGACGACCTCGGGCTCGTCGTCGCGGGGCGGAGCCGGGCTCCCCCTGGAGTCGAAATGCGACACGCCGACGACCTCGCCGACCAGCACGGCGTGGTGCGAGACGAGCGCTCGCCCCGACTCGGTCACGATCGTGGGCTCGGCGATGTCCGCCTCGCGGCAGGCCTCGCCCAGGTGCCACACGACGTCACGGGCGTACTCCTCCATCGTGTAGTTCATCGAGGAGTCGATGTTCGTACTCGACCCGTCGTAGTCCACGCCGAGGCCTCCGCCGACGTCGAACCACTCGATCCTCACGCCCATGCGCGAGAGCCCGATCAGCGTGTTCGTGCCTTCACGCATCGCCTGCTTAAGAGCACGGATGTCGGTGATCTGGCTGCCGATGTGGAAGTGCAGGAGCTTCAAGCAATCCAACCGGCCGCTGTCGCGCAGCCGCTCCACCACCATGACGATCTCGCGCGTCGTCAGCCCGAACTTGGACCGATCGCCGACGGAGTTCTGCCACCGCCCTGAGCCCTTCACGGCAAGCTTGCTGCGCACGCCGATCGTGGGCCGTACGCCCAGTCTCGCCGCGGCTCTCATCACGGTCTCGAGCTCCGTGAACTTCTCGACGACGATGATGGGCGTGATGCCGAGCTGGCTCGAGAGCAGCGCCATCTCGACGTACTCCTCGTCCTTGTACCCATTGCAGATCAGCAGCGCGCCCTCGCCCGCCTGCAGCGCGATCCCCGCGAGCAGCTCGGGCTTGCTGCCGACCTCGAGCCCCATGCCGTGCGGCCGGCCCTCCGCGAGGAGCGCCTCCACGACCGTGCGCTCCTGGTTGACCTTGATCGGGTAGACGCCGCGGAACGGTGCCTCGTACCCGAATTCCGCGCGCGCCTTGTCGAAGGCGCTGCGCATCTGCCGCACACGCGCGCGGAGAATGCCGTCGAAACGGAGGAGGATCGGCGCGGCGACACCGCGCTGCAAGATCGTGTCGATCAGTTCGTACAGATCGATCCGCGCACCTCCGCGAGTGCCGCCCGGCGTGACGCAGACGTTGCCCGAATCGTTGATCGAGAAGAAACCCTGGCCCCAGTTGGGCACGTTATAAAGGCTTTCGCTGTCTTTGGGGCTCCACTGCGGCATCGCGACCTCACCGGGGAATGCGGGCGGGGATTATAGGGAGGAAGCGGTGGGGCCAGGCCCGGCAGTCCGTCCGAAAAACGCTCTACTCCGGGCGCGCCCGCTCGGCCGGTGGCGGCGGACTCGTCGATCCGTGCCCGCCGGCCCTACAGGGCCACCTCGGTCTCGCCCTCCCTGCCCCGCGAAGATGGTCTCGTCTCGCTACGGTCCTCGTTCAGAGGACTGCTAGAATCCCGCTCCGATGACCCGCCTCGCATTTCCGAAATCCGTGTCGGCGCTGGTCGCGGGCGCCGACTCCCTGCTCGTGATCGCCCCGAAGCGTCTGTTCGACGACGGGAGCTTCCTCGAGGTCCTGCCCGAGGAGCTCATGCGGCTCGCGCTCGACCTCGCGTCGGACACGAAGCCCGGGGCCCTCGGGGCAACGGCGTCGACGCTGACGGGCGCAAAGCCGCGCAAGCTCGGGATCGGCGTCCTCGCCGACGAGGGTTCGCGCTACAACACGCCCTCCCGCGCGGGGGGGATCGCGAAGGTCGTGGGGGCCGCAAGGCTGAACCGGGGCGGGCGCCCTGCCATCTTGATCGCGCTAGACGACGAGCGCCACGCCCTGCCCGCGCTCAATGCCATCGCCCGGACCTGCCCGCTCTACTCCGCGCGGAAGCAGAGTCCTTCCCCGAGCACCCTCCGCGTGCTCGCGATCGGCCCGGACGAGCTGCCCATCGCCTTCGGTCCGGAGGCTCGAGCCACGGCCCAGGTGGCGCGCGAGATGGCGCGCCTGGTCGACATGCCTCCGACCGACATGAATCCGAAGGCGTTCCAGGCCGAGGCCTGGCGCCTCCTCGCCGGAGTGACGGGCGTCAAGAAGCGCCAGATCACCGGCGATGCGCTCCTGCGCGCCGGTCTCGGTGGCATCCACGCCGTCGGTCGAACCGCGCTCGAGGCGCCGCGCATGCTCGTCGCCACGTACGTACCGAGACAGCGTTCCAAGCGGCGGGTCGCGCTCGTGGGCAAGGGCGTCACGTACGACACGGGCGGGCTCTCCATCAAGTCCAAGACGGGGATGCCGGGCATGAAATGCGACATGGGCGGCGCGGCGGCGGTGCTCGGCGCCTTCCTCGTGCTCGCGAAGCACGGCTGCCCGCACGAGCTCTCGCTCGTCATCTGCCTGGCGGAGAACGCGATCGGGCCGAGCGCGTACAAGCCCGACGACATCCTGAGAATGCACTCGGGGCTCACGGTCGAGATCAACAACACGGACGCGGAGGGGCGCTTGCTGCTCGCGGACGGCGTGAGCTACGCCGTCCGGCAACTGGGCGCGGACATCGTGATCGACGCGGCGACCCTGACCGGAGCGCAGCTCATCGCGACGGGCCTCGCGCACGCGGCGGTCGTCACGAGCGACGAGGAGCTCGAGCGCGCGCTCGTGGAGGCCGGCCGCGCGAGCGGCGACCTCGTGCACCCGCTTCCGTTCGCGCCCGAGCTGTACCAACGCGAGTTCAAGAGCCCGGTGGCCGACATGCGCAACTCGGTCGCCAACCGCATGAACGCCCAGGCGAGCTGCGCCGCCCAGTTCATCTACGCCCACGTGGCGGACACGGACGCGCGCTGGGGCCACGTGGACATGGCCGGACCCGCGTTCCCCAAGGACCGCGCGACGGGGTTTGGCGTGGCGCTGCTCGCAGAGACGGTGCGGCGGTTGTAGTCCGGAGGTACGGAGCCTGAGCAATTGCCGCCGGCCCGGCCGGTGTGGTGCAACATCGGTACCGACGTTGCACCACACCGGCCGGGCCGGCGGCAATTGCTCAGGCTCCGTACCTTCCGGAATACACATGACGCAGGCGCGCCACGATCTCCTCCGCGTGCAGCCAGGTCCACCGGTCCTCCTCGTCCGCGACGAGGCCGCCGGCCGTCCAGACGCGCAAGAGCTGTTTCACGCGCGAGCTCGCGCCGCGCGGCGTGGCCTGCTTGCGCGTCCGCAAGCCCTCCTCGTAGTCGAGCAGGAACCGGGCCGCCTCGGCGGCGGAGACGGCGCGGCCGGCGAAGATCCACGGGTCGGCGAGCGCGCCGTGACCCACCATCACGTAGGCGCAGCCCGTCGCGCGCCGCATCCCCTCGAGGTCGGCGTGCGTGCGGACCCCGCCGTTGCCGCAGACGGGGATCGCGACCGCAGCCACGGCGCGCGCGATGCGCTCCCAATCGGGTTCGTCCCGGTAGCCCTCCTTGCGCGTCCGGCAGTGCACGGTGAGCAGCGCGGCGCCGTTCGCCTCCGCGCTCGCCGCGAGGTCCTCGAGCAGGCTGTCGTCGTCGAACCCGGCGCGAATCTTGGCCGTGACCGGCACCGCTTCCCCGACGGCTTCGAAGGTCGCGCGCACGACCGCGCCCAGCGCGGCCGGATCGCGCAGGAGCGCGGAGCCCGCGCAGCCCTTGAGCGCGCCCTTCGCGGGACAGCCGAAGTTCAGATCGACGAGCGGCGCGCCCGCCCGCACCGCGGCGCGCGCGGTGGCCGCGAGCGCGCCGAGGTCGCTGCCCATGAGCTGGACGCCGACCGGGATCGCGAACCGCCGCGGGCCGAGGTGGCGCCGCAGGACCTTCTCCGGCAGCGCGCGGTCGATGACGCGCACGAACTCCGTGAAGGCCCCGCCCAGATCCTCGGGCCGGTGGCGCTCGAGCACGAGGTCGCGGAACACCGGGTCGGTGATGCCCTCCATCGGCGCGAGGAGCCACGGCCCCGTGAAGGGCAGTGGCCTGAGGGCAGTGGCCGGCGCGCTCGGGATGGCCTGCGCTCGCATGCCTGCATTCTAGAGCCGCGCATCTGCCAACGGGCTGGGAACGTAGAATGTCGCCGCCCCAGTCCGGAGGCGGCACGCCGAGTACCATGACCGCATCGGAGAACAATCGCGACTGGAGCCGGTTCGCGCACGTGGACATCGCGGGCGCGGCCGACATCATCGCGGACACCGTCCTGCACACGCCGCTCGCCCCGCTCGCGTCGGGCGATGCGCGGATCGAGCTGCGCGGGAAGCTGGAGAACCGTCAGGTGACCGGCGCCTTCAAGGCGCGCGCGGCGTGCCACAACATCCGGCAGCTGTCGGAGGCCCAGCGCTCCATCGGGGTCGTCGCGTGCAGCTCGGGCAACCACGGCAAGGCGCTCGCCTGGGCGGCGCAGGCGGCGGGCATCCGGGCGACGATCGTCATGCCCGCGGACGCCTATCCGAACAAGATCCAGGCTTGCCGCGACCACGGGGCGAGCGTCGTGCTCTCCGCCACGCGCGCGCAGGCCGAGGCGGACTGCGCGGAGCTCGTGACGGCGGGCTGGACGCTCGTGCACCCGTACGACGCGGAGGGCACGATCGCCGGGGCGGGCACGGTGGGGCTCGAGATCGCCGCGGACTGGCCGGAGGTCGAGGTCGTCATCGTCCCGATCGGTGGCGGGGGGCTCGCGGCCGGGACTTCGCTCGCGCTCAGGCGCGCACTCGGCGACGCCCCCACGATCCTCGGCGCGGAGCCCGCCGGGGCCCCGACGATGACGCGCGGCCTCGCGGCGGGCGCGCCGGTCACCTTGGACGAGATCACCACGCAGGTGCAGGGGCTCTGTCCGCTGGACGCCGGCGCGCTCAACATCGATGTGTGCCTGGCGACCCTCGATGGGGTCGTGCTGCTCGACGACGGAGCGATCTTCGCGGCGCAGGCGCGGCTGGTCGCGGGCGGCGAGGTCGTCGAGCCCGCGGGGGCGGCCGCGGCCGCGGTCGTCTACTCGGAGCTCCTGCCCGCGGGGCTCCTCGCGGACCGGGACGCGAGCGCACCCCTGCGCGTGGCCGTGGTCGTCTCCGGCGGCAACCCCGATCCGGCCCAGCTCGAGGCGCTGCGCCAAGCATGACGCGTCCGCGACTCGGCTCCCGCTTGTTCCTGGGTCTCCTGTTCACCGGGTGCGGCGGCGGATCGGCCCCGCAAGAACCGGCGCAGCCCGAGCCCGTCGGCACGATCGCGCGCGGTGCGCGGACCGTCGTGCTCGTGCTCTTCGACTCCGCGCGCACGGACCACCTCGCGCCGTACGGGTACGCGCTCGACACGACGCCCAACCTCACGCGCTTCGCGGCGGAGAGCGTCGTCTTCGAGGACGCGCTCGCGGCGGTCACCGGTACGAACGCGGGCCTCGCTTCGCTCTTCACGGGACTCCACGCGCAGACGCACGGCGTCGGCTCCCTGCGCGACCTGGGCCAGCACGCGCTCGCCGCTCGGCACGTGACGCTTGCCGAGCGGTTCCGGGAGGGCGGCTTCCGCACCATCGGGCTCGTCTCGCTGCCGCAGCTCTCCTCGCGCCTCTTCGGTCTCATGCAGGGCTTCGACACGATCGTCCAACCGGGTCTCAACGAGGACGAAGCGCGGACCGCCTTCCAGAGCTTCTTCTCCGTGAAGCAGGATCTCGCACTCGCGCTCGCCTCGGACGAGCCCGTGTTCGCGTTCCTCCACTTCGCCGACGCCCGTTCGCACGACGCCGCGCCCGGCGCGGTGGGCGGACAGTTCCTCGCGCCGAACCTCGCGCCGTTCGCGGAGCAGAGCGACCTCTTGCGGGGTGCCGTGGCGCGCGCGACCGAGGATCCCGAAGCCGGCGTCGTCGAGCTGGGCCGGCTGCTCGGGCGTGGGCGTGGATCGCCCGAGTGGGAGGCCTACCGCGCGGCGCTCTACGACGGGCAGCTCGCGTTCGTCGACGAGTACCTGGGACTGCTCTTCGAGCTCCTTCGCGAGCACGGCCGGTACGACGATGCCATCATCGCCGTCCTCGCTACGCAGGGGGGCATGATCACTCCTCCGAAGGCGACGACGGGGCCGGCGTTCCCACCGTGGCTCGTGCGCCTCCCGTTCATCGTGCGCTTGCCCGGCGGCGTGCCCGCCGCGCGCGTTCCCGCCCTCGTGCAGCCGATCGACCTCGCGCCCACGTTCGCCGAGTTGTTCGGTTGGGATGCCGCGGACGAGTTCGAGGGGCAGAGCCTCCTCCCGCTGCTGGAGAGCGGGACGCCAGTGCGTTCGATCGCGCTGTGCGAGGACGCCGGCATGGAGCGGCGCGTCGCGTTCGACGAGCGCTTCCACGTCGAGCAGAACTCGATCTCGGAGACTTCCGTGTACGCGCGCGAGACGGGTTGGCTTCAGCGCGAGTCCGATCTCTCGCCCGAGGACGTAGCGCGCGTGACCCGCCTCCGCGAGGCGCTCACCCGTTTCGCGCGTCCCGAGGAGTGGACGGTGTCGTACGGCAAGGCGGGCGGGACCGCGAACGATGCCATCGCGCCGCTCGAAGTGAAGTGGCGCTTCGCGCGTGGGCTCTCGTTGGGCAGCCGAGTCGACGGCGGCGATAGCGTGGACTCCAGCACCAGCGGGGCGAGCACACCGGCGGGACACGCGTCGCTCATGGGGTTGGGCTCGACCGTGACGATCCGCGGCAGCCGGCGCGACCTGCCCGTGAAGGTGACCCTCGCGAATGAGCGAAGGGGCGTCGAGGCGCACATTTTTGTGGGTGGGACGGCGCTGGTGGACTCGCTCATGCCCTACCTGCCATCCGATACGCATGCTCCCTGGCCCGATGACGGGGAGGGTGGCGATGCGCCCTGGGGGGCGGACATCGAGCACCACGGGAGCTCATGGTGGAACGTGCGCGTTGGCGGCGGTGACGGAGGCGGTGTCGGGCCGGGGCGCGAGGTGACAGTGCTCCTCACGCTCTTCCCACCGGGCAAGATCGACGAGCGGCTCGAGATCATGGCGGGCGCCGAGATCGAAGTGCAGGCGATCCCCGGTCGCGTCGATGCCGTCATCGCGCGCGGCGTGTCGCCGTTCCTCATCCAGATCAAGAAGACGCCGCGGCGCGAGATCGGCATCGCGGTCCATCTCGATGGCAAGCGCGTGGATGCGCGCGCCATCCGCTATCGCGGTCGTCCGTACTCGCCCATCGGCGAGTGCACGCTCTACCTGCCCGATTGGATGGCGGGCGTGACGGATGCGCTCGATCTGCCCGCGCCCGAGATGCGCGCGCTCCCGCCTGGTGCCATCCAGCTCCTGCGCCGTGGTACCGGCGTTCCGCCCGCGGATCGCGCACCGCTCGACGAGGAGTGGCTTCGGTTCGTCCGGTTCTTGCAGGGCAGCGAGTGAAGCGCGTCGTGCTGCTTCGGCCGGAGGGGCCGCGCAACGTCGGCATGGTGCTGCGCATCACGCAGAACTTCGGCCCGTGCGAGCTGGCGCTCGTCGCGCCCGAGCGACCCTCGATGCTCGTGCACCCGGAATTCATGCAGATGTCCCACGGCGCGGAGGACGCGCGCGCGGGAATCCTCATCTTCGACACGCTCGCGGAAGCGCTCGCGGACTGCACGGCATCGGTCGGCTTCACCGCGCGCGTGCGCGACAAGCGCAAGCGGCGCGACTGGCGGACGGTCCAGGAGCAGTGGACAGAGGTCTCGGGCGACCCCGAGCACCGCCTCGCGCTCGCCTTCGGCAACGAGGTGACGGGCCTCACGACCGAGGAAGCGAACCAGCTCCAGGAGCTCGTGCACATCCGAACCGCGAAGGAGCACACGTCGCTCAACCTCGCCGTGACCGTGGGCGTCGCCCTGGCGGGCCTCTTCACGGGCCGCCGCGTACACCAGCACGAACCCGGCGGGAAGATGCTGAACGGAGCGGGGCGCGAGTTCCTGAAGTCGCGCCTCAAGGAGGTCTTCGCCGCACGCGTCGCGCGCACGCCCTCCGCCGCCAAGGACATCACCGAAGCGATCGAGCGCGTCTTCTCCCGCGCCCCGCTCGAGAACCGCGACGCGCGCGCCTGGCACCTCATGCTCAAGGCCCTCGGCTCGGAGCTGTCGCCCACGGAGCTCGGCCTGACGCCGAACCCGACGAAGGACGGGCGGCGGCTGGACGCACTGGAGCGGGCGCGCAAGAAGGATTGCGGGGAAGGCTCCTAGCACCGGCGAGCACGCGTTCGCGGCTATCGAAGGCAGGCCCCTGGTCGCCTACTTCAGGTACGCGATCAGCATCTTCTGATCGAGCCGATAGAGCTCTCTGCCATCCTTGCCGGAGTAGACCCGCACACTGCCGGGCTTGTCCGGCATGCCCGAGTAGGTGACTCCGATCGCCACGTCCGGGATCGCGTCGCCGTCGACGTCACCGATACCCGACAACGCCCAGTCGGAGTACCAATCAGCCTCCGCGGCCGCCCACTGACGCAGGAGCGCACCGTCATCGCCGGAGTAGAGGCGCACGAAGCCCCTGTCCAAGCCGCCCCTGGCACCCACGAGGACGTCGCCCACACCGTCCCCGTTGACGTCGCCGGCGTTCGCCAGCGCAGAGCCGAAGCCTTGGACTGGGCTGGTGAGCTCGAAGAGCACGTCGCCGCTCCTTCCGGAGTACGCGCTGACGGTGACCGGTCTCCACTCCGGTGGCTTGCTAGGGGAAGCGGCCAGGACTTCCGCATGTCCATCTCCATCGAGGTCGGCCGCAAGGCCAGCGACCTCGCCGACGCGCAGCGTATGGAGCACGGCTCCGTCTCGGCCCGAGAAGACGCGCGCGTAGTCCCGTCCCTCCGCGTCGCGCCCTCCGCCCACGATCACGTCCGTGGTGCCGTCTCCATTCACGTCGCCGGCGTTGGCTACCGCACGAGCGAACCACGCGGATCCATCCAGCCCTTCCAATACGAAGAGGACGGAGCGCTTCCCGCCCGAGACCAGTAGGGCGTAATGCGGTCCGCCCCGCTCGACCATGCCGCGGACCGTCATCACGAAATCACCGACGCCATCGCCGTCCACGTCGTCCAGATGGGCGAACCGCGGGCCGAGCACATGGCCGTCGATCGTGTCGCCGAGCGCGAACAACTGCGATGCGTCCCGTCCGGAGTACACGCGCAGGCTGTTGTGGACCACCGCCGCGAAGTCCGGGATCCCGTCCCCGTTCCAGTCCCCCGCGGCGCCGGCGCTACCGCGTTTGTTTCCAGGATCTCCAGTCAGGTGATGAATCACGCTCCCGTCCACGCCCGAGATGACCCAGAGCCAGTGCGAGGCTAGCGGCGCGGTAACCAGGAAGTCCCCCGCTCCATCTTGATCGACGTCTCCGAGGGCAACGATCTCATCTCCGAGCATGTCGAGCGCAGGCGTCGCCGAATCCTGGACCACGGTGGTCGCCAGGGTGACTAGCGAGCACACGAGCATGGGCATCGAGGCGGACATGGCCCTCCCATGAACCCCAGGCCTCCGCAGGGGTTCCGCATGCTTGGCGCTACCGAGCTGATCCTGCAACAGATTCGTGCTGTCGAACGCGAGGGAGACCCATCAGCGGGACGTCCGGCTGATCCTCACGGCACTCCCACCAAGAGTTGCGTTGC
>SMVQ01000021.1 GCA_004357655.1 Planctomycetota bacterium
AAGGGCCCGTCCGGGAATAAACGTCACATTTCGGCGAGGCATCGGCGCTCGTGGCAAGGCGCGCCGACGCAGGCAACCTAGCTGGTTTCCGAGGAGGCGCAACGCAGCCACGGGCGCCGAGGGCCGGCGAAATGTGACGTTTATTTCCGGACGGGCCCTAACCCGGGGGTCGTCGGTTCGAATCCCGCCGGGAACTGCATGAGGGCGTCGGCGAGGCAGCGGTCCAAGTGCCCTCCCTGCGCCTGGCACCGGGCCAGGTGCCCTGAACGGCGCGGTCGATGGAGCCCCATATCGGACGAAGCGCCAATGGGGCGCCCGATCCTGCACAGCGGGGCCGGCGGAGGGTCCGCCCCGCGTTTGGCCACAGTTCCGCGCCGCCCGTGGCCGATCCCTCCCTTTCGACCCTCCCGCGGAAGGACCCTCCACAGTGAACGTAGCCACCACCGGACGACGGGCCTCGCACCCGTTTGCGCTCGAGCCCTGCGAGGCCGTGCGCGTCGCCGTGCGCCGCGTCGTCTCCGTGCCCGATGCCGTGCTCGACACGATCCTCGTCGCGCTGGTGGCCGGCGGGCACGTCCTGATCGAGGGCATCCCGGGCACCGGCAAGACGCTGCTCGCGCGCACGCTCGCGAGCTGCCTGGATTGCGACTTCAACCGCATCCAGTTCACGAACGACCTGATGCCTTCGGACATCGTCGGCTCATCGGTCTGGCGGCAGGCCGAGGGGCGGTTCGAGTTCGTGCCCGGGCCGCTGTTCGCGAACATCGTGCTGGCCGACGAGATCAACCGCACGAGCTCGCGCACGATGTCGTGCCTGCTCGAAGCGATGGAGGAGGGGTGCGTCTCGGTCGACGGCCAGCCCGTCACGTTGGCCGAACCGTTCCTGCTGCTCGCCACGCGCAACCCGGTCGAGTTCCACGGCACCTTCCCGATCCCCGAGGCGGCGCTCGATCGCTTCCTGGCGCGGATCGAGCTGGGCTATCCGGACGCCGACACCGAGCGCGAGCTGTACCGCGGCACCGCGCCGCAGGTCGTGCTCCGGGAGCTGGAGCCGGTGCTGGCGCGCGAGGAGCTTCTGGCGCTGATGGCCGCCGTGCACGGCATAGTCGTCAGCGAGCCCCTGGCGCGCTACGCCTATCGGGTCGTGGAGGCGACGCGTGCGCACGAGGCCGTGGCGCTCGGCGTGAGCCCGCGCGCCGGCATGTCGTGGCTACAGGCGGCACGCGCGCGCGCGCTCCTGCACGGCCGCGAGCACGCCCTGCCCGACGACCTCAAGGCCCTCGCGCGGCCCGTCCTCGGCCACCGCGTGTTCCTGAAGGGCGGCGGCGACGCCGCGGCGCTCGTCGACGAGATCGTGGCCTCGACTCCCGTCGAGCTCTAGAGGGACGGGCGCACGTGCGGCTCACGGCCTTCGGCTTCAAGGGGGTCCTCTTCTACCTAGCGCTCGTCCTGGCCTTCTTCGCGACGCCCTACTCGAACCTCTTCTTCCTGCTGATCGGGTTCCTGAGCCTGCAGTGGGTGCTGTCCGTCCACTGGACGCTGCGCAACGTGCGTGGCGCGACGGTCACGATCGCGCCGATCGAGCCGGCGCCCGCGGGCAGCTCGCTCGTGTGCAGCGCTCGGATCCGCGCGGGCGACCGCACGCGTTTCCAGCTCGCGGTGGAGCTCGAGCTCGAGAGCGGCGAGCGCGCCGTTGGCCAGGCCGACGTCGTCGACGGCGAAGCGGACGTGCTCGTGCGCCTGCCGCCCCTGCCGCGCGGCGTGCACGGCCTGCGGGGCGCGCGCCTCGTGTCGTCCTACCCGCTCGGGCTGCTCGCCGTGCGCCGCGCGCTCGAGGCGCCGGACGAAATCATCGTGTACCCCGCTCCCGCCGCGCTCGCCGAGGCGCGCAGCACGGGCGAAGCGCTGGCGGAGGCGCTCGGCGAGCGCTCCTCCGGGGCCGGCGATCTGCAGCCGGCGGGCCTGCGCGACCACCGCGAGGGCGACGAGCCGCGCGCGATTCACTGGCGGGCCACGGCGCGCCGCGGGTCGCTCGTCGTGAAGGAGTTCGAGGGTGGCGGCGGCGCGGGGCTCGAGTTGCTCGTCGACCGGCGTTGCGCGCCGGACGTCCTCGAGGAGGCGCTGTCGGTCGTCAGCGCGGTCGTCCTGCTCGCGCGGGAGCACAAGGAGCTCCTCGTGCTCCACAGCCAGGGTCTGCAGGCGACCTTCGGCGCCGGCCACCGCCCGTGGCGCGAGGCGCTGCGCTTCCTGGCCGCCGCGACGGCGCTCCCCGCGGACGCGCCCGCGCCGCCGCCCGTCTCCCCCGGTGTCACGCGCCTGCCCCACGCGAGGTGCCATGCACGGTGACCGGGTCCTGCGGGCGTGCATGCTCGGCCTGGTCCTGGTGAACCTGGTCTTCGTCCAGCTCACCGAGGCCGCGCCCATCGCCTGGCTCGCGCCGCTCTACGCGCTGACGGTCCTCGCGCCGCTGCTCGCGCCGTTGCGCCGGCGGCTCGCCTACCGTGCGCTCTGGAACGCGGGCGTAATCGCGGTCTTCTGCGTGCTCGTGCGGCACGCGAGCGGGTACGACCTGCGCTACGTGCTGCAGGACGGGCTCGTGCTCGCCGTGCTGTGCCAGGTGCACCTCCTGAACAACCTGCGCGCGGAGCAGCGCCCGGACCTGCTCTTCTGGAACTCGTTCCTGATCGCCGTCGCGACCGGTTATCTCTCGCAGGATCTCGCCTACGCGCTCGCGTTCCTCATCTATGTGCCGCTGTACGTGATCGGCCTGCAGATCCTGTGCGTCAGCCGGGGCCAGCGCGAGCTCGCCCCGCGCGCCACGGCGCGCATCCTGCGCGACGGTCTGGCGCGGTCGGGCGTGCTGCTCTGCTGCACGCTGGCCGTGTTCCTGTTCTGGCCGCGCGACTTCCACCGGCCGAGCCTCCTGCCCCTCGACTTCGACCTCGACCGCCGGGGCGATGCGCTCGAGATCGGCTTCGCCAAGGACCTGCGGCTCGACCGCAAGGGCCGCGCCCACGCCTCCGGGCGGGTCGTCTTGACCGCGACGCTCGAGCGCGGAGCGCGCGCGGACGTGCCGCTCCTGTGGCGCGGCATCACGCTCGGCTCGACCAATGGCAAGGAATGGTGGGCGCTGAACGATGCGGACTTCGCCAGCGGAGTGACCGGGGACGTGCCCTGGGTCCGCGAGAGCGACGGCTCATTCACGCGGGGGCCGGCGACCGGGTCGACGCACTTCCGCACCGGGGGCCCCGCCCCGACGCTCCTGTCCGTCGAGCATGTCGACCCCGAGGCCAACCGGCTCTTCACGCCGCTCTCCGCCGCGCGCCTCGAGCTCGGCGAGAGCGCCCGCTCCGAGCGCGTCGTCGTTCACTCCGACGCGACGCTCGAGTACGGCGCGCCGCGGTTCGCGCGCCCGGCCGTGCTCTACACGCTCGCGCTCGGCGGAGAGGCCGCGCCGCGCCCGGCCGGCGCGACGCCCGATCGCCTCGCGCCAGGCATCGCGCGCTTCACGGCCCTGCCGCGCTCGCGCCATCTGCGCACCGCCCGGGAGCTCGCCGACTGGCTGGCCGCGCGCGTGCCGCCGGGAGCCCCGCAGCACGAGACGGTCGCCGCGTTCCGCGACTACCTCGAGACGCGCTACACCTACCTGCCGCCCGGGGCCGAGGGCTCGGCCGCGACGCTCGCCGAGTTCCTTGCGGGCGAAGCAGGCGGCCACTGCGAATTCTTCGCCTCGGCGCTCGCGACGATGCTGCGCAGCCGCGGCGTGCCCTGCCGCGTCGTGACGGGTTTTCGCAGCGGCGAGTGGGACGCGAGCGGGCGCGTGCTCACGGTCCGCCGCCGGCACGCGCACGCGTGGGTCGAGGTGTACGACCCCGCGGCGGGCTGGTACGCGGTCGACCCGAACCCGGCCGCCGCCCCCGCCGGCAAACCCGGCCTGTGGGACGAGGTGCGCAGCGCTGCCCGCGCGGCCTGGAGCGCGCTCACCGGTTTCGACGCCGAGCGCCGGGCCGTCGTGTTGGCCTGGGCGCGCGAGCTGCCCGAACGCGCATGGCGTGGCGCGCGCGCGAACGCGGGCCAGGTGCTGCTGGCCGTGGTCCTGTTCGTCCTCGCGCTCGCGGCGCGGCGCTGGCGGCGCGGGACCGCGTTCGGGGTCCGCGTCTACAGCCGGGCGCTGCGGCGCGCGGGCCTCGCGCTGGTCCCCGGCGAGACACCCCGCGAGCTGCTGAAGCGCGCGCGGGTCGAGGGTGTGAATGACCGGAGCCTCTCGGCCCTGGCCGCGGCGACGCGCGAGCACGAGCGCACGCGCTACGCCGCGTGACGTACTACGTCCCTTGCCGCAGGACAACCGTCTTGATCGTGTTGAAGATGATCGAGAGGTCGAACAGCAGCGACTGGTTCTTGATGTAGAACATGTCGTACTGGAGCTTGTGCAGCGCGTCCTCGATCGTGTTGCCGTACGGGTAGTTGATCTGCGCCCAGCCGGTCAGGCCTGGCTTCACGATGTGGCGCTGGTGGAAGTAGGGAATCTGTTGGGCGAGGTCGTCGATGAAGTGCTGCCGCTCCGGGCGCGGCCCGACGAGGGACATCGTGCCCGATAGTACGTTGAAGAGCTGCGGGAGCTCGTCCACCCGCGTCTTGCGCATGAATCGGCCGGTCCGCGTGATGCGCGGATCGTCCTGGGAGCTCCACACCGGCCCGCTCTCCTTCTCCGCGTCGGCGCGCATCGAGCGGAACTTGAGGAGCGTGAACGGTTTGCCGTCCTGCCCCACGCGCTCCTGGCGGAACAGGCTCGGTCCGGGGGAATCGAGGCGCACGGCGATCGCCGCCAGGATCATGAGCGGCCACGTGACCAGCAGCAGCAGCAGCGAAAACACGATGTCGACCGTGCGCTTCATGAGCGCGGCCCACGGATGGCGCCTGAAGCCCTCGTTGAAGATGAGGTACGAGGGCCGCATCGCCGCGATCGCGAGCTTGCCGGTGACCTGCTCGTAGAGGTCTTCGCGCTCGCGCACGTCGATGCCCCCGAGTCGGCAGCGCAGGAGATCCTCCGTCGGCAGCATCTGCCGGCGGTTCTCCAGGGCCACGACCAGCAGGTCGACGCTCAGTCCACGCGCGAGGGACAGGAACGAGTTCCCGTTCCCGGGCTCCGGTGCGCCCGTGGCCATCGCGGCGCCGCGGTTCTCGATCTCGGGTTCGAGCAAGGTCACGTGCTCGAGCACGAGCGCCGCGGTGGCGGCCGTCGCTTCATGGTCGGGGTCGACGATCTTCGGGCGACCGTTCGGAATGTCCGGGGGGAGCCCCTCCGTCTCGGAGTCCGTGCCGTCGTCACTGCGGCGGCGAAGCGCGGGGGGGGCCGGCTCCGGCACGAGACCCGCGATCTCGTAGCCCGCGTCCGGGTGGGCGAGGATCTGCCGCGCGAGCGAATGCGCGGGCCCGCGCGAGCCCAGGATGAGCACGCGCTGATTCAGGATCACCTTGCGCATCGCCCAGTGGTAGACGTTGCGCCAGAGGTACAGCAGGGCGAACCCGACGACGATGGAGACCACCAGGGTCTGCACCCGCTGGGAGATCGTCAGCCCGGGGAAGTCCAGCACGCGCTCGAGGCCCCAGAAGTGGGTGAGGAACGTGATGCCCACCGACAGCGCGAGCGCCGCTCCCGCCGATTCCACGAACCGGGAGGCGCGCTCGTAGCGCGAGCTCGAGACGTGGAAGTCGTAGAGCTGGTTGAACCCGATCGCGATCTGCGACAGGAGCGTGAGGAGGAGCGCCGAGATGATGCACCGCACGAACGCGTCTTGCGCCGTGAGCCCGAGACGCGCGAGCTCCTGTCCGGCCACCCCGACACCCTGGGTGCGCACCCCGGAGAGCGCCAGGCTGAGATGCTGCGACATCCCCACGGACAGGACCACGCCGAGGATCAGAGTCTCGCTGAGGACGAGCAGCGCGGTGCGGATGGGGAGGTAGTGCTGGAGGACGCGGAGCATCGCGGAGCTGTTCTGACCCACGGTTCATTATGGACGCCGGGCGGAACGGAGGAGCCGACAATAATGATGCTGGGCAAGAGAACATCGGGTCCCGGCGGTCGGTCTATGAAGTCGGTCCCCGCGGACCCGCACCAGCGTTCAGCGGGCCAGGCCGAGCGAGGCCGCGCCCGAGACCGAGCGAGGAATGCCGGTGGCGCGTGGTGCAGGGCGCGCACTTCGGGCGCTGAGCAGACAGAACAACCCTGCGGGCAGGGATTCGCGCTCTGCGTGAGAGCACCAGCCGAGGACAGGGCCGCCACCGGGGCAGCTTGCGAGACTGCCTCGGGCCTTGCGGCGCCCATGGCAGCCAGATCCCTTCAGGGAGAGAGTGGATTCATCCGTCCACGTCACGGACCTCGATGTGGAGCGAGCGGCGTGCCCGGGCCGGTCGGGGGCGCGGTCACGTCCGGGTGGTGGGCGAGCTCGACCCTCCGGCCCCGCGCCAGGAAGGCGACCTCCACCAGGTCGACGCGCCCGCCCGCCAGCCGGCCGCGTGAGAGATGCCGCGCCAGGTAGTGTCCGGCCCGGCGCTGACGCGCGATCCGATGGTGATCGAGGCGGTCGCGCGGTCGGAAGCGCAGGTTGCCGCTCGTGTCGGCCGCGCCGCGGTCCGCGCCACGGCGGATCGGGAGGGAGGGCAGGCGCCCGGCCTTCACCTCGACGCAGACCAGGCTGCCCCCGCGTGCCGCGACGATGTCGACCTCGCCGAACGGCGTCTGGACTCGCCGGCCGAGCAGGCGCCAGCCCTGCCGGCGCAGCGCGCGCGCAGCCAGCTCCTCGCCGCACGAGCCGAGCTCTGCCGTCGTGGGCGCGAGGAAGGCGACGAAGAGTCGGGGCGCTCTGCGCGCGAGAACCCTGCGGGCGTTGCGCACGAGAACCCTGCGGGCCATGCGCGCGAGAGCCTCGGGCATGAGGCGCGCGAGGACCCGGCGAGCGGCTGGTCGGGCTCGGCTCATCGCTCGCTCACGAGCGCCTCACCGCCGGACTCACTTCTCCGTGGCGGGCTTCACGCCCTCCTCCTCGACGAGTCCCTGGATGGAGCTCTTCGAGAAGCGCAACCGGACGCCGTCCGCCACCTGCAGGGTGACCACGTTGTCCTGCACCTGCGCCACCGTGCCGAAGATGCCGCTCGACGTGAGGACCTTGTCGCCCTTCGAGAGGTTGTCGAGCAACGTCTCGCGCCGCTTGCGGTCCTTGCTCGCGGGCCGGATCAGGATGAAGTAGAAGATGGCGCCGATGCCGATGAAGAGCGGCCACGGGAAGCCTGGCGATTCCTGGGCCTGTTCGCCCTCGATGGCGAGGAGCGACATCAGGAAGGGATGGAGCATGATTCGTCGGGGGGTAGGGCGCGTCGGGGAGCCGCGGAGGTGGGGCCGCCCGGCCGGACGCTCGGCGGCGGAGGAAACTACTAGAATCTCCGCTCGATCGAAAGGGCCATCCGGCCCAATAGAGGTCCCTGGGGTCGGCTCTCGCCTCCCCACGGGCCCGATCCGCCGCCCGCCCGCGCGGGCTCACTGTCAGAGCTGCGATGTCCATTCAGTTCGATCCCAAGGAGCGCCTCGTCGTCGCCATGAGCGGTGGTGTCGACAGTTCCGTCGCGGCGTGGATGCTGCACGACGCCGGCCATCCGCTCGTCGGCCTCTTCATGCGCAACGGCGTGAAGGTGGACGAGGCCGAGGTCCACAAGAAGTCCTGCTGCACCCTCGGAGACGCGCGTGATGCGCGGATGATTGCAGCCCGACTCGAAATTCCTTTTCAGGCGGTCGACCTCGCGACCGAGTTCGAGGACATCATCGAGTACTTCGTGGCCGAGTACGGCCGCGGCCGCACGCCGAACCCCTGCGCCGTGTGCAACCGCGACCTGAAGATGGGGCGCCTGCTCGAGTTCGCCGACGAGCTCGGCTGCGCGGGCGTCGCGACCGGCCACTACGCGCGCATCGCGATCGAGGACGGCCGGGTCCGGCTCCGGCGCGGGGTCGACCCCAAGAAGGACCAGTCGTATCAGCTCTTCTCCGTCTCGGAGGCGCACCTCGCGCGCACCGCGCTCCCGCTCGGCGAGCTCGAGAAGCCGGCCGTGCGCGCGCTCGCGCGCCGCGTCGGTCTGCGCACCAGCGAGAAGAAGGACAGCCAGGAGGTGTGCTTCATCCCCTCGAACGACTACCGCCAGCTCCTCGCCGAACGGAAGGCCGTCCTGCATCCCGGCGCCATCCTGGACACCACGGGCAAGCGAGTGGGAACGCACGAGGGTACGGAGCACTTCACGATCGGACAGCGCCGCGGGCACGGCGTCGTGACCGGTACGCCGATGTTCGTGGTCGAGCTCTTCCCCGATGAGGGCGTCGTCGTCGTCGGGGCCAAGGCGGAGTGTCACGCCGTCAGCATGCAGGTCTCCGATCTGAACTGGGTCGGCTTCGACGTGCCGACCTCGGGCGAGGTCCGGTGCGAAGTGCAGTACCGCTACCACTGCGTTCCGGCGCCGGCGACGGTGACCGTCCGCGGCGACGCGGCGCAGGTCGTGTTCGACGAGCCGCAGATGGCGGTCGCGCCGGGACAGGGCGCGGCGTTCTACCGCGGCGAGCTCCTGCTCGGTGGTGGCTGGATCGATTCCGCCGTGCGGCAGGGAGTCCAGCCCGAGGAGCGCGCGCATCGCCTCGCCCCCCGGTGAACGCGCGGCCGCCGTCGGTCACGTGGGTGCGGCTCGGACGGCCCCGTGGGCGCGGCGCGCGGTGCCGGCGCTCTTCGCACTCGGCTCGGCGCTCGTGGCGCTCGCCGCGTGGCTCCTCGTCCCGCGTCCTGCCCAGGATGCCGCGCCGCGGCGGCCACCCCTGCACGCGATCCTCGTCGACGGTTCCGCGAGCGCCACGCGCACGCGGCCCGACTGGAGCGCCTGGGCGCGGCGCGTGCTGCGCGCCGAGTGCCGGGCGGCGACCGCGGCCGATGCGGAGCTGCTCGTCATCGGCTACGGCATGGACGTCGTGCGCGCCTTCGGACCGGGCGCGCCGGATGAGTTCCACGCTCTGCTCGCGGGCCGCGACGGGCGGCCGTTCCGGCCGGGGCTCGAGCCGGGGCGCGACCTCGGCACCGAGCTCGCGCGCGCGCTCGCCCTGGCCGAGCGCGAGCTCTTCGCGCCCGGCCGCGCGCCCGGCGCCGTGCGGATCCTCACGGACGGCGAGGCGACCGGGCCGGACCCGGGCCCGGCCCTCGCGCGCTTGATCCGCGCGGGCGTGGAGCTCACGTGGCTCGCGCCGCCGCCGTCCGCGTACGGCGACCTCGCCGTGCACAGCCTCCGCACACCGCCACGTACAGAGGAGGGTGCGCCGCTCGCCGCCGTGCTCGAGCTCGCGTTCCGGCCGCGCGCGGCGGCGAGCGGTCCGGAGCTCGCCCTCGCTATCGCTTGCCGCCTCACGGGTCCCGGCGCCGCGCTCGAGACCGTGCTCCCCGTCTCGCCGCCGCGCGGCGCGGTCGCCGACGAGGCCGGATGGATCCGCTGGACCGAGCGCGTGACCTTCGCGCCGCAAGCGCCCGGGCTCTACTCGCTCGGCGTGCGGGCGCGGCTCTCCGAGGCGGAGTCGGGTCGGCCGGCCGATCCCGTGCACGAGAACGATGGCGCGAGCGCGAGCCTGCGCGTCGGCGATCCGCTCGTGGCCGTGGTGGTCGCGCGCGACCTTGCGCGCTTCGCACCGTGGCTCGCCGCCGACGCCTTCGCCGGCGTGCAGTTCGTCTCCGCGGAGCCGCACGAGCTCGCGGGTGCCCTGGCGGACGCCGACATCCTCATCACCTTCGACGTGGGGCCCGCCGACCTCCCGCGCGATCCCGTCCTGCGCTTCGTCATGGAGGGCGGCGGCTGGCTCTCGTTCGCGGGCTGGGGCTTCCTGCGCGGCTGGCTGCCCGAGTCCGACCTACCGGCGGGCAGCCTGCAGGCGGCCTTGCCCCTGGCGCCGAACGAAGAGGACGCGGAGCCGCGCGACGTCGTGCTCATCGTCGACGGCTCCGGGAGCATGACCGGCGGGCCGTTCGAGCACGTGCGCACGGCGAGCCTCGACCTCGTGCTGGGCGCACTCCCGCGCGACCACATCGAGCTCCGGTTCTTCACGGGCGCGCTCGGACCGAAGATCTTCGAATCGGCGAGCGGCCAGAGCGTGGAGCAGCGGCAGCTCGCGCTCGCACCCCTGCTCGCCGCCAGAGTTCCCGGCGGACCGACCGACATCCTCTACATGCTCGGACAGCTCGCGACGCTGCGCGAGGCTGCGACGCGGCCGGGGCTGGTCCTGCTCCTCACGGACGGACAGACAGGCGGCTGGGTGCCCGAGCGGTCCCGAGCTCTGCGGCGCCGGCTGGCCGTGGCCGGAACGAAGCTCACCATCCTCGCGGTGGGGGAGCAGCCCGACCGCGAGTTCCTCGCGAGCCTCCTGCTCGCGGGCGAGGCGCTCGTCGAGGCGGGGGACCTCTCCGATCTCGCGCGGCTCCTGAACCGCGAGGTGAACCTCGATCGCATCCGCGAAGGGGATGGCCTGCTCGCGATCCCCGCGGATCCGTCCACGCTCGCCGAGGGGCTCGGGCGCGACGTGCTCGCGGCGGAGCTCGCGGAGTCGGGCGCGGATCCGTGGCCGCTCGCGCGCTCCGTGCGCGGCCGCGCGCGCGACTCGGCCGAGGTGCTCTGGGTGAGCTCGGAGGGCGACCCGTTGCTCGCGCTGCAGCGCGTCGGGCGCGGCGTGGTCGCGGCGTGCGCGACGACGCCGGATGCGCGTTGGGCGGCGCCGCTCGCGAACGGGCCGGGTCGCCTCGCGCCGCTCGTGCGGACCCTGGGTCGCGCGCGCACTCCCGGCGCGGGAGCATGGATCGAGGCGCGCGGCGACGAGCTCGTGCTCGAGGGCGCGGAGCGCGAGTGGCCGCCCGTGCTCGAAGCGCGCATCGCGCGCGTGCGTGCCGCGCGGCCGGGGGGGCGCGGAGAAGACCTCGAGCGCCTCGGGGACGTGCGGTTCGTCATCGGGACGGGCGGCTCCGGCCTCGACCCGCGCGAGCTGCGCCGCGCGCCGCGGCCGGATTTCCTCGACGCCGTGCCGGCCGGCGAGCTCCTGCGCGTCGAGCTCCGGACGGGGGAGGCCGCACCGCCCGTCCTCGCGTTCCCCGCCCCGGGACCGGTCGAGCTGTCCGGCGCGGCCATGCTCGTCGACCGCGCGCCGCTCGCCTGGGACGCCGCGGGACGCGATCTCCGGCGCTCGCCCCGGGCCCAGAACCCCCTGGCGATGCCGATCCTCGGGCTGGGGCTCGCCCTCCTGACGCTCGCCGGGGTGCTTCTCGGACGGGCCGGTCAAGGAATCACCTGATCTGGCCGAAGTGGGAGCCGGGGCGTCGGCCCCGTGACGTCCCGCGGCCACGAGATCAGGTACAGGCATGAACAAAGAGCGCACGGCGCACGCCCTCCTCGCCGGAATCGCCTCGGTGGCCCTCGCCGCCGGGTGCGCGACCACGAGCTCATCGACGGGTCTGGCAGGGGCCGATGAATGGCTCGAGCCGTCACCCTCCCTCGCGATGGACATCGAGAGCCACGCGCAGCGCTTGCCCTGGACGAACCGTCTGGAGGACAAGGTGGCGCTCATCGAGTGGTTCGGCAACGTCGGCGAGCCCGCCTACCCGACGCTGCTCGGCCTCGTGACCGACCCGCGCCCCGGAGTGGCGGGGATGGCTCTCGCGTCGCTCGGTCGCACGCGCGACCCGCGGCTCGTGATGCACCTTCGCAACGTGGACTGGCCCGTGGAGGTCGACCCCGACCTGTCGCTCGAGCGCGCGCGCGCGCTCCTCCAGCTCGGCGATTGGAGTCAGATGCCGGTCCTGATCGAGGGTCTGCGCGACGAGCGCTTCTACACCCGCGCCGTCTGCATCCGGACGCTGTCCGCCGAGACGCACGAGCGCCTCGGCTACAATGCGAGAGCGCCGGAGGAGGAACGCGAGCAGGCGGTCATCGCCTGGGAGGCCTGGTGGGGCTTGCGCGGGGACGATCCGTTCCTGGACCTCGACTGAGCGCGGGCGTTCACCCCGGCCATAGGCTGTCTTCCCGACGTGCCCGTGCGCACGGTGCCGGCGCTAGGCCTGCCGGATGCGATCGATCAGTCGCCGGAAGCCGTCCTCGGACCACACGTTCCGGAGGTCCTCGTCGCGGCGCATGAAGTCCGCGTCGTCGTAGCCCAATTCGATCGCGCTCGCGAGCGACTCGAGCGCTTCGTCGCGATGCCCGAGGATCGAGAGGGAGCAGGCCAGGTTGTAGTGCACGGTCGGGTTGTCCGGCACGAGTCGCACGAGCTTCCGGTCGACGGCGAGGCCCTTGTCGTGGAGTCCCTGGTGGGTGTAGACGTGCCCGAGCTCGGCCAGGGCGTCGACGTTGGTGGGCTTCCTCCGGGTCTCGAGCTCGAGGAACCGGGCCAGGAACTCGAGGCCCAGGCCCTGGATGCGCTGTTCGAGGTCGGGCGTGAGGGTGATCGAATCGGCTTGCACGGCGCTGGAAGTCTAGTGCGTGAGGGGGGGGCGATGCCACCGGTGACTGGGTGACTCGCGGCCCTACGCGGGATAGTACCCGGGTGCTAGGGTGTGTCCCCGGACCTGGCGCCTCCGAGATCAGCTCCGAGACCAGCTCGGCCAGCGAGAGACCCTCCGATGGAAATCTTCTTCTGCGACCTCTGCAACGAGTCCGTGCCCCTGTCGGACCTCGACCAGGGCCTGGCCTTCCGTCGCGGGGAACGCGTGGTCTGTGCTACCTGTGATCGGGCCATGAGTGGCGAGATCGACGTCGGCGCGCCGACTCCCGCACGCGGCGACCGGGGCGGTGGCGGCGGCGGCAGCTCGTCGCAGCGCCAGTCCCCGAGCGCCCAGGCCGCCCCCTCCGGCGGGGGCTCGGGAACTCTGCTCGCCCTCGTCGCGCTCCTGTTCGCCGCGGGCGGCTTCGCGCTCCTCATCGATCGGATCGATCGGGTGCGTGAGCGGAGCGAGCGCACCCAGCTCGATCTCGAGCTCGCGTCCGCGCGCCTCGACAACCGGTACGACAAGCTGTCGTCCGGGATCGCGGAGCAACTCCTCGTCACCGAGGAACGCATCCACGCCAAACGCGATGCCGGACGAGTCGCGCTCGAAGGGGACCTCGCGACCGTGCGCGGCGGCGTCGAGCAGCATGCGTCTCGCTTCGATGAGCTGGAAGCGGACATCAGCGGGATGCGTCTCGCCGGCGTCAAGGGGGAGGCGGAGCGCAAGGCCCGCGTCGACCGGCTCGCGGATCAGATCATCCTGGTGGAGAAGGATCTGCGCTTCTACAACGACCGCCTCATCGAGCTGCAGGAGAACATGCGCGGGATCATGGCCGGTGGACCGATCCCCATTGCGGGCGCCCGTCCCGGCGCAACGCCGGGCGCGCAGGAGGGTACGCCCGCGTGGACGGGCATGCTCGCCGACCTGAAGCACAAGAACTCGGGCATCCGGCTCGACACGCTGTACGCCCTGGCCGAGACCCGCGATCCGCGGGTGATCCCGCACATCGTCCCGATGCTCGATGACTCGGACCTCTTCGTGCGGATGGGGACGGCGCGCATCCTCCAGGACCTGGACGCGCGCGAGGCCGTGCAGAGCTTGATCGCCGCGCTCGAGGACCCCGAGAGCGCCGTGCGCGAGTCGGCCATGGTCGCCCTGCGAGCGATCACGGGCCGCGACTTCCGCTTCGAGCCGGTCGCGAGCAAGGCCGAGCGAACGAAACGCGTGAAGGCCTGGCGCAATTGGTGGAAGAAGTCCGGGGCGGACTTTCTCGAGGCCTCCGGGTAGGCCGGCAGTCTCTCCGGCGGCTGCTCGGGCACGATGCGGGCACGATGAAGGCCCCGACGAGGCACTGGCCATGTGAACGGTATCGGCGCTAGACGGGTCTGGATTTCATCCTGAGCGTCATTTCATGCCGGAGGGCGGATTCTCCAGGTGACGTGGAGAGAGCGGGAGTCCGTGGCGGTCTCCCACCGATCGTTGAGTGCGAGAAACCGCCGAGGAACGCCGTCGGCGGCCATTTAGGAATGCTCAGTCTCAAATCCACACCCGCCGACCCCCTCTCCCCATCACGAAACGACAATGGGGCATCGGGATAGCCCCGCTTCCCGAACGGATGCGCAATCGTAGCTGGGGGCCGCGTGGGGTGGTCGGCAGAGTTACGGGACACCACGGGTACGCGAGCTCCTTGATTGCTGGCGCTGGATCCTCTACGGTCCACGTCATCGAGACCCTACATTTCCCAACAGAAAGAAACGAAGTGAAGATCCTTGCACTTGGGATTGCCGTATTGCTAATAGTCGTGGCAGCGGTAAATGCCGATGAAGTTGGGCCTTGCACCCATGCTTGCACCGGTGGTGGAAAGACCACGGTCTCCGTCTGTCACAGTTCGCCCTCACCAGGTCACCCCACCGTCAAGTGGGCTTCTGGTGGGCAGTCAGGCAGCTCGACTCAATCGGACACTTCGACCTTTGGGGTGGGTGCGGGCTGTGCCACCGTTGCTCCTTCTACAGGGAACAACTGGGGGCAGGTCATGAGTTGCGAAGACTTGACATTCTCTTGAACTGCGGAAAGCCTAACAGGAAGATCACCAAAATGAAGATGAGATCAATGTCGGTTCTGCTGTTGCTCCCACTGCTAACAGTTGGGTCGCTGGCAATCGCAAACCTTGAACTCGGCTCCGTGCAAGGAGATAAAGTTCGCGAAAGCACCGCTCTCACTCCGTTCAAGCACGCGCTGAACAGTGATATCGAGTGCGAGGTGTTCGTCTCATTGACGGCCCTGGTTCGTGATTCCTCGACGGATCAGACTCTCCGTGGCCTTTCAGTTCATGTGAGTTACCTCCACGGCCTGGGAATAATCAGGCAGGACCACTCCGTGAGCCTTGTGAGCCCAGATGGACGCGTACCGATCATTTTTGACGCGCGAGGTTTGGACACCTCGGTAACCGTGTCAGGACTTTCCAGCACTGACAGGCCAGCCGATTTTCAGGTGTCCATTGAACCGATAGTCGGACTCATGTGGGGGGATGTCGAAAGAGAGGCTGACATCCTGTTCTCATGCTTGGACATCGGCTACTAGCGGATAGGTAATCCAACCGAAGGCCCTGGCCAGCGCGTAGCCGGAGCGTCGCCCCGGCATGTCGGAGCGCTAAGACGGAGGTGGGACGACCTTCGGAGCCAGTGACCGGGGAGTTTTAGTTAGCGTGTGCCTGGGTCCAGGTCTTGGTTTCTCGTTGGGTCAGGATCAGGGAGGACCGTGATGGGCCGCGGAGGCCGTAGGCCGACGAGGCCCATCACGGTGAAGGGAGACGTGCTGGCGCTCGGCACGGTCGAAGGCATTCCGATCATCACAGCAAGAGAGGCCGTCGAACGGCTCGGTCTCGAGGACGAGTGACGGACCGCCCGTGGGGCGGAGCGGCCCGCCGCTGAAGTCACGAAGCACGCTTGAGCACGATGCAGGCCGACCCGGGTCTGGATTTCATCCTGAGCGTCATTTCATGCCGGAGGGCGGATTCTCCAGGTGACGTGGAGAGAGCGGGAGTCCGTGGCGGTCTCCCACCGATCGTTGAGTGCGAGAAACCGCCGAGGAACGCC
>SMVQ01000323.1 GCA_004357655.1 Planctomycetota bacterium
CCGGGGCGAGCTCACCGTTGATCCGCGCGGAGATCTCGATCCGCGCCGGGTACGACTCGCGCAGGTCGAAGTCGCGCTCCGTCTCTTCGCCGCCGCGGATCGTCACAGTTCCAAGCTCTCGCCGCGCGCCACTCGCCCCCCCGCTGCTGCGGAAGGTGCGAAGCCAGGCAACATCGAGGACGAGCTCTACCGTGACTTTCCCAGCCGGGAACGGTCCGAGGCGGTACGCGCCGTCCGCGGACACTTCAGAGCGTGGCCATGTGTGCGCCCTGAAGAAGGATTGGTCCGCTCGATCGCTCGGGAATGCGCTCACCCAGAACCCCTCGGGCAAGACGTCGGGCGGTCCCACGAGTCGGCCCGCAAGCCAGCCCATTGGAGGCAGGACGAGGCGGACGTCCAGGTCGAGGCCCGTCGCGACCTCGACTTCTTGCGACACACTCACGAAGTCGCTCACGGTTGCGGTGATGTCGAAGGCCCCGCTCGCCACAGCCTCGAATGAGAAGCGCCCAGCGTCGTCTGCTACTGTCTCACGGGTCCGATCCTCGAATGCGCTTCGAAGGGACATGAACCCAGCGAACGCAAAGGGGTCCGATGGGTCGCGTCCGTCGAGGTGCGGCGCCAACCGAATGGCGATTCCAGCGACGGGCTCCCCGTCCGCGTCCACGGTCCTTCCGGCGATGACGCCCCCGCGCTCGAGCGCCACCTCGACGTCTCGGGTCTCACCGGGTCCGAGCGTGAGGTCCGTCTCGAACGGCGCGTAGCCCGGTGCCGCGACGACGATCGTGAGGTCCCCGGGCATCAGCGCGTCGTACAGCCCCTCGGGCGGCTCAGGGTCGGAGTCTTTCCGGAGTCGGAAGATGTTCGGCCCGAAGTGCGCGTTTCGAAACCTCAGCCGCATCTCGTAGCGCGCCACCGGCTCGCCAGTCTCGGAGTCCCGGACGCTCAGCTCGACGGCGGCGCTCCCCCTGAGGTGCGCGTTCACTTTCTGACCCGGCTGGACTCCGGACTTGCTCCACGGCTCGTAGTTCGGGTCGGTGACTTCGATCGTGTACTGCCCCGGGGCGAGGTCGGCGGCGGACCAGCTCTGGGAGGAGCCCGCGACCCGCTCGGCGACGACTTCGCCGGACTCTCCCCGCACGATAATCGTCCCCGGCGCTGGACGGCTGTGCGTGTGGAATGCGCGGTTGCGCGTACTGATGAGGATTCGCCGCGAGTTGTCGGGCCCCTCGTAGACGATGTCGGCTGCAGAGGCCTCACCAGCCTGGACGACCACGATGGGCCCCTTGACCCATCCGAACTGGGCTGAGTGGGCCTTGAGCTCCGCAGTCCCAGGGGGCACACGATCGATTCGGAACTCGCCGGTCTTTGGGTCGACGGTTCCACTTGCGCGTGTGGCGTTCCCTGCCGGACCGGCCTGGCGATACGACGTCTCTACGGAGATCCTCCAGGCACCCTCGAGCGGCTTCCCTGCCCGGTCGATCAGTCGTCCCGCGATCGACCCCGTCTCCGTCAGGACGACGTCCCCCACATCCGTTACTTCGCCAGGCGGAAGGCTCCCCCATCGCCACCGCGTGTCCGCGTACTCACCTAGCTTTCCCGCAAGGAAGAACTGGTAGGCGCGCGGGGGATCGAAGAGAAACGTGAAGCGACCGTCAGGACCCGTCTCCACCTCCTGGTCCTGCCAGTCCTTCGGCAAACCGAACTTGCGGGCCAGCTCGGCGTTGGATGTCATCCCTTCGAAGCTCAGCGCGACCCCTTCCGCCGGCGAGCCGGCGGGCAGGAGGAAGCGGCCAGTCAGGGTGGCGAGCGCCATGGCTGTCGGGCTCGAGCCGCTGGGCTCGACGGCGGGCGATTCCTCGGCCACGGCGATCGCCGGTGTGCGGCCGCTCTCCACGGGTTCACCGGCGAGGATCGTCTCCTCCATCGGCGTCTCGACGGCAGCGACCTCCGGCAGCGCCTCCAGATCCTCCCCGTGATCCGCGCCAAACCACAGAGCGCCCGAAGCGGCGAGCAGGACGACCACGAATGCCAACACCAGCTTACTCATGAGCAGACCTCCCAATCCCGCGGCCGAACCGACCGCGACCGATGCTTGGACCGCAGCGCCCGCCGCGACCCCGCCCTCGATGTGCCCCTTCGAAATGCCCGCGAGCACGACGCACCACGAGCGCCTGCCCCCGAAGCGCCGGTCCAGCCTGCCGCGCAGCTCGTCGAGCCCGCGCTTGAGCCGCGCGCGGACCGTGCCCTGCGGCACACCCTGCGAACGCGCCACGTCCGCGGCGGTATGGCCCTCGTAGTAGCGGTGCAGGATCGCGGTCCGCGTCTCGGCGCCCATCGAAGAGAGCTCCTCGAGGATCGCGCGCTGCACCTCGAGCTTCTCCGCGAGCTCCTCCGGCGAGCCGATCGGCTCCGGCCGCGCCGCCGCTCCCTCGTGGTGGGTCCTCCGCCCCTCGCTGCGCGCGCGCTTCAGAGCGAGCTTGCGCAGCGTTCCTCCGAGGAAGGCCCGCAGGTCGCGGATCCCCACCGTGCCGCGGCGCCCGAGCGCGGCCCACGTCTCCTGCGACAGGTCCTCGGCCGTGGCGTCGTCACGCACGAGCTGCCGCGCGAGCCGCCGCAGCCACTCCGAATGCTCCAGGAGCTGCTCGGTGTCGAGGCTCTCGTACGGGGTGCCCATGTCGTATCAGTGTCCCCGGCGACCCCGCTTGTGTTGCAAGAGTTTCGGATCGCGCACCCGATCGCGGCAGGACGTCGCTCTTCACCCGCCCCAGCGGGCGAAGCCGGCTTCAGCGATCCGGCTCACGACCGCGAGCTCGAGCGTTGCGAACGCCCCCCTGCCGCACAGCCAGATGACCGGCCGCTGGCCCTCGAGCGCGCCTTCGTGCCGGGCGAGGGCTGCCCACACACCGACCGGCCGCCGCCGTCGATCGCGATCACGTCGATCCGCGACCCGAGGCGGGCGTACAGCAGGTTCGTGAAGTCGCCGCCGAGGCTGCGGTAGAAATGCCCCTAGCTGTCCGTGAAGAGCAGGACCGGACTCGCGCGGTCCTTCCTGTGCGCCGGCTTCCCCGCGGGCGTCAGGACGCGCTCGAGCCAGAGCTCCACCTCCCGCGAAGGGTTGGGCCAGTGTGGTCGACCAGGCGCAGCCGGTCACAAGGGCAAGAATCAGGCAGCCCCGTAGACGGTCTGTGCCCTTCGCTGGCGCTCGAGGGTTCCGCCTGGGTGTCCCCGCTCGTTGCCCCTCCGGCCTGTTCGAGGGCTCCGGGCGGGCCGCCCGGCCTACAATGGTGAGCGCTCCGCTCTCCCGAACGAAGAGAACCCCATGAGCCCCCAGTCCGCCCCCCCTGCCCGCCAGCTCCGGGACTGCGCCGTCGTCGTCGCGCCCGAGGACAACGTCGCCGTCGTCAAGAGCGCGCTCGTCGCGGGCGACACCGTGGAGCTGGCGGACGGCACCTTGCTCGCGATCACGGGCACGGTGACGCCCGGGCACCGCTTCGCGACGCGCGCGGTGCCCAAGGGTGAGTACGTGCTGCAGTACGGGCAACCGATCGGCACGTCGCTGGGCATCGGCGCGGGCGACCCGATCTCGCACGACAACATGACGGACGACGTGCCGGTCGTGCGCGACCTGCCGGACGACCTATCGAACGCGGCGCCCGACTACTTCGAGGCGTCGGAGCGCGGGACGTTCCGCGGCTTCCGGCGGCCGGACGGCCTCGTCGGGACGCGCAACTGGGTGCTCGTCGTGCCCACGAGCATGTGCTCGAGCCACGAGGCGCAGCAGATCGCCATGGTGGCGGACCTCACGATGTACAGCCGCGAGAAGTTCCCGAACGTCGACGGCGTCGTCGCGCTGCCCCACAACAAGGGCTGTGGCTGCGGTGATGGGTCGAACATCGAGGTGATGCTGCGCACGCTCCGGAACTACGCGGACCATGCGAACGTCGGCGCGGTCGTGTTCATCGACCTCGGGTGCGAGAAGACGAACCTCACGCTCGTCGGGAAGTACCTGAAGGATCATCCCTTCGGCTGGGACAAGCCCGTGCTCTGGATGGGCATCCAGGAAGCCGGGGGCACGCAGGCGGCGATCGAGAAGGGGCTCGCCGCCGTGAACGAGATGCTGCCGAAGGTGAACGAAGCGCAGCGCGAAGAGGTCTCGCTCGAGCACCTCGTGCTCGGTGTCAAGTGCGGCGGCTCGGACGGCTTCTCGGGTCTCTCGGCCAATCCGTCGCTGGGGCGCGTCTCCGATCTCGTCGTGCGCTCGGGCGGGACGGTGCTCATCACCGAGGTGCCGGAGTTCTGCGGCGCCGAGCACGTCTTCGCGAACCGCGCGCGCAACGCCGAGGTCGGGCGGCAGGTCTACGCGACCATCGACTGGTACAAGGAGTACGCCGCCAAGTTCAACATGGTGCTGGGTGAGAACCCGAGCCCGGGCAACAAGGCCGGTGGGCTCCTGAACATCACGATCAAGTCCCTCGGCGCCATGGCGAAGGCCGGCACGACGCGCGTCGAGGGCTGCATCGGCTACTCCGCGCGCCCGGAACGCAAGGGCCTGCACCTCATGCAGGGCCCCGGCTACGACCAGGAGTCGACACCGGGCCTCGTCGCCTCGGGCGCCAACGTCGTCGTGTTCACGACGGGCCGCGGAACGACGATCGGCAACGCGATCTGCCCTGTGATCAAGCTCACCTCGAACACGCCGATTCACGAGCGCATGAAGCACGACCTCGACCTCTCCGCCGGAGGCGTGATCGACGGCACCGAGACGATCGACGAGGTCGGTGCGCGCGTCTTCACCCACCTCAAGCGCGTCGCGTCGGGTGACGTGCTCGCCATGGCCGAGGTCAACAAGCACCGTGAGTTCCAGTTCTGGGCGGAGCAGACGGTGTCGCTGTAGCGATACGGTACCGCGCCGGATTCTTCACAACTCGGGAGGCAGCCCCCCTCGAGTTGTGAAGAATCCGGCGCGGTACCGTATTGTACGGCGTGCGCGTCGCTCTCTTCGTCACCTGCCTCGTCGATCAGCTCTGGCCGTCCGTCGGCACGGCGACGGTGCGCGTGCTCGAACGCGCGGGCTGCGAGGTGCTCTTCGACGAGCGCCAGACGTGCTGCGGTCAGCCCGCGTTCAACTCGGGGTATCGGGACGAAGCGCGCACGGTCGCGCGCGCCTTCCTCGAAGTCTACGGCCGGGACGATGCCGAAGCCCTCGTCCTGCCCTCCGGATCGTGCGCGGCGATGGTCCACCACATGGCCGAGCTCTTCGACGAATCGGACCCCTGGCACGCGCGCGCGAAGGCCGTCGCTGCGCGCACGCACGAACTCGGGGCCTTCCTGGTGAACGTCCTCGGCGTCGACGACGTCGGCGCGACGTTCGCCGGGCGCGTCACCTGGCACGACGCATGCCACGGGCTGCGCGACCTCGGCATCCGCGAGGAACCGCGGCGTCTCCTGGCCAAGGTGCGCGGCATCGAGTTCGTCGAGGCGTCGAGCGCGGAGAGCTGCTGCGGCTTCGGGGGCACGTTCTCCGTGAAGTACCCCGCGATCTCCGTCGCCATGCTCGACCAGAAGCTGCAGGCGCTCGAACTGGACGAGGTCGACACGATCGTCTCCGGCGACGTGAGCTGCCTCATGCAGATCGGCGGGCGCCTCGCGCGGCGCAAGTCCCCGATCCGGACACTGCACCTCGCCGAGCTCCTGGCCTCCGAGCGATGAGCGCCAGTGGCAAAGAGGCCCCCGGGCCGGAGGCGATCGCGCATCTCGACTCCGAGCACTTCGACGAGGCCGTCGTGAAGGCACTCGGCGACGAAGTCCTGCGCGGCGCGCTGCGGAACGCGACGGAGCTCTTCAGCAGCAGAAGGAGCGCCGCCGTGGCGAGCCTGCCCGACTGGGAGGACCTGCGTGAGCGCGCCCGCGCGATCAAGGAGGAGACGCTCGCGAACCTCGACGCTTTCCTCGAGGAGTTCGCCGCGAACGCCGAGCGCGAGGGTGTCCAGGTGCACTGGGCGCGCGATGCGGCCGAGGCCTGCGAGGTCGTCCTGGCGGTCGCCCGCGCCACGGGCGCGACGACCGCCGTGAAGAGCAAGAGCATGACCACCGAGGAGATCGGCCTGAACGACGCGCTCGAGCGCGGCGGGCTGCTGCCGGTCGAGACCGATCTCGGTGAGTGGATCATCCAGCTCGCGGGCGAGACGCCCTCGCACATCATCGTGCCCGCGATCCACAAGACGAAGGCGCAGATCGCGGAGCTCTTCGTTGAGAAGCTCGGCATTCCGCCGACGGACGACGTGACCGAGCTGACGCTCGCAGCGCGGCGCGTCCTGCGCGAGACGTTCGCGCAGGCGGACCTCGGGATCAGCGGCGTCAACTTCGGTATCGCCGAGACGGGCTCCTTCCTCGTGCTCGAGAACGAGGGCAATGCGCGCATGACGACGAGCCTCCCGCGCGCGCACATCGCCGTCATGGGCATCGAGAAGGTGATCCCGCTCTTCGAGGACCTCGAGGTGTTCCTGCGCCTGCTCCCCCGCTCGGGCACGGGCCAGCACCTCACCAGCTACCAGACGATCTTCACGGGCCCGCGCCGCGAAGGCCGCGAAGGGCCCGAAGAGCTGCACCTCCTGATCGTCGACAACGGCCGCTCGGCGATGTTGCGCGAGCGCGTGACGCGCCAGTCGCTCGCGTGCATCCGCTGCGGCGCGTGCCTCAACGCGTGCCCCGTGTACCAGCAGATCGGCGGCCACGCGTACGGCTCCGTGTACCCCGGCCCGATCGGCGCCGTGATCACGCCGCAGCTCGCGGGGCTCGACAAGGCGGCGAAGCTGCCGTTCGCCTCCAGCCTGTGCGGCGCGTGCCGCGACGTGTGCCCCGTCAAGATCGACATCCCACAGCTGCTCCTGCACTTGCGCGCGCGCATCGTCCTTGGCGACGGCCCGCCGGGCGGCAAGTCGACGCGCGAGGGACGGTTCCTCGAGCGGCTCGCGTTCCGCGCGTGGGCGTGGGCGATGGCGGGGCCCCGGCGCTACCGCTTCACGGCGTGGGTGACGCGCATCGTGCAGCCGGTCGTGGTGGGCGACGGCCGCATCGGGCGCCTGGCCCGCCGGCTCGTCCCACCGCTCGGCGCGTGGACCGCCGCCCGCGAGCTGCGCGCCGCCGCGCCGCGCTCGTTCCGCGCCGAGTGGCGGCGCACGAAGGGGAAGGTGTGAGCGAGAGCTCCGCCCGCGACGCGATCCTCGCCTCCGTGCGCGAGAACCTGCGCGGCGTGCAGCGATCGCGCGTCGAGCGCTCGGGCCCGCCACCGGGCGCGCCCGCGGGCCTCGATACACCGGCGGAACGCCTCGCCCGCTTCGTGGAGGTGCTCGAGGGTGTCGACGGGCACTGCACGGTCGTGCGCGACGAGGCGAACGCGGCGGCCGCGCTGCGGCGCATCGCCGCGGACCTCGGCGCGCGCGAGGTCGCCGTCTCGGACGCGCCGCTCGCGCGAGCCATCGCCGCCGGCCTCGGCGACGCTGCCGTGTTCGACGGCTGGAGCGACCGCGAGCGCCTGCTCGCCTGCGACCTCGGCGTCACCGGCGCCCAATGGGGCATCGCCGAGACGGGCACGCTCGTACTCGACTCCGAGGCGGAGCGGCACCGCCTCGTCTCGCTCGTCCCGCCCGTCCACGTGGCGATCCTGGACACGGACCGTATCCTGGGCACCCTGGGCGACGCGCTGGCGACGGCGCGCGGCGACGATCCGGACTCCCTCCCGCGCGTGCTCACTTTCATCACCGGCCCGTCGCGCACCGCGGACATCGAGCTGACGCTCGTCGTCGGCGTCCACGGCCCCAAGGAATTGCACGTCATCCTGCTGTCGAAGGAAGCCCCCGCGTGAAGATCGTCACCTTCCACCCCGCGGACGGGGGCCGGCCCCACACCGGCGCGCTGCTTGCGGCCACCGGCGAGATCCTGGACTTCGTCTGCGAGGCCGCGGACCTGCCCGAGGCCGAGCACGACCTCGAGTGGTTCGACCTCGCGGGCCCCTGCCTGCCTGCCGCCGAGGAGCTGCACCGGGCGGCGGTGAGCGAGCCGTCGCGGCTCGATGCCCTGCGGCGCGCCGGCGCCGTCGTCCCGCGCGCGAGCGTGCGCCTCTGCGCGCCCGTCCCGCACCCGCGCAAGGTGATCTGCATCGGCCTCAACTACAGGGACCACGCCGCCGAGAGCGGCATGGACATCCCCGAGCGCCCGCTCGTGTTCTCCAAGTTCCCGACGTCCGTCGTCGGTCCCGGCGAATTCGTCGAGCTGCCGCCCGGCAGCGAGCAGGTCGACTACGAAGCGGAGCTGGGCGTCGTCATCGGCCGCGAAGCCCGACGCGTTTCGGTCTCGAGCGCCTACGATTACGTGCTCGGCTACATGAACGTGAACGACGTCAGCGCGCGCGACTTCCAATTCGCCGACGGTCAGTGGCAGCGTGGAAAATCGTGTGACACGTTCGCGCCTTGCGGCGAGTACATCGCTACGAAGGACGAGATCCCCGACCCGCAGAAGCTCGCGATCCGCTTCCGCCTGAACGGCCGCACGCTGCAGGACTCGAATAC
>SMVQ01000324.1 GCA_004357655.1 Planctomycetota bacterium
CGCCCTGGTCTCCATGAGCTCGCGCCGGCCCTTGACCCAGTCCGAGTTCCTGCGGCTCATGCAGCTCCTGAACACGCAGCGCATCATCGCGAACGGTCTCGCGCAGCTCGACTTCACCTCCGTCTGGCCCGCGATTCGCGAGCGGCGACCGACCCCCCGGCTCCTGCGAGGCCTCTTCAGCCCCAAGCTGTCCGAGCTGCGCGAGCTCGTCCAGCAGCTCGTCGTGGAGCAGGGCCGCCGAGTCGTCGTGTTCAGCCAGTGGCGCCGCATGCTCCGCCTCTCGCACTGGGTTGTCGGCGACGTCCTCGCCGCGGCAGGGCTCGAGGCACGCTTCTTCACCGGCGCCGAGCGGGCGAAGCGGCGCACGCAGAACCTCGTCGACTTCCACGACGACGACCGCGTGCGGATCCTGTTCGCCTCGGACGCGGGCGGCGTCGGCCTGAACCTGCAGCGCGCCGCCAACGCTTGCATACACCTCGACCTGCCCTGGAATCCGGCCGTCTTCGAGCAGCGCGTGGGCCGCATCCACCGCCTCGGCCAGACGGATCCCATCGACGTCTACAGCCTGATCGGCGCCCGCAGCATCGAGGAGCGGATCAAGCGACTCATGGCGGACAAGCGCGAGCTCTTCCAGGGCATCTTCGACGGGAACAGTGACGCGGTGGACTTCGAGAGTGCCGGCACTTTCCTCGAGGGCGTCGGCCGAATGGTGGACGAAGCGGCCGGGCCCGACGCGGCCGCATCCAACGGCGTCGAGCCCGAGCCGGAGCGCGAGGACGAGGAGCAGGCGGACCTCATGGAGACCGCCGAGCCCGAAATCGACGAGCTGGTCACCGCGGCCGACGAGGCCGCCGACGTCGAGCCCGCTCCCCCGGCATCCAATGCCGCCGAGGTCCAGGGCCTCTTCGCGCGCATCACCGTCGAGCGCACCGAGGAGGGCGGGCTGCGGATCGAAGCGCCCCCCGAGGCGGCCGCGTCGCTGGCCGCGCTCTTCGAAGGCATGGCGTCCCTGATGGCGAAAGCGGGACGGCCATGAGCGGCCCAGGATGCACCGCCTCCTCCCGCGCCGAACCTGACCTATCGCGCGCCAACCGACGATGTGCTGAGTCAGCCCTCGAATCGAGCCGTCGATAGAAACGGAATCTCGACTTTGGGAGGTAACCCCCGCGGGGCGGAGAGGTCCAGCGTGACGAGCATGATCGCCTTCCCGCCCTCCACCGAGATACCCCTGGAATTCGACATCGTCATCGAGCGCGATCCCGACGGGCTCTACGTCGCAACCGTCCCCGCGCTCTACGGTTGCCGGAGTGAGGCTCGATCACTGGATGAGCTCGTCGAGCGGGCCAGGGAGGCCATCCTGCTCCGACTCGAAATCGAGGGGCTCGATCCGGGCGACCTGACCTTCGTGGGCATCCATCGCATCCGCCTGGCGTGAGGGAACGCCGCGCTGCGGGAGCAATGGGGAAGAGGGAAGACCAGCCCTGGTAGAGATCTCTCTCACTTCACGACCGGGTAGCAGACAGGCCCCCAATCGTCTCGGTGGCCATGGTCGATGACGATCCCGAGCATCGTGGGCAGGAACAGTCGAAGGACTCTCAGGCACGGCCCCAGCGTGTCGCGGTTCAAGGAACTTCCCCGAGTGGCTGCCCCGTGGACCAGCTGGCATCGCATGTAGTAGACGTTGCGAAGGAGCTTCTCGAGGATGAGCCGGTGGCGCTTCTCGATGTACCAGGTACGCGCGCTATGCCTGAGCTTCGTCTTCTTCGCCGCCTTGTCGATGTCCGGCGCGTTCCAGAACTGCCGGGAAAGAAACTGGTTGTCCAGTAGCTCGAGCACTTCGGACTGCTGCTCTCCGAGCTGCCCGATCAGCGCCTCTTCCTTGTCGATCTCGAAGAGATGGTCCGTGAACTCAATCAGGCTGGGCACGTCCCGCTCCGGTTCATTGCGGTCGGCATCCCACTTTCCGTACAGGCTGTTCAGTGCCGTCCAGGCGAGGATGAGTTGATCGTCGGCGCTGCGCTCACCGTCCCGATCGGCGAGTTCCTCAACCCTCTCGAGCCAGCTGAACGCCCGGTACATGCGGGCGCAAATGCCCTCGTACTTCAGGTGATCGGGAAAAGTGGCGTCCACTGGATCCCATCGTGCGCGTAGGTTGGCGACGCGCTCAAACGGTTCATTGCCGCCCTCTCCCGGCTGTTGCACGGATTCGTTCTCTCGCACGCGGCTCTCCCGTTCTCCTCGGTAGGTTTAGGTGCTGGAAGGCTAGCGGACGGTGGAGCGCGCGAGGCGCGGGATTGCGAGATTCTGGCGAGAAGCCGCGCGCCGAGGCGTCGCCCGCGGCCTGCTCAGCCGGAGCTCCCTCGACGTAGCCGTATTCTTCGAGCCTTCAATGAGGTGCGCTTCCACGAGATCGCCCTGCACCTGCTGTGGTATGCGGAGGCGATCTCGGGTGAGGAGCATGGAGAGCAGGCGCCCGCGGTTCTCGCGAGACTGCGCAACTTGTTGCGCGCGGTGTGAGTCCCCCAACACCAGCGCGCCCGGCAACCCTCGGCGATCGTTCTCGAGCAGGGCTGCTGGGAGCATCGACGCAGAGCCCCACCGCGAGAACGACGTCCTCGAGACTCGCGCTCGCAAGATGCCCCAGCCGCTCCCGAAACCGAGTCAGCGAAACGCATCGCACCTGGATTGCATCGGCCGCGGAGCGGTTCTCGAGACCATTCGCAGTGTCGGGATCGATCGGGATGCACCACGGTCGGTCGCCGTGCTTCGGTTTCCATGAAGTGATGGGCACGACGATGCGGACGGGCACGCTTTGAAGCCCGTCCGAGCTGATCACGACGCATGGGCGTGTCTTCTGGATCTCGGAACCGACCGTCGGGTCCAAAGCGATCCGCCACACTTCGCCGCGGGCTGGATGACCGTTCAAGCCCCGGTCCCTTCGCCGTCCAACTCATCGTCGAAGGCCAGGAACTCCTCGAGCTCGGAATCCTCCGCGTAGTCCTTCGCCGCGCGCTGGGCCGCCGCCTCGAGGATCGTGCGACGGTCCGATTCGCCGCGGACGAGAAGCTGGCGGATCGCCGACGCGGGCTTCGATTCCGTGGATTCGCCCTCCAGCGCTTCGGGGCAGAAGCGCCGCACCCACTCGCGATCCACCAATCGCTCCGCCAGCGCACGGATGGCGAGGAGCCGCAGACGAGAGGGTGTCTCCTCGCCTTCGTACGTCGCGGTCTCGTTCACGTGCCAGCCCTGGGACCGGAACTGGATGTTCCAGGATCGGTAGGCCTCCTCCGTGAGGACCCCGAGATCCTTCGCCCGCCGCACCCAGGCTTGCATCGACACTCCGTAGCGTCGCTTCAGATGCTCGAGTTCCGCGAGCGTGATCTCGCTCCGCCGCCTGCCGACCTCCCGGTAGACGGCTTCGCGTGGAATCAGGAGCGCGGCGGCGAACCGGTTGGCGAGCTGCTCCTCCTCGCGCGGAGTGAGGGACCCGGTATCGAGGAGAAGGTGACCCAGCTCGTGCGCGATGTTGAACCGCGTCCGATCATCGGGCCGACTCGTGTTCAGGACGATGACGGGGAACCCCCGCGCGGCGCGCCCGGACAAGCCGTCGAACTTCGTCCCCTCCTCGCTACCGAGCACCAACGCGCCCGCGTCCTCGACGCGACCTACCAAGCCCTCGACGGGCCCCGACCCGAGCCCCCACGCCGCGCGAAGAGCATCGGCGGCATCCTCCGCATCGTCGACCGTCGCCGCCGTTCGCGGTTTGGGGAAGGCCGGCTCCTCCCCGGGATGGAGGAGATCGCGCAGGCGCAAGAAGGCCTCGGCGGCGAGCTCGGCACGCGCCCGGATCCGCTCGCTCGCTCGCGCTCCGAGCCGCGAGTGCTTGCGGTAGGCGATCCACTCCACGCCCGGCGGGGGCGCTTCTTCGAGGAAGTAGGCGGCGGGCACGCGCAGCACCCGCCCCAGCTCGAGCAGCACGTCGGCGCGTGGCATAACCTCCCCGCGCTCGTACTTGGAGAGTGCGGCGCGCGTGATCGGGCGCGAGAACTGGTCGGCCAGGGCCTGCAAGCTGAGCCCCTGGGCGCGCCTCGCGCGCTGGATGCGCAGTCCTAGATCACCTTTAGGAGCCATGACATTGACATATGTCGTCCGATTCCATCTATTTGTCAAGCTAAGGAGTCCTAAACCCGGAGGAATTCATGGGTGCCGAGCAGAACCCGCGCCGGCTCACCGCGACCAACCTCGCGAATCACCTGGCCTGCAAGCACCTGACCGGACTCGACCAACGGGTACGGTCCGGTGAGCTCGCGGAGCCTCACTGGCAGGACCCCGCTCTGGAGCTCCTGATGCAGCGCGGGATCGATCACGAACTCGCCTACGTCGACCACCTCCGGGCGCGCGGGCTCGCGGTCGTCGACCTGACCGAGTACCGGGGCGCGGAGAACGCGCGGCGAACGCTCGAAGCCGCCCGCGCCGGTGCGGACGTCATCGTGCAGGCCAACCTGCGCGACGCCCGCTTCCACGGCTACGCCGACATCCTCCTCCGCGTCGACGGCAAGACCGACCTCGGCGCTTGGGCCTACGAAGTCATCGACACCAAGCTCGCGCAAGAGACGCGTGCCGGCACAGTGCTCCAGCTCTGCCTCTACGCCGACCTCTTGCGCACCGTCCAGGGCGAGCCCGCCGAATTGATGCACGTCGTGAAGCCGGGCGAGGACTTCCCCCGCGAGACGTTCCGCTTCACGGACTTCCACGCCTACTACCGTCTGGTGCGCGAACGCCTCGCGGCCTTCGTCACCGACGAGGGCCAGGCAGAGGTCTACCCTGCCCCCGTCCCCCACTGCGACATCTGCCGTTGGTGGAAGCGCTGCGACGATCGCCGGCACGCCGACGACCACCTGTCTCTCGTCGCGGGGATGCCGGGCGCGCACACGGCGGAGCTCATGCGCCAGGGCATCGACACGCTCGAAGCCTTCGCCCTCGCGGTCGAGCCACTGAAAGAAAAACCCAAGCGCGGCCGCATCGAGACCTACGCGAAGCTACAGGGCCAGGCCGCCGTCCAACTCGAGGGCCGGCGCACAGGGAAGCCCGTCACCGAGCTCCTCGAGCACGAGGAGGGCCGCGGCCTGGCGCGCCTCCCCGAACCGTCCCCGGGCGACATCTACCTGGACTTCGAGGGCAACCCCTACGTCGAAGGCGGCGGCCTCGAGTACCTGACCGGATACGCGTTCCTCGATGCGAACGGCGCGCAGCAGTACACCGCCCTGTGGGCGCTCGAGCGGGGCGCCGAGAAGCGCGCGTTCGAGGACTTCATCGACTTCGTGATCGCGCGCCAGGAGGAGTACCCCGGCCTGCACATCTACCACTACGCGCCCTACGAACCGTCCGCCCTGAAGCGCCTGGCGATGAGGCACGCGACGCGACAGGACGAGCTCGACACGCTCTTGCGCGGCGAGCGCTTCGTCGACCTGTATTCGGTCACGCGCCAGGGATTGCGGGCGAGCGTGGAGAGCTACTCGCTGAAGCCGCTAGAGGAGTTCTTCGGGTACGAGCGCGAAGTGAAGCTGCGCGAGGAGGCGTCGCCGGCTCTCCGGCGCGTCGACTGCGCGCTCGAACAAGGTATGCCCGAGGAGATCACCGAGAGCGACCGCGGGCACGTCGAGGGCTACAACCGCGATGACTGCCTCTCGCTGATCGCCCTGCAGCGCTGGCTGGAGGAGAAGCGCTCCGAACTCCTCGCAACCGGCGCCGAGTTCGAACGCCCGCCGTTGAAGGACGGCGCGAGCACCGAAGCCGCGGAGGAACGACGCGCGGACATCGCCCAGGTCTTCGACGCGCTGGTCGCCGGCCTCCCGGACGATCCCGCGGACCGCACGGAGGAGCAATCCGCGCGCTGGCTGCTCGCGCACCTGCTCGAGTACTTCCACCGCGAGGAC
>SMVQ01000325.1 GCA_004357655.1 Planctomycetota bacterium
CCTCGGGACCGGCTCCCCCCCGGTGGCGGATCCGGTCGCGCGCATCGCGCGTGCAGGGGAGCGGGCGATGAGGCGGACAGGATAGTGAGCCTCGCCCCCGCGCGCGAGGGGGGGTTGACTCCCGCGGATGGACCGGACATGCTCTCCGCCCCTTCGCTGCGCCGGTCCTCCCCGGCGCCGCGGGCCACGGGGGATTAGCTCAGTTGGTAGAGCGCTTGAATGGCATTCAAGAGGTCAGGGGTTCAACTCCCCTATCCTCCACCAGTACGACCGGCCGCCCGTCACCGCCCGCGGGGGCCGGGTTTTTCCTCTCGGGCCGCGGGCTGAACTCCGGTAGCTTCGGCAGCCTCTGAAGCCCTGCGATGAGAGTGCCGAGATGACCGAGCTCGCCCACCCCGACCGACTCGCGAAGGTCGCGGCCATCCGCGAGTCGGGCGAGGACCCGTATCCTGCCCGGGGTGTCGCCAGCACGCCGGTGGCCGAGATCATCGCCGGCGCCGGCAGCGCCGACGACCCGGGCCCCCTCCTGGGCGAGAAGGTGACGGTGGCCGGACGGCTGCTCGGCCTGCGGGACTTCGGCAAGCTGATCTTCGCCCCGCTCCTCGATCGGACCGGCCGGATCCAGACGGGGCTGCAGAAGAACCGGCTCGGCGATTGGTGGCCGCGGCGGAAGTGGCTCGATGGGGGCGACCTGGTGGCCGTCACGGGCGAGCTCGGGCACACCCAGAAGGGCGAGGTGACCGTGTGGGCGAGCGAGGTTCAGTTGCTCGCGAAGGCCGTCGCGCCGCCGCCGGAGAAGTGGCACGGGCTCACCGACAAGGAGGCGCGGTACCGCCGGCGCTACGTCGACCTGTGGGCCTCGGAGGGCGTGCGCGACGTCTTCGTCAAGCGCAGCCGCATCCTCGCGTGCATCCGGCGCTACCTGGACGGCGAGGGCTACCTCGAGGTCGAGACGCCGACCCTGCACCCGATCATGGGCGGCGCGACCGCGCGCCCGTTCACGACGCACCACAACGCGCTCGACATGGACTTCTACCTCCGGATCGCCCCGGAGCTGTACCTGAAGCGCCTGATCGTCGGCGGGCTCGAGCGGGTGTTCGAGATCGCGCGCAACTTCCGCAACGAGGGCATCTCCGTGCGGCACAACCCCGAGTTCACCATGCTCGAGCTGTACGAGGCGCAGGCCGACTACCGCCGGATGATGGAGCTCACCGAGGGCATGCTCGAGATGCTCTGCCGCGAGGTGAACGGCGGAACACGGACGACCTTCCGCGGCCAGGAATACGAGCTCGCGGCGCCCTACCCGCGCCTCGCCTACGCGGACCTCTTCCGGGAACACAATGGCTGCGATTTCGACGATCAGAGCGCCGTGCGGGCGCGCGCGAAGGAGCTGGAGATCCGCGACGCCGGGAACTACTGGAAGCTGATGAACGACGTCTTCGAGGCGACCGTGGAGGACCACCTCTCCGGCCCCGCGTTCGTCATCGACTACCCCGTGCAGATCTGCCCGCTCGCCAAGGCGAAACCCGATGATCCGCGCCTCGCGGAGCGGTTCGAGCTGTTCATCGCGGGCATGGAGCTCGGGAATGCGTTCACCGAGCTGAACGACCCCGCTGAACAGCAGCGTCGATTCGAGGACCAGGTGGCGGACAAGGACCCCGAGACGCCCGGCGAGGTGGACCTCGACTACGTGCAGGCACTCGAGTTCGGCATGCCCCCGACGGGCGGGCTGGGCATCGGCATCGACCGCCTCGTGATGGTGCTCACGAACCAGGATTCGATCCGCGACGTGCTGCTCTTTCCGGCGATGCGCCCGCACCGGGCCGATGGCGAGCACGGTGCGCCTGACGGGGCCGAAGCTTAGCGGCGAGGAAGAGGAACGAGCCGTGCAAGAGACCCCGTCCGAACCGTTCGCCGGCGAAACCCCGCAGGCCGAGGGCGAGCCGCTCCCGCCCATCCCGCGGGGCGTCCAGGGCGCCTACCGGGCGTTCCTCTCCCTGCGCTACCTCCGCGCCCGTCGGACCAACTGGATCGGCATGGCGGGCATCATGGTCGCCGTCGCCGCCCTCGTCCTGATCCTCTCGATCATGTCGGGTTTCCTGAACGAGAGCCGCAAGAGCCTCCGCGGGAGCCTCTCCGACCTGATCATCCAGCCCCTCCTCGAGGTGCCGCTCGACAGGCAGCGGGGCACGATGATCCCGAACGATCCCGCGCTGTTCCTCGCGATCGTCCGCGCGGATCCACGGGTCGAGGCCGCCTGCACCCAGCTCCAGTGGTACGGCATCCTGACCGTCCCCGGCCGGGGCTACATCCTGCGCGACGTCTCGAGCTCGGGCCTCGCGCTGGTGCACCTCGTGGGCATCGATCCCGAGGCGGAGTACACGACCACGGACCTCCGGGAGTCGCTCCTCAGGGAGCCCATGTTCCCGGTCGGGCAGGTCGCGGACGTCGACGACCCGTTCGCTCCGCCCCCGGACTACCGGCCCGAGTCCCGCCCCTTGCCGAGCGTCATCCTCGGCAACCAGCTCGCCGCCCACTGGGGCGTCTTCCGCGGGGACAAGGTCGAGATCATGACCGTGACCGTGGACTCGCGGACGGGTGACGTGGGCGAGCCGAGCAATCAGGCCTACGTCGTCGCGGGGACCTTCCGGTCGCAGAACAACGAGGTCGACATGAGCCAGGTCTACTTCGACCGGCGCGAGCTCTCCGACCTCCTCGGAGACTCGACCGACTTCAGCGCGATCCTCGTCAAGCTGAAGGACTACGAGCGCGACAAAGTCGCCGTGGTCGCCGACCTGAAGCGGGAGCTCATCGCGGCCGGTCTCCTGCACGACGACCGATTCCGCGACCTGGGCGAGATCCGCACCTGGGAGGACTTCCGCAAGAACCTCCTGCGCGCGATCGAGAACGAGAAGGCCCTCATGGGGATCATGCTCAGCCTGGTCATGGTCGTCGCGGGGTTCACGGTCTTCGCGATCCTCTCGATGATGGTCACCGAGAAACGACGCGACATCGGCATCCTGTGCGCGCTCGGCGCGACACCGCGCGGCATCCTGGTGCTCTTCCTCCTCATCGGATTCTGGGAAGCGCTGTTCGGCGCGACGGCCGGAGCGATCCTCGGCATCTGGAGCGCGATCGAGATCGACCCGATCGAGCGCTTCCTGTCGGATACCTTCGGCTTCCAGATCTTCAACCGTGACGTCTACCTGTTCGACCACATCCCGAGCGTCGTCGAGCCCGCCGGCGTGGCCATGATCGTTCTCGGCGCATTCCTCTGCACCCTGATCTTCGCCGCCATCCCCGCCCTGAAGGCAGCGCGGCTCGACCCCATCGATGCGCTCCGGTACGAGTAGCCCCATGTCCGGAACGACCACCGAAGCGTCCGTCATCCTCCGCGCGCGCGGCATCCGCAAGTCCTTCAAGGTCGGAGAGCGCAGGCTCGAGATCCTCCACGGCATCGACCTCGACCTCGAGCGCGGGGAGCTGCTCGGCCTCATGGGCGCCTCGGGCGCCGGCAAGACGACGTTGCTCAACGTCCTCGGCCTGCTCGACCGGCCGACGGAGGGCGAGGTCTTTCTCACCGGCCACGCAGCCTGGACGCTCTCCCACACGGAACGCTCGCACCTGCGCAATACGAAGATCGGCTTCGTGTTCCAGTTCTACCACCTGCTGCCGGAGCTCTCGGCCATCGAGAACGCCATCCTCCCCGCGATGATCGCGCTCTCGGGCCGCGCGTTCCGGAGGGAGCGCAAGCACTACACCGAGAAGGCCTCCGAGATGCTCGACGCGTTCGGACTCGGGGACCGGATGGGCCACAAGCCGGGCCAGCTCTCCGGCGGCGAGCAACAGCGCGTGGCCATCGCCCGCGCGCTGCTCCTCGACCCCCCCATCCTCATCGCCGACGAGCCCACGGGCAACCTCGACCGGGCGACGGGCGAGCGGATGCTCGAGCTCCTCCTCGGCCTGCAGGCCGAGCGTCAGCTCTCGATGCTCCTGGTCACGCACGACGAACGCCTCGCCAGCCATTGCGAGCGCGTCGTCTACATGGAGGACGGCCAGATCCAGGCGGATTCGCGCGTGCCGGTGCCGCACTGACGCGGCTCCCTTCCCGTTCCGTTCCTGCCCTGCCTGTTTTCCTGCTATATCTGCTTCTGGGCAGGCATGGGCGGCCGCCCCATGCCTGCCCAGAAGCAGACATAGCAGGAAAACAGGCAGGGAACGGGAGGGAGAGAGACGGTGCGACCTACTGCTCCGACATCGCCTTGCCGGGATAGTAGTCGAGCTTGTCGACCGGCATCACGATCGACGTGACGATGTTCGCGGCGTGGCTCATGACGCGCTTGAAATAGCGCAGACAGAGCACGAGCGTCGCCTCGTTCTTCCCTGTGGACTTGATCCGGCGATCGATCTCGGCGTCGCAACGATCGGCGAATGCGTCCGCCTCTTTCAGGAATACGCGCGCGGCGTCGACGTCGTGCGAGTCGAACAAGCCCTGGGACCGGACGAGGAGTCGGGACAACCGATCCTTCTCCTCGACGAGGTGCGTCAGCTCCTCCTCGTCCCCGAGCTCCGGCCGCAGGATCGCCAGGTCGAACAGGTTCTTGGCGTAGTCCCCGATCCGCTCCGCGTCCTTGACCAAGCTCATCATCACGAGCAGGGCGGGGAAAGTGGCGGCGCCGTGGATCGAACCGTGTACGACGATCTCGCGCCGGATGCGCTGCTCGGTCTCGTTGATCCTGATATCGGTCCGGAAGAGGTCCTCGCGGATGACCTCGGGGTCCGTTCCGCCGAGGAGCGAGTTGGCGGCTGCATCGAAGATGTGGCGGCCGTCCTGCAGCATCTGCAGGAAGCGGACGTGGATCTCTTCGAGACCCCGGGACTCAGGGCCCAGTCGTTGAAACCAGCGCAACATGGCAATTCTTGTCTCAGTCTAACCGATTTGGTTCGTGACTCAACTCGGTGCCGAGCGGAAGAGGAGGTACCCGAGGAGCGGGATGACGACGAAGAAGCCCACGACGTACCCGACGATCCAGGCTGGGTTACGCGCGGCTCTCTCCGCGAGCCCGCGGGCGAGCCGGAGCGGGATATTCCGTATCACGGGGATGGGATAGAAGATCAGCACGCCCGTCACGTTGAAGAGCGTGTGCACCAGCGCGATCGTCAGGCCGCTGCGATCCGTGGCCATGCTCGCGAGAAGGGCGGTCACCGTGGTGCCGATGTTGGCGCCGAGCATCATGGGGAATGCGTTCTCCAGCGTGAGCACGCCCGCGGCGCACAGCGGAACGAGGAGCGACGTCGTGATGCTCGACGACTGGACGGCGATCGTCACCCCCGCTCCGACCAGGATGCCGATCAGCCCGGACCGGCCGAGCGACTTGTTCATGGAGCGTTCGAGCGGACCCGAGATCAGGGTCCGCATGGTCTTCGTGATCAGGAAGAGGCAGACCATCGTCAGCACGATCCCAAGCATGAGACCCGCGCCACCGAGCCACCCGTCCCTGAATCCCATCCACTTCAGACAACCGACGATGCCATCGAAGCCGCTCTCGATGGCGCCCTTGATAGGGCTGTGGAACTCCGCGCCGGTCCCGCCGTAGAACAAGCCGCTCAACCACTCAGCCGTCCCCGCCAGGATTCCCGTCCCCGTTTCCGACAGAGCTCTCGTCGCGAGCTCGAGCGGCAGTAGCAGCGCGACCAGGAGGACATTGAAGAAGTCGTGCACTGTCGCCGCGGCGAAAGCCCTGGCGAACTCCTGGCTGCGGCGGACGGAACCCATCGAGACGAGCGTGTTGGTGATCGTCGTGCCGATGTTGGCGCCCATGATCATGGGCACCGCGGCATTCACGGACAGCGCGACGCCTTTCGCGGCTCCGACCATGCCGACGATCGTGGACGTCGTGGTGCTGGAGCTCTGCACGAGCACCGTCGCCAGCACGCCCACGGCCAGTCCGGCGAAGGGGTTCTCCACGCCTTCGAAGAAATTCTCCGAGACGTCCGCTCCCATGAGACCGATCGATTTCGAGAGCAACTGGATCGCGACCAGGAAGCAGTAGAGCAGTACGACGACGACGAGGAACCGGACCGCGTAGACGGCGGGCGGCCAGGCCTGGGGCTGGGGCTGGGGCTGGGATCGGGGGCTGGGTGCCGGCATGCGCGGTGGTGGCGCCTTCACAGAACCTCGCCCTGCCCAGGCCCGGGTGCCTCGCCCTCGGAGTGCGCGACCTCGATGTCCGAGTCGGGCGTGAAGCTCCCGCGCCAGCCCAGCCGATCCCGCAACCGCTGCCAGGGATGGCTGCCGGGGCGCGCCAGGAGCGGGTATGCGACCGGGTGCCGGCGGACGGTCACGGTGTCCCCCACGTCGAGCGGGTAGAAGCCGTGCCCGTCGACGGCCAGGCTGACGAGCCCGGCGGCCCGGACGACCTCGACCGTGATCTCGCTATCGGGGTGGAGCACCAGGGGGCGGTGCGAGAGGGCGTGCGGGCAGATCGGTGTCACGACGACGCCGCGCATCGACGGCGCGAGGATCGGCCCCCCCGCCGCGAGGGAGTGCGCGGTGGACCCGGTGGGCGTCGCCAGGATCAGGCCGTCCCCGCGGTAGTCGCTGACCCAGCTATGCCCCACGCGCAGCGAGACGGAGACCATCCCCTGCAACGCACCGCGGGTGAGCACCAGGTCATTGAGCGCGACGAGTGACGCCGGCCCGCGACCGTCGGCGCGCTTGGTGTGGATCTGGGCGGCGAAGCGCATGCGCGGCTCGACGACGCCGCGCCCGTCGAGCACCTCGGAGATGCCCTGCTCCCAATCGTGAACCTCGACGGTCGCCAGGAAGCCGACGCGCCCGAGGTTGATGCCGAGGGTCGGGACGGGGTCGTCCTTGAACGCGCGAGCGGCGGACAAGATGCTGCCGTCGCCGCCGAGGACGACCACGAGGTCCGGCGGTCCGCCGGGGATCGGATGGGACGGGTCCTTCTCCCGCGCCCGCGAGAATCCGACCACATCGGTCTCCACGTGGACCTCCGCCACTCGCCCGCCGAGCCAGCCCGTGATCTTTGGCAGGAGCTCCCGCACGTGCTGCTTCGTGCAATCCGCGAGCACGAGCAGCGTCTTGACGGCCCCGGCGGCGGGGGCCTGGGGCTCTTCATTCAGCCCTTTGGAAGCCGCGGGGGGGGCGGGCACGGGGACCTCTTCCGAGTTCGATTCAGACCAGGTTGGATTCAGACCAGCGCGGGCTGGAGGAGATTGCGGAGCGTACGCTCGAGCCCGTCCGCGTCCAGCCCGATCTCGTGAAGCTGTTCCTCGCGCGTCGTCTTGTGGTCGCAGAACCGGTCGGGGATGCCCAGGATTCGGACGCGCGCGAGCGTGCGGTCCGCCGGCGCCGGGAACCGCGACCAGGCCTCGAGCACGGCGGAGCCGAATCCGCCCGCCCGCTGGTGCTCCTCGAGCGTCACGATGTGGCGGTACCGCAGGGCGTGCTGCAACAGGAGCTCCTCGTCGAGGGGCTTGGCGAATCGGGCGTCCACGACGCCGATCTCCACGCCTCGCGCGCGATACCGCTCGGCGACCTCCAGCGCCACGTGCACCAGCGCACCGTAGGCCCAGACGACGGCTTTGTCCCCCTCCGCGAGCACCTCGGCCTTGCCCGGAGCCATGGCCCGGCGCTCGCTCGGGTGGACCACCTCGGGCCTGGGGCACGTGCCGCGCGGGAACCGGACGGCCAGGGGCCCATCGAGCGCGAGGCCCATCTCGAGCATCCGCGCCATGTCGGTGGCGTCGCGCGGTGCGCACAGGGTGAAGCCCGGCAAGGTGCGCAGGTAGGCGATGTCGAACACGCCGTTGTGGGTCGGTCCGTCCTGGCCGACGAGCCCGGCCCGGTCGAGGCAGAACATGATGGGCAGGCCCTGCAGCGCGACCTCCTGGAAGACCTGGTCGTAGCCGCGCTGGAGGAAGGTCGAGTAGATCGCCGCCACGGGGCGCAGGCCCGCTTTCGCCATGCCGGAGCAGAGTGCGACCGCATGCTGCTCCGTGATGCCCGTGTCGTGGAACCGCGCCGGAAACCGCTCCGCGAAGCCCGTGAGCCCCGTCCCGGAGGGCATCGCCGCCGTGATGGCGTGCACCCGGACGTCGCGCTCCGCGAGCTGCGCCAGAGCGTCCGCGAACGCCTTCGTGAAGGAGACGGCCTGCGGCCCGCTCGCCGGCGCCGGCGCGCTCTTCTCCGGCGGCTCGGTCTTGTCGGGGACCCGCGGAGGCTTCGCCTGCGGCGCGACCGCGTGTACGCGCTCGGGGTGATCGGGGGCCTTCGGGTGCCCGCGCCCCTTCTCCGTGAGAATGTGGAGCAACACCACCCCGTCCAGCTTCGACACCCGCTCGAGCGTCTCGATGAGCCCGACGACGTCGTGCCCATCGATCGGTCCCACGTAGCACACGCCGAGCTCCTCGAACACGTGCCCCGGCACGAACGCGTGCCGCATCACCTCCCCCACCTGCTCGAGGGTGCGATCCATCCTGGGGCCGATGAGCGGGATGGCGCTGATCAGGTTCTTCGTCTCCTGACCGGCGCGTTGCACGAGCCGGTTCGAGCGGATGCGCGACAGGTAGCGCGCCATCGCCCCCACCGACTTCGAGATCGACCACTCGTTGTCGTTCAGCACGACGAGCAGGCTGCGGCCGACCGCGCCGGCGTGGTTGAGCGCTTCGAACGCCACGCCCGCGCCGAGGCTGGCGTCCCCGATCACGCTCACGACGTGGGGCGGCTCGGGCTCGTGCGCCGTCGCGAGCGCCAGACCGAGCCCGAGGCTGATGCTCGTCCCCGCGTGCCCGGTGTGGAACAGGTCGTACTCCGACTCGCTCGGGTTCGTGAACCCGCACATTCCGCCGGTCCGACGCAGCTTGGCGAAGTCGCCCCGCCGCCCCGTCAGGATCTTGTGTGGGTAGGACTGGTGCGAGACGTCCCACACGAGCCGGTCGCGGCGGAAGTCGAAGGTGTAGTGCAGGGCCGTCGCGAGCTCGACCACGCCCAGGTTCGAGCCGAGGTGCCCCCCCGTCTCCTGCACGGTGCGCAGGAGGAAGGCGCGCATCTCCGCGCACACCTCGGGGAGCTGGTCGCGCGTGAGACGCTTCAAGTCGGCGGGCGAAGCGATCCGGTCGAGGAGCGCCGCCTGGTCCTTGTCGGGGATCGTGTCGGTCATACCTCGATCTTCGCCCGCTCAGGGCCCGGGGGGTAGTTCAGCGGGTGCGATTTCTTTCGGCGAAGCGGGACGGGGGGGCTTCCGGGGTCGCACCGAGCCCTCGCAGAGGAACCACGAGGGCTCAGCAATCCCGCGCCAGAAGCCGGTCCACGAGCGCCTCCGCGAGGCTCCCCGCGCCAAACCCCGCCTCCCGGGCCTTGGTGCGCGCCGTCTCCGCGAGGCGGGCGGCTTCGGCTCGGGCGGCCTCGAGGCCGAGGGCCGCCACGAGGGTCGGCTTGTCGCCGGCGGCATCCTTGCCCGGCGTCTTGCCCAGGGTCGCCGCGTCGCCCGTCACGTCCAGCACGTCGTCGACCGCCTGGAAGCAGAGTCCGAGCGCCTCGCCGAAGCCGCCCGCGCGGGCGCAGAGGTCGCGCTCGGCCCCCGCCGCGATCGCTCCGAGCTCCGCTGCGCCGGCGAAGAGCGCAGCCGTCTTCATGCGGTGCGTCCGGCGCACGTCCTCCAGCTCGACCTCCCGGCCCGTGCCCTGAAGGTCGAGCGCCTGCCCGCCGACCATGCCCGCCGGACCCGCCGCGCGGGCGAGCGCGGCCACCATCTCCGCCGCGCGCGCGCCGCCGCGGACCGCGAGGAGCTCGAACGCAGCGGCCTGCAACCCGTCTCCGACCAGGACGGCCACCGCTTCGCCGAACGCCTTGTGGCACGTCGGCCGGCCGCGGCGCAGGTCGTCGTCGTCCATGCACGGCAGGTCGTCGTGGACGAGGCTGTAGGTGTGCACCCACTCGATGGCCACCGCGGGCGCGGCGGCGCCCTCGTCGTCGCCGCCGAGCTCGCGGCATACCGTGCGGACGAGCGCCGGGCGCAGGCGCTTGCCGCCACCGAAGACTGCGTAGCGCAGCCCCTCGAGCAGTGGCCCGGGCGTCCCAGCGAGCCCCGCGAAGGCGCGCTCGAGCTCGCGGTCCGCCCACGCCCGGGTCTCGGTGAGCCATGACCGGAGGCGCTCCGCGCTCGCGCTCACGCCCTCAATCCTCGGCGTCCGGGTCCCCCGCGAACGGGCGCAGGCTCTCCTCGGCGTCCTTCGTGAGCTCCTCGACCTGCTTCTGGTAGCCGCCGAGGATGTCGCGGCAACCCTTGAGCAGCGCGACGCCCTCCTTGTAGCGGTCGATCGCGGGCTCGAGCTCGAGCCCGCCCTCTTCGAGCGCGGCCACGATCTCTTCGAGGCGCTTCAGACGTCCATCGAAGCTCACTGCCTTTGTCTGGGGTGGAGTCTTCTCGGCCATTGCGGGATTCTACTACGCCGCCGCGGCCACCGTCAGCGCGTGGCTGCCACCCGGTGCGAGTGCACGTCCCGCTGCGGGGAGGGGATCGAAATGCCCTCCGCGTCGAACCGCTCCTCGGCGGATCGCGCGACGTCCCGGTCGACGGTCCGGTAGCCGCTCGTCGGCGAGCATGGCCGGCGCGCGGAGTTGACCGACCCGGCCCATCGGACGGGAGCGGGGCTACCGCGACGGCTCGAACCGCGAGCGCCTTCCCAAGGAGCGCGCGCTTCGCGGCCTCCGCCTCGACCGCGACCCCAGCCCGCGTGAGGGGCCGGAGCGGCGCTTCGAGCAGGAGCACCTGGACCTCCGAAGTCTCGGCGACCTCGGCGGGGAGCTTGCCCGCGACCCAGGCCTGCGGAGCGGTGAAGGCGCAGAGCAGGGTGGCGCCGGACATGGCGGGCAGGCCGCGGATGTGCCCGGGCTTCAGCGCGCGGGCTCGCGGGGGATCGGGCGGGGACAGGCTGTCATCGGTGGGGTCTCGGTGTCCCGGGTGCCAGAAGGCCCTGGGGAAACACCGCGGCGGGCTCCGCCGCGACCCCGAGACTGGGCGTGCGCCCCCTGGGAACGCTTTTCCGCCTTGTCGCTATCCCGGGGTCGGGATACGATCCGATGTAGGGGTACTCCGCTCGCAGCCCTTGGAAGCCGCCCGGGGAGCCGGGGAACCAACTCTCTCCCTCGCGGAAGCTTCCCCCGCAATCAATCCGACGCTTGACACCGAGACTCGCTCCATGAAAGTCGTCCTCATCTATGCCAAGAGCCAGGCCATTCGTCAGTTGGCGGCGAAGATCTTCGCCGACCAGAGCCAGACGAAGGGCGAACTCGCGCGCGACGAGATCTACCCGCCGCTCGGGATCAGCATCCTCGCCGCTGAGCTGGAGGAGATCGGGCACGAGGTGCGCCTCCTCGACGACTCCATCCGCGAGCTCGACGAGCTCCGCGCGGGGATGGAGTGGTCCGACGTCATCGGCATCTCCTCGTTGACGCCGAATGCGCGCAGGGCCCGCGAGCTCGGCAAGCTCGCCAAGGAGGAGTTCGGCAAGCTCGTCATCCTGGGCGGCCCGCACCCGACGACGAACCCCGAGTTCTTCCTCGAGGCCGACGCGGCCGACATCTGCGTCCAGGGCGAGGGCGACGAGATCCTGCCCGAGATCCTCGAGCACTGGAAGAGCCCGGAGAAGTGGCCCGAGATCCAGGGCATCACGTTCATGAAGGACGGCGAGCTCTTCGCGACTCCGCGCCGCCCGCTCGTGAAGGACATCGACGCCCTCCCGCTGCCCGCCTACCACCTCTGGGACATCCCGGAGTACATGCGCCTCATGGTGAACCCGGGCGTGACCGCGATCACCAGCCGCGGCTGCCCCTACGCCTGCACGTTCTGCGATGCGGAGATGACCCCGCGGCAGTACCGCTCGATGAGCGTCGACAAGACCGTCGACCTCCTGGAGCACATCATGCGGACGTACAACCCGCCGCAGATCATCCTGTTCGACGACCTGTTCACGATCCAGCGCAAGCGCGTCATCGCGATCTGCAAGGAGATCATCCGGCGCGACCTCTACTTCGAATGGATCTGTGAGTCCCGTGTCGACACGATGGACTTCGAGATGCTGCGGTGGATGAAGAAGGCCGGCTGTGTGAAGATCGCCTACGGCCTCGAGTCCGGCTCGCCGGACATGCTCGTCACCATGAAGAAGGGCGTGACGCCCGACAAGGTCCGCGCCGGATCGAAGGTGAACCGCCAGGTCGGGATGTACTTCAAGTTCTTCGTCCTCTACGGCTTCCCGAGCGAGCAGAAGAAAGACCACGTGATCACGGAGGAGCTCGTCCGCGAGACGCGCCCCGACTCGGTGTGCGTCGCACTGCTGCAGCCGATTCCCGGCACGGAAGTGTACGAGGAGCTCAAGCCGCGCCTGCTCCAGGACGTGGCGGAGATCGAGTTCCACTACTGGCACTCGACCGAGACGTTCAAGCACCCGAACTTCACGTACGAAGAGCTGCACGAGGCGCGCGACCGGCTGATCAAAGTGCACCACGCGGCGACGAAGAGCCTCATGCCGCGCGTGCGTCGGAAGCTCGAGCGTGCTGTCGCCATGCTCTTGCACCCGGAGCTCATCGGCGACTGGTTCGAGATCCGGCGCCGCCGCGCGCGCCACTTGAAGCGCGTCGCCAACTCCGATTGGGGCTATATCTACGAGGAAGAAAAGGACTTCGTCGCCCAGCAGGTGCCGACGGTCAACATGAACGCCTAGGGAGGGTGGACGGAGGGTCTGTCCCGAATGCTCGCCACGCCCCGCCCGATGCAATCGGGCGGGGCGTGATTTTTCTTGCTCACCCCGGCTCGCCGAACCGCGCTCCGTGGAGCAGACTCGGCGCCCGCCATGCAACTCTCGTGGCAGCACGCAGGTCCGGGCCCGCGCACGCTCGGGATTCTCCTCCTCGCCATCGCGGCCTGGAGTGGAGCCGTCGTGCGGGGCGGCTTCGCGTACGACGATCGCGAAGCGATCGAGGGCAATCCCGTCGTCGAGGGCACGGTGCCGTGGCTGACCGCATTCGAGCAGGACTACTGGCATCACCGCGGCGACGCGGGCCAATGGCGCCCGTTGGCGGTGCTCTCACTACGCCTCGACCGCGCACTGTGGGGCGACCGCACGGCCGGGTTCCACGCGACGAACGTGCTGCTCCACCTGCTGGTGATCGCCCTGGCGGCGGCGCTCGTCAACACGGTGATCGCCGGCGAGCTCCGGGGCGTCGCCTGGTTCGGACTCGCCGTCTTCGCCCTCCACCCCGTGCTCTCGGACTCGGTGGCCTGGATCTCCGGGCGCACGTCGATGATCGCGGCGATCGGCGGGCTCCTCGGAGCGCTCGGCGTCGCTTCGATCGCAAGACACGAGCCGGGTCCCCGTGACCATCCGGCGGCGGCCGTCGGCGTGATCGCGGCCGTGGGGGTGTTCGCGGCGCTCGCGGGCAAGGAGGACGGGATCCTCTTCGCGCCACTCATGGTCCTCCTCGCGCTCCGCCGCTCCAAGCGCGCCGCCGCGGCGAGCGCCGTCGGCTGCGGTGTCGCCGTCCTCGTCTGGATGGGCTTCCGGCACGCGGCGCTCGGCGCCTGGCTGCCCGCGGCGAATCACGCCGTGCTGGGCGGCGAACCGCTGGCCGCCCGACTGCTCGTGTCGGGCAACGCGCTCGTCGAGGCCCTGCGGATCGTGCTCCTCCCCCTCGACTACTCGCCGAGCTACCGCCCCGCGGACATCCTCGCGCACGTGGGCACGGGCGCCGCGGCGATCGCCCTCGCGGCGCTCGGTTGGGCGCTCCTCGCCGCGCTGATCCTGGGCGGCGCCGCCGCGTTGCTCGGCCCTGGATCGCGAATCGTCGGCGCGGCGAGCCTCCTGGCCGGTGCCGCGCTGCTGCCGCACGCGCAGCTCGTGCCGAGCGGCGAGGTCTTCGCGCCGCGCTTCCTGTACCTGCCGCTCCTGTTCGGAATCCCCCTCGTCGGCACCCTGTTCGCGCGCGTCTTCCGCCGCGGCGATCACCGATTCGCGGTCGCCGCGCTGCTCGTTGCCTGCAGCATCCCGATGGCCTGGGACCGGGCCGGCGTGTACGCGAGCCGCGCGGCCTTCTGGACCGCGGTGCTCGCGCAACACGAGGACGATCCGCGCGCGTGGAACGCTCTCGGCAACGCGCGCATGGAGGACGGCGACCTGGCGCGCGCCCGCGACGCGTACGAGATGTCGCTCGCGCTCGACCCCCGGTACAGCCGGCCCTGGACCAACCTGGGCGGAATCCAACTGGAAGAGCAGGACTTCGTGGGCGCCGAGCGCAGCTTCCGGCGCGCCGTCGCCGTCGGTCCCTCGAATCCGATCGCGCACGGCAACCTCGGCCACTTCCTCGCGCGTACCGGCCGCCCGGCGGAGGCCCTGGCCGAGTACGAACGCGCCTTGACACTGGCCCCGGGTCTGGCCTTCGCCTGGCGCGGCCTGGGCCGCGTGCGTCGGCGGCTCGGCGACGAGACCGGTGCCGTACACGCCTTCGACCGCGCCCTGGCCCTCGACCCGGGCGACGCGGTCGCCGCACGGCTGCGGGCGCTCGGCCAGTGATCGGGCCGCAGCGCGGGTCGGGTGTCACCGCGGAGCGTGCGTGCCAGTCTGCAGGGCGGTGGTGGGGGTGGCGGGATCCCCCGTTCTGCGCCCCGCCCGACTGCGATCGAACCGTTGCGGTCCGCGCGCCCCTGCCGTAAGAATGGGCCATGACCAAGTCCGCGCTCCTCCTACTCGCCGCGCTCCCCGCCCTCGGCGCCTGTGCCTCGGGCACGGGGAAGCCCGCCACGGATCAGTCCGGTAGCGAGCTCTTCCAGAGCTACTGCGCCAATTGTCACGGCACGGACGGCCGTGGCACGTTCCTGAACCTCGGCCCCAGCTTCGAAAGCGTGCGCGAGTACTGGGGTGCGGACAGCCTGCTCGTGTACATCGCCGATCCGAAGGCCTTCGCGGCGCGGACCGAGCGGCTCGGGGAGCGCGAGATGACGGCGATCGCCGACGACGTGCCGCAGGCGTCACGCGAGCGTCTCGTCGAGTTCGCCCTGACGCTGATGGACTAGACAGGATGGGTGGACCGGACTTCCTGAGTGCGCGGGTTACGCTGCTCAGGAAAGAAACCCAGAGAGCGGTGCAGAGCCGCAAAGGAAGCCGGTCCATGAGCAAGATAACGAAGTACGTTGGCCTAGACGTCCACAAGGACAGCATCTCGATCGCCGTCGCCGAGGAGGGCGAAACTCCGGACTAGGACGCCCGCCGCCGCCCGTCAGAGCTTCACGCCGACCCAGAGCCCGTCGCCGATCGGGACGATGATGCTCTGCAGATCGTGGACCCCGGCCATGTGGTCGTTGAACACGCGGACGGCCTCGACGTCGGGATCCGTGCAGTCTTCCTCGAGGAGTCGGCCGAAGGCGAACGCGTTGTCGACCATGATGAGGCCCCCGCGCCGCACGATCCGCAGGCTCTCCGCCAGGTAGCCGACGTAGCTCTCCTTGTCGGCGTCGATGAATACAGCGTCCGCGGAATCGGCCGCGAGCCCCGGCAGGACGTCCAGCGCTCGCCCGCGCAGGACCTCGATCCTGCCGGCGACGTCGGAGCGCCCGATCCAATCCTCCGCGAAGTCCGCGTGGCGCCCCTTCACCTCGATCGTGCGCACGCGCCCCGCCTCGGGGAGCGCGCGCGCCATCGCGATCGCCGAGTACCCGGCGAGTGTGCCGACCTCGACTACTTCTTGCGCGCCGTGCAGCCGGAGCAGGATCTGCATGAGGCTCGCCTGCTCCGGCGAGATCCAGATGGCCGGGATGTCCGCCGCGGCCGCGGCGCGCTTGAGGTCCACGAGGAACTCGTCGTCGCCCGCGGTACGGCTGGAGAGGTACGCGAAGTGCTCGGCCGAGACGGCGCGGGAGGTGGCGGTCATGTCAGAGGGTGACGCCCCACTCGAATCGGACGGGGACGGACACGTCGGGACCGAGGCTCGCGTGCACGGGACAGGTGCCCGCGGCCCGCTCGAGAGCCGCCCGCGCATTGTCGTCGAGGTCGGCGGGTACCCGGATGACGACGTCCAGCTCCCCGATCCGGCGTGTGGGCTCGGCCACCATCTTCTTCTCGACGATGACCTCGCTCCCGACGAGATCCCAGCCGTGCCGCTCCGCCACGATCCCCATGATCGTGAGCATGCACGTTCCGACGGACGTCGCGAGCAGGTCGGTCGGAGAGAACGACTCGCCCTGGCCCTGGTTGTCGACGGGCGCGTCGGTGAGCAGGGTCTGGCCCGAAGGGCCGTGCGTCGCCTTGCAGCGCAGCCCGCCTTCATAGCGGATCTGGATCTGGACCATGGGATGTCTCCGGTGCCGGGGTCGCGAGAGCGCGCGGGGATTGTGCGCGAAGACCCGATTCAGGCCAAGGCTGGGGAATGGGCGGGCGCGGGCTCGGACACCTTGGGAAGACCACCGCCGGGCCGGAGTGAACGGAATCGGGCCGTGCCCGGTACGGTACGCCCTCGCCCCCTCGCTGAAGCCCCGCAATTCCCCCCATGCGACCGCTCGAAAACCGCCTCGCATTCATCACCGGCGCCTCCGCCGGGATCGGCGCCGCGACCGCCCGCGCCCTGACCGAAGCCGGTGCGCGCGTCGTGCTCACCGCCCGTCGCGCGGACCGCCTCCGGGCCATCGCCGCCGAGCTCCCAGGCGCGGAGACGCTCGAGCTCGATGTGCGCGATCACGCGGCGGTCGCGCGCGCGCTCGAGCCCTACGACGTCGACATCCTCGTCGCGAATGCCGGCCTCGCGTACGGCTCCGAACCCTTGCAGGAGGGCGATCCCGAGGAGTGGTCCACGGTGATCGACACGAACGTGAAGGGCGTGCTCAACACCATCCGCCCCGTGCTCCCGCGCATGATCGAGCGCGGGCACGGCGACATCGTGCTCCTCGGCAGCGTCGCCGGCCGCCAGGTCTACCCCGGCGGAAACGTCTACTGCGCGACGAAGTTCGCGGTGCAGGCCGTCTACGAGGCACTCCGGCTGGACGCCGCGGGCAAGGGCCTGCGCTTCACCAACATCGAACCGGCGATGGTCGAGACGGACTTCACCGTCGTGCGCTTCCGGGGCGACGAGGAGCGCGCCCGCGCCGTCTACGAAGGCATGACGCCGCTGACGCCGGCGGACGTGGCCGACGCGATCGTCTACGCCGTGACCCGGCCGCCCCATGTGAACATCGGCGAGATCGTCCTCTGGCCCACCGATCAGGCGAGCACGACGGTCGTCCGGCGGGATGCCTAGCCGCCCTCTGCGCGAAGACCGCTAGGGCGCCTGCTCACCGGCGCGGTAGAATAAGGGGCCCTCTACAGCGCATCCCAACCGCCATGACCCCTGAACGACCGGGCCACGAAGACCCCCTCTCCGCCGAGATCGACGCCGCCCTCGAAGGCGTGAACCTCCAGGAGCTCGACGCGCCTGGAGAGCTCCACGCCGCCAGCCCCAAGGGCGATCGACTCTACCGCGGAACGGTCGTCGGCGTCACCGGCGACGACGTGATCGTCGAGCTCGGTCCACGGATGCAGGGCGTCGCGTCGAAGCGCGAGTTCGACGAGCCGCCCGCGGTGGGCGCCGTCTTCGAGTTCGTGCTCCGCGGCCGTGAGGACGACCTCTGGATCCTGTCGCGCCGCGAGGCACAATCCATCGCGAGCTGGCAGGAGCTTCAGACGGGCTCGCTCGTCAAGGCGCGCGTCACCGGCCAGAACACGGGCGGCCTCGAGCTGAAGATCGGGTCGCATGCGGCCTTCATGCCGGCGAGCCAGGTCTCCGCCCAGCGCGAAGACGACATCTCGACCTTCATCGGTCAGACGCTCACTTGCGAAGTGCTCGAGATCGACCGCGGGCGCAAGCGCGTCCTCCTGTCCCATCGGCGCGTCCAGGAGAAGGCGGCCTACGCCGAGCGCATCGAGACCATCGGCAAGCTCAGCCCCGGGATGGTCGTGACCGGCAAGGTCACGCGCATCGAGACGTTCGGCGCATTCGTCGACCTCGGCGGCGGACTGGAAGGCCTCATCCACATCTCGAATCTCACCCGCAAGCGCGTGGAGAAGGCCGATGAAGTCGTGAAGAAGGGCCAGGAAGTCCAGGTCAAGATCCTCGACATCAAGGAGGGCGGCAAGCGGATCGGGCTCGGCATGAAGCAGCTCGAGCCCGATCCCTGGGATGACGTCCACGAGCGCATCGGCAACGATGCCGTCGTCACCGGGAAGGTGACGCGCGTCGTCGACTTCGGCGCCTTCGTGGAGCTCGAGCCGGGGCTCGAAGGGCTGCTGCACGTCTCGCAACTGGGGACCGACCGCGTCCGCCGCGTCGCGGACATCCTGAAGGTGGGCGACGAGCTCGCCGTGCGCGTCGTGTCGATCGACGCCGCCGAGCAACGGATATCGCTCTCCCGCCTCGATTCGCGCGGGGCTGTCCTGGGCTCGGAGGAGGCGGTCGACGCGGGATTGATCGACCAGGTGCTCGGCGACTCGAGCTCGGTCGGGATCAGCACGAACCTCGGCGACCTGTTCAAAAAAGCGCTCGGCGGCAAGCGGTCGGACTAGCCCTGGAACGAGAGCTCGGGCTTGTGCCAGGGCCAGATTCTATGGGCACCGCAGGCATCGTCGCCCCAAGGGCACCCCATGCCGCACACCTCCGCCCTTGGACTCACCCGGGGCCCCGCGGTCAGAACAGCGACGCCCCGAGTGCCGGCTGATCTTCACCCTTCCGGAGACGCGTCCACTTCGAGCGCCCGATCGAGGAGTCGCTCGGACGAACGCGCGCCGGCCGCGCACCCGGCTATTCGAGTATGCCGGCCGGAAGGATCAGGAGCATCTTGAACGCGGGATAGGTGTCGAGCTCCGCCGTCGCCTCACCGACGAGCAGCTCGTCACCCTCGACGTACTCGAGCGCCGGACGCACGTCCGGGCGAACGCCCTGGCAGCCTTCGCTCCGAATGGAGACCTGCTCGAGACCCAGCGCCTGGACCGCGGTGTTCGCCGCGGTGGCGATGAAAGTCCCGACCTCCTGGAGCGCGTCCTTCATCGAGCTGTCCAAGGTGACCTCCGCGCGCTTCGCGGCGACGAGCTCCTCGGGCACCATCATGAGGTAGCTCGCGATCGCGATGGCCTCCGGGAGCGGGACGAGCAGACAGCCCTGCGCGGACCGGGTCGTCGTGCCCACGGCCAGCTTGAAGGAGATGTGGATGACGCCCGCCCCCGCCGGCCGCTGATGCCGCCGGCGCGCCTCGATCGCGGTCGTCGTGATCGCCCGATCCGTGATCATCGAGAGGTCGCTGGTGACGCGATGAAGGATCTCCTCGACGAGCTCGAGGTCGGTAGTGGTGCGCGTATCCATGCTGGAAAGTCTTTCCCACGGGCGGGGGAGCGTTCGCCGGATCTTCGGCATTCGCGCGCGCCGAAGATGAGTGGATCCCCCCCCTTTCCGCTCCGTTCCTTCCGTGCCTGCCTTCCTAGCTCTTCCGGTCCGTCATGACGGACCGGAAGAGCTAGGAAGGCAGGCAGGCAAGGAGAGGAAGGGAAGGGAAGGGGCCGTGCTAGTTTCGAGTTTCGCCCTTTTCGGCGGCGCCGAGGAGCCCCCGGTGGAGTTCCCGGGAGTCTCGCGCGAGGCCGCTCGGTAGCAGGGTGTGCAGAAAGTCACTGGCTCGGGACCAGGCCCGTGTGCCGCACAGCCATCGGTGGCGCGGTCAGGACGGCCCTTCGGGCCGATGATGCGCGCGCTTCGCGCACGCGGAGGCCTACGGATCGGGTAGCCGGGCCGATCGCTCGTACCCCGGCTCCCACACCGCCGTGCGTACGGATCCGTACACGGCGGTTCACCAGGCTTGTTGGAGGCGGACGAATTCGTGGGCGATGCTCA
>SMVQ01000326.1 GCA_004357655.1 Planctomycetota bacterium
GCGGGGCAGGACGCGAAGACCGGGCTCGCTCGCCCAGCGCTCCGGTTGCCCGGAGACAACCGCAATCTCCGCGTCCGGGCAGATCGCGCGCAGCTCGCGGCAGGTTGCCAGCAAGATCGCCCGGTCTCCCAGGTTGCCGTCGATGTCGCCGCCCAGCACAAGGATCCGCTCGGTTGCGTTCGCCGGCGCCTTGCGGACGAGAGGTTTCGGGTTCGGGCTCACCTCCGCGTGATCCGGTAGCGGCTGCCCGCGGCGAACGCGCCGACGATCTCGCTGCGCTCCCCCGTCGACCAGTGGACTTCGACGCGCTGCACCGTTTGGTGTTCGCCCAGTCCGAAATGCGCGCGCGCCGGTTCGAAGGACAGGAAGCCGCCGCCCGCCTTGATCTCGCGAAGCTGGTGGCGCGCTCCGCCGGGGCCGTAGTGGATGATGATCTTGCTGCCGATGCCACGGCGGTTGCCGCGCTTGTCGTCCAGCTCGAAGAGGATCGCGTTGCCCGTGTTGCCGGGCACCGTGCGATTCTCGAAGACCCAGACCGGGCCGTCCAGGGCCACCTGGATGATGTCGAGGTCGCCATCGTCGTCCATGTCGAGATAGACGTAAGCAGCGGTCGTGAGGAAGTTTTCGAGGCCTGCCTCCCGGGTCTGCTCGGCGAAGCCCCGGCCGCCCTGGTTGCGGTAGAAGATGTTCGACTCGCGGTCGGCCGAGCGGAAGGCTCCGTTCACCACGTACAGATCCTGCCACTCGTCGTTGTCGACGTCGGCGAACTTCGCGTTCCAGCTCCAGCCACCCACGGCGACGCCCAGCTCCTTCGCGCGGTCTATGAAGGCGCCTTGGCCGTCCGGTACGAGGAGCACGTTGCGATTCAGGATTTGGGGGATGGCGCGCCGCCGCTCCGCGTCCGAGAACGGGAAGGGCTCTTCGAACGCGTAGTGGCAGATGTAGCGGAACGCCTCCCAGCGGTCCGGTAACTCGTCACAGCGCTCCTGCTTCCGCTCGAACTGCGCCGCGCGGCGAAGGAGTGCGTAGGCGGTGCAGTCGTTCCGCGCCTCGAGGTCTTCGCTCGCGAGGCACTGGAGGGCATCGCGGAACCGACCGCTCCGACGGATGATCGCATGGGCCTCCATGCGGTGTTCGCACCGGCTCTTCCAATCCGGGTCGGTGTACTCGCCGCAGAGTTCGTCGGTCGACCGGATCTCCATCTGCTCGCGCTGGCCCGGAGCGCTTCCCGTGATCTGGGCGATGTAGATCTCGAGCAGGAGATCGTTGTTGATGTCCGCGCTGTCGATGCTCATGGTGGTCGTGGTCGCGTGGGGGATGATTCCCATTTCGCGTTCCACCAGATCCAGCTTCCCGCCGTCGCCGCCCAGGTAGAAGACGTCCGGGGAAACGAAGTCGTTGCCGACCAGCAGGTCCAGGTGTCCGTCTCCGTTGATGTCGGAGAGTAGGGTGCTCAGGGTCTCGCCGGGGACGCCCGGCAGGCGCTCCACGCGGAATCGGCCGCGGTCGTTCCAGAGGATCGCGTTGCGCGATGCGTCCGGCGGCTGTGGGTTCCAGCGTCCGGAGGACCAGTTGCCGAGCACCACGTCCAGGTCTCCGTCCCCATCGAGATCCCCAAAGGCTGCAGCGTTGGCGAGGTTGGCGCCGGTATTGGGGAGTTCTTGGAAGCGCCCGCCGTGGAAGCGCCCGCCGTCGTTGTAGATCACGTACTGCCCGGCCCGGTACGCGGAGAAGAAGATGTCGAGGAGGCCGTCGCCGTCCAGGTCCACCAAGGCGACCAGGCTGACATAAAATTGTTCCAGACCCGGAACGTCGATCCGCTGCTGGACGAAGCCGCGGCCCTCGCGGTTGGCGAAGAGCTGAAGCCCGCGGTCGGAGCCCAGCAAGACGTCGGGCCAGCCGTCGCCGTGGACGTCACCGGCTGCGATCGGCCAGTTCCGATAGAAGGGCGGCATGAATTTGTAGGCCACGGGCGTGTCGTCGACCCGGACCAGACCGAGCGCATCGCCCAGATGCTTCTTGAAGAGCGCTCCCTCCGACCCGCGCGGTTCGCGCAGGACGCGGCGCTCCACGGCGATCCCGTCGGGTGCGTCGATCGCCGCCACCTGCCAGCGGAGGGCTCGGGGCTCGAGAGAGGAGAGGATCGCGAGATCGTCCTCTCCCGTGGGAGGCGGCAGTCGTTCGCGGACGGGATGCGCGCCCTCCGCGAGCTCCGTGAAGAGCCACTGTTGGCGCGCGCCGCTCCACTTCTCGTACACGTGGGCGGCGCCCCCCCCGATGACGCCCAAGGCCAACAGGGCAACCGCGAGAACCCCCGCGACGCGCAGCGAGATCGCCTCCCAGATGACGAAAAAAGAGTAGACGCTGAAGATTCCGAGCGTGAAGAGCAGCACCATCACGTAGGCGACGGGCATGCCCGTGGCGAGGAACGCCGCCGGCAACACCACGTCGAAGGCGATCGGCACGGGCAAGAAGAGACCGATCACGGCGATGAGGCCCATCGTCCCGAGGATGGCCAGGCGGCTCCCGCCCGGCAGCTGCTCGGCGATCATCTCCCATGGCATTGCCGTCACGGCCAGGGATCCGAGGAGTCCGGCCAGCAGCATCAGGGGAACGGTGTACTTCGCGATGAACCACAGGTTGCGCGCATAGCGGCGCGTCACCCAGAGCAGCGCCTCACGCCAGGTCCCGACCGATCCGGGCTCGGCGGGAGCCCAGGGAACCGACGGCTGCAACGCGGCCAGGGAGGCTGGCGCGGTCCGCTCCCGCTGGAAGAACCACTTCGAGGCCAGGGGGATCACCACGAGCATGGTGAAGAGCGCCAGGCCGACCTTGAGCAGGGCCAGGTAGAGCGGAAACAGCGAGAAGAGCATGGTCAGGACCACGACGTTCAGCGTCGGGGAGCTGATCATCGCGGCGAGGGAGGTCTCGATTCGCGCGCCCGACGCGTGGAGGCCGCGTGCAATCGGCGCGGCGCAGTTGACGCACACGCCCAGAGGCGCACCGACCACGACGCCCAGCAGCGAGTTCGAGAGCGAGCCCTCGAGCCGGGTGCGCTCCAGCAGCGAAAGCAGGGTCATGAAGGCCGCCGCGAAGAGCAGCCCGAAGGTCATGCCCTGCTTGTTGGTGTCGATCCAGTTGAAGGTCGTGACGGCGACCCGGGTGGGGAAGGGGTCGGTCGGATCCAGGGGGTGCCGCGCCTCAAATCCGAGCGGGTCTTCCAGGACCACGCCCCCGCCCATGGCCGCCTTCTCGTTGAGGGCCGGATAGCGGGAGCCGGACCAGAAGGCGCTTGCAATCCCCAGCAGGAGGAAGCTGGTGAGTAGGAGGCGTCGGTCGCGCGGCAGCCGCATCAAGACTCCGGCAGCACGTGGAGCGGGAGGATCTTGGCGCTGTGCGTCAAATGAGGCTCGCGGCGGACCACGCGCAGCGTCTCGCTCGCGCGCCACTGGTCGGCCGCCATGCGCCAGGCGACGTGGTGCGATCCGAGTACGCCTAACACGGTCTCGGCGACCGCGTCGGGATCAATCTTCCCCACGCGGGGGCTCACCACCAATTCCACCTTGGGCAGCCCGCCCACCTCGTGCTCCACCAACTGGTAGTCGGTAGGGTGGCCTCCGAAACGTGCGGGCAGCACCTTGTCGATCAGCTCGAGGAGCGCGCTGCCCGCGAAGGTCATCCCCTCGCTGGTCAGCTTGTCGACGCTGCGGATCGAGTGCAGCCGAAGCTTCAGCCCCGCGTCGTATAGCGGGCATCCGCACGGAGCGTCCGACAGCACCCCGTAGTCGTTGGTCGCGACGTTCAACAGGAGCTTCGGGGAGGCGGGCAGCAGGGTGGTCAGATGCAGCATGCCGACGCTCTCCCCGGAGTCGCCCACGCTCTCCTCCCGTCGGAGGACCGCCACCTTGTCGGTCAGCAGGTGTACCGCGTCCGGCGGCTCGGCAGCACCGCAGGGCAAGCCGACGTTGCCCACCTCGTTCAGCGAGTAGCGCGAGATCGCTCGGCAGCCGCTGCGCGTGACGACCTCGAACTTGGCCGCGGTGAACGGCTCGCCGCCGACGCGGAAGACGGTGTCGGCGATGTCGAGTCCGCACTCCTGCGCGGCCAGGCAGATGCGGACCGCGCCGCTTGCAAACGTGTCGAAGAGCACGGATCGGCCGGCGCGCTTCTGCTCGACCAGCCAGCGCGCGATGTGCTGCGCGCGATTTGGGGGAACGTGTTCTGGCACGGGCAGGGGATTGCCCAGCAGCCGGCTGGCCCGAATCGTGGACGCCCCGAACAGCGCGTGGCCGAACCCTTCGAGTCCCGCGACCCGCGTCGTCTGGGAGAACCAGCGCTCGAGTCCCCGGCCCACCCGCGCGTAGCGGAGCGCGTTGTTCAGGGCCGCAGAGGCGGGCGGAACTGGCCGCCACTGCGCACCCACGCGGTCGTCCAACCCCAGTGCCTCGTCGGCGAGGGCGTTTTGGGCCGCGTCATAGCTCAGCAGGTCCAGGTCGATGGCGATTCGCGTCACGGCACCGCGGGACCCCCCGGTCTGGCCCCGGTAGGCCGAGGCGAGAAGCGGATTGTCGAGGTCGGCCGGGCGAACCGTCAGCTCGAGCCCGGGTCGCCGAACGGGTTGTCGTCCCTTGAACTCTTCAGAGCGGAGGTGGACGCCGGCCTCGTACAGGCGTTCGAGCGCCGACTCGACGCCATCCGCCCGGACCCACTGCTGGATGTCGCCGAGTTCGATCCCGGCGTGCTCGCACAACCGCCGGTAGGGGTTCGTTTTGCTCGCGAACACGGCGCGTTCCAAGATGTTGAGCAGGTTGGAGCCACGCTGGCGCCGCTGTGCCTCCACGAGCCGCCGGCAGTCATCGGTCGAAAGGGGATGGCGCAGGAATTCCCGGAGTCCCCACCCATAACGGGCAAGCATCTTGGCCTTTGCGAAGATGGCCAACTCCTCTACCGGTTCGGCGCCAGGTAGACGGTCTGGGGGCGCGTGTAGAACTCGAGGTCGCCGTCGCCGTGCTCCGGCGGGCCGACGCCGGAGTCCTTCCAGCCGCCGAAGGGCGCTTCGGCGCTCGCGCCCGCGGTGGACGCGTCGAACCTCAAGATGCCCGCCTGGGCGCGGTCGAGGAAGCTCGCGCGATGTTTTTGTGACGCGCTGAAGAGCGAGGCGACCAGTCCCTGGCGCACGCCGTTGCACAGCCGCAGCGCGTCGTCCCAGTCGGCCGCCCGCTGGAGCACCAGAACTGGTCCGAAGGTCTCGCGCTGGACGATCTCGTCGTCCGGGTCGTCGCAGCACACCAGCGTGGGCGGGGTGTAGGCCCCTTCGGCCACCAGGTCGCGGGCGCGCGTGCCCTCCGCCTGGGGAGCCAACACGGCGGCGCCGGCCCGACGGGCGCGCTCGACTGCCCCCGCGATCCGCAGCCGCGCAGCATCCGAGACGACCGGACCCACCCGACAGGCTTCGTCCAGTGGGTCGCCCCACGCGATGCTCCCGGCCGCCGCCTCCAGAGCAGAACGGAGCGCGTCATAGCAGCGCACGTCGGCGACGACCCGCCGGTTTGCGGTGCAACGCTGGCCGCCGCTCCCGAAGGCACCCGCCGCGATCTCGGAGACCGCGAGGTCGAGGTCGCAGTCCGACCAGACGATGGCCGCGTTGTTCCCTCCGAGCTCCGCCTGGAGCGGGATGCGCCGCGCTGCGCACACGACCTGGGCGCAGGTGCCTGCTGCCGAGGAGCCGGTGAGCGAGACCGCGTCCACCGCCGGCTCCGCCATGGCCAGCTCGGACGTCGTGTGGTCGCCGCAGACGAGGTTCACGACGCCGGCGGGCAGATCGGACGCCTCGAGGAGTTCCAGAACCCGCAGCGCGATTCCCGAGCCGGCTGGCGAGGGCTTCCACACAACGGTGTTCCCATACAGCAGAGCCGGCGCGATCTTGCCCATCGGAATCGCCAGGGGGTTGTTCCAGGGCGTAATCAGCGCCACGACCCCGAGCGGTCGCCGGCGCACCGTGAAGCGGTTGCCGGCATCGCCCCGCTCCCGATCGCGGGGCTCGGCGTTCGCGCGCTCCACTGCGGCGTGTACCAAGCCCACGCCGAAGTCCACCTCGAGGCGGCTGTCGGTGATGGGCTTGCCGATCTCGACGGCGATCTGCGTCGCCAGGGTCTCGCGATCGCTGGCCACCCGCTCGGCGAAGGACTCCAAAAAGCGGATCCGATCGGAAGGGTGGGTCTCGCGCCAAGCGACGCCCGCCCGGCGGGCAGCCGCGGCTGCGTCCGCCACCGCCTCGGCGCCCGCGACCGGAACCCGCCAGAGCCGCTCGGCGCGCCGCCGCGGGGAGACGTGCAAGAGGTCCGACGGCGCGCGCTCGTCCCCCGAGTGTCGCTCGCCCGCGATGACGGCGGTGGGGAGGACCGGCGTGTCGGGCGCCTGGGGTGGGCTCTCGGGCTTCCCGGCGAGTTCTTCCAGGAGCTGCTTGGCGGGTAGAAAGCGGGCCACGCGATCGGCCAGGTAGCGGCGCGTCTGTTCCGCGTGGAGTGCGTCGTAGCTCGCCACCGCGTCGCGCGCGATCCACACGCGCAGGCCCCGCCGGTACGCGTCGATCGCGGTGGCGCGCACACAGGCGTGCAAGTGCACGCCCGCCAGCAACAGGGTATCGA
>SMVQ01000327.1 GCA_004357655.1 Planctomycetota bacterium
AAGCGCCGGGGCGACGAGCCAGGCGACTCCCCCGCAGGAGAAGCCCGTCGTCAAGCCGGCCGTCAAACACGTCAAGGAGCCGCAGGTCGGCAAGCAGGTCAAGAAGCCGGTCGGCAAGCCGCCGCTCGTGAAGCCCGTCGAGCAGGGCGAGCACGCCGGTCACGACCACGGCCAGGAGCAGCAGGGCCTCCAGGGTCGCTACGGCGGTGACGTGGACCCCGAGGCCAAGCTCGGGATCGAGTTCGGCTCGGAGAAGCACGACTTCGGTCGCACGATGCAGGGCGAGGTGCTCGAGCACACCTTCTCGATGACGAGCGCGGGCAAGAACCCGCTGATCGTGCGCCAGGCGAAGCCGACCTGCGGCTGCACGGTGGGCGAGATGCTCGTCGAGGGCGATGACGGCAAGATGGTCGCTTACGTCTTTGGCGACCCCATCCCGCCGGGTCGCAGGATCGAGCTCGCGGCGACGTTGGACACCAAGAACAAACGGAACAAGACCCAGGTCCGTATCAACGTGTTCACGAACGATCCCGTCGGGCTGACTCAGCTGGGGCTCTCGGCGACGGTCGAGCCTTTCATGACGGCGACCCCCTCTTTCGTGAACTTCGGCGATCTCTCCGAGGACGCGGTCAAGTCGGAGACGATCGACGTGCGCACTTCGAAGGGCGTCCCGATCCTCCTCACGCTGAACCAATCGCGCCCGATCCCCAGGCCCGAGGGCATGGAGATCGACCTCGTCGCGGTCAACCCGGGAGCGGACGGCAAGTCGAGCCACTGGCAGGTGCTGGTCCACCTCGGCCCGAACCTCAAGGAAGGGCCGGTCGGGTACGCGCTCAACCTCGTCAGCGACGCGGACATGGTCGGCGCGAAGCCACTGCCGGACGGCAGCGTACCGAAGTATTATATCAACGCGAACGTCAGCGGGCGCGTGCTGGGCATCCTGTCCTGCAACCCGCAATACCTCTCGATGGGGCTCGTCAGGCCCGGCCAGGTCGTGCCGCGCACCGTGCGCCTCACGTCGCACGACCCGAACTTCCAGCTCGATGACGTGCAGGTCGAGCTCGTGGGCTACCGCCAGGAGGAGTTCCCCTGGAAGGACAACTTCTCGACGATCGTGCGCCCGATCCCCGGGCAGAACGCCGTCGACATCGAGCTCCGCCTGAACGGTCTACCCGACGGCAGCAACGGCTCCTTCAAGGGCGAGATGAAGATCTTGACCGGGAACAGCTCGAAGCCCGAGATCAAGGTGACGTTCTCCGGCGTCTGCCGGGCCGGCGTCGGTCGGCCGCCCGTTCGCCGCGCCGGCGGGGAGAAGGGCGCCGGGAGTTCCGGGAAGAAGTAGCGGCGCGGCCCCCGGGCCGCGCGCAGCGCGCCGGCGTCCGCCGGCCAGGTCATCGCTCCGGGCATTCGACCGATTGCCTGGAGCGATTCCCGTTTCTCTCCGCTACCATCCCGGGTCCGCCGCACCTTGTGGGCCATGCCCCCCGCAAAGACGACTCCAGCCCCCATGCCGATCACTCTGGCCCAGTGGCCGTCATCCCAACGCGCCCGAGCCCGTGTGCGACCTGTCGGGAGTTGGGGCACGGGCGGGCACGGGCTCGGGCACCTCGGGCTGACGGCCGCCGGGCCGAGGTGATCGGCATGGGATCCAGTCCGGACGGGGACCATGGGGCGCACCAGGCTCCGAGCGTGGGGATGTCGCTGATCGAAGACCGACCGGCCCTGCGGGCCGATGGTGGCGCACAGCGCGCGGAGCGCCGGCGGCCCTCCGCCGGCTACGCCGCCGGCCAGCCTGCGCGGTGGGCTGCGGGGCTCGCTGGCGAAGGCTCGAATCGGCGTGCGACGCCCCGGACCCGCGGGGCCTGCAGGTGATCCGCGAGCTCGGTGACATCCTCGTCTCGGGCGGTGCCATCACCGACTCCCAGTTGCGCGAGGCGATGGCGTTCCAGCGCACCGGCGGCTTCGACCTCGTGGAAGCACTGAGGAAGCTGAACCTCGCGGACGAGGAGACGATCGCGCGGGCCGTCGCGAAGCAGCAGGGCATGCCGTACGTCGATCTGGCCAAGGCCAAGATCCGGCCCGCCATCATCGAGCGGGTGCCGCCGGAGTTCGCGACCGAACAGGGGCTCGTGCCGCTCATGGAGAAGGGCGGTCGGCTGATCGTGGCGATCGACGATCCCTTCAAGCGGATCCTCGCCGACCAGCTCCAGTTCATGATCGGGTGCGACGTCGCCTGTGCCCTCGCGACCCCCTCCGCGCTCGCGAACGCGCTCGCGCGCTACTACGGCGTCACGGGCGAAGACGACGTCGCCGCCCGGATGGGCGCGCAGGCTGGGGACCGCGATGACGCGCCGATCATCCGCCTCGTCACGAACATGTTCCAACAGGCGATCGAAGTCCGAGCGAGCGACATCCACGTCGAGCCCGGACATGGTCGCGTGCGGATCAGGTACCGGGTCGACGGCATACTGCGCGACGTCGCCGAGCACCCCGAACACCTCGCGGCGCCGCTCATGAGCCGGCTCAAGATCATGGCGAAGATGGACATCGCCGAGAAGCGCAAGCCGCAGGACGGCCGCATCGGGATGCGGATCAAGGGGCGCGATATCGACGTGCGGGCCTCGATCCTGCCCTCGAACCACGGCGAGACCATGGTGATGCGCCTGCTCGACCGCTCGGCGAGCTTGATGAGCCTGCGCGACCTCGGATTCGGGCCCGAGGAGTACGAGTGGTTCCAGCGGATTATCAAGCGCCCGACCGGCGTCTGTCTCGTGACGGGGCCGACGGGCTCGGGCAAGACGACGACCCTGTACGCGGCGCTCCAGGAGCTGAACCGCCCCGACATCAAGATCATCACCGCCGAGGACCCTGTGGAGTATCACATCACGGGGATCAACCAGGTCCAGGTGAACAACAAGGTCGGGCTCACCTTCGCGCGCATCCTGAAGGCGATGCTGCGTTGCGCCCCCAACATCATCCTCGTCGGCGAGATCCGCGACCTCGAGACCGCGGAGATCGCGATCCAGGCGGCGCTCACGGGCCACCTCGTGTTCTCGACCTTGCACACGAACGACGCGCCCAGCGCGCTCACGCGGCTCGTCGACCTGGGCGTGAAGCCGTTCCTCGTGTCGGCCGCCGTCCAGGCGATCGTGGCCCAGCGGCTCGTCCGGCGCCTGTGCCCGGAATGCCGCGAAGAGTACGAGCCGGGCGAGGCGGAGGTCCGCTCGCTCGGACTCGATCCGTCGGTGGCGAGCGGGCGGAGCTTCTACCGTGCACGGGGCTGCCGGGTGTGCGAAGGGAACGGTTACCGCGGCCGCGTCGCGCTGTACGAGCACCTCGAGATGGACAACACGCTACGGGACATGACGTTCCGGGGCGAGAGCCTCGAGAGCATCCGGGCGACGGCGACGTCGATGGGCAGCCTGCGCCTGCTCATCGATGACGGGGCGCGGAAGGTCATCGAGGGCACGACGACTGTGATCGAAGTCCTGCGCGTGACGCGGGCGACCGTATGACGCCTGGAATCCGGGAAGGACGAGAGTGGTGGACGCGAGAGCACTGATGACGACGGCGATCGAGGTGGGGGCCTCCGATCTCCACCTCAATCCAGGCCGGCCGCCCGTGGGGCGCGTGGACGGCCGGCTCGTCTCGCTCGGGACGGAGGTCCTCGACGATTCCGCCACCGAGCGTCTCGCCCGGGAGCTCTGTGATGAGACTCACTGGGAGGAGCTTCAGCGGATGGGGACGACGGACATCGGCCTCGCGCACGAGAGCGGGAACCGGTTCCGCGTGAGCGTCATGCGCCAGCGCGGCCGCTACAGCTCCGTGCTGCGGCTGATTCCCACGAAGCTCCTCACCTTCGAGGAGATCGGCCTGCCGTCCGCCTGCTTCGACCTGCTCGTCCGGCTGCGGGGGCTGGTCCTCGTCACCGGCCCGACCGGGTGCGGCAAGACGACGACGCTCGCGACGATGATCGATTGGATCAACAGGAACCTCGACCGCCACATCGTGACGATCGAGGATCCGATCGAGTACTACCACTCGCATGCCAAGGGGCTCGTCACGCAGCGCGAGATCGGCACGGACGTGCCCGACTTCCCCGAGGCCATGCGGCGCGTGCTCCGGCAGGATCCGGACGTGATCCTGCTCGGCGAGATGCGCGACCTCGCGACCATCTCCGCCGCCATCACCGCCGCCGAGACGGGCCACCTCGTCTTCGGCACCCTGCACACCACGGGCAGCGCGCGCACGGTCAACCGGATCATCGACGCGTTCCCGGCGAACCAGCAGGAGCAGATCCGCGCCCAGCTCTCCGTGGCGCTCGTCGCCGTGATCTCGCAGGTCTTGATGCCGGCGAAGGGCTCGGGCCGCGTGGCGGCCTTCGAGGTGCTGATCAACACGCCCGCGGTCGGCAACCTCATCCGCAAGAACGAGACGAACAAGATCCAATCGACCATCCAGACCTCGCGTCGGGTCGGGATGGTGACGCTCGACGACTTCATCTACGACCTGGTGAAGGCCGATCGGATCACGCGCGAGACCGCGCTCGAGTACGCGCAGGACAAGGCCGACCTGGAGGCGCGCCTGTGAGTGTGAGGGGCCGCGAGCTGCTCGGCGTAATCCTCAAGGCGCGCGGGGTCGTGCGCGAGGGGCAGGTCCAACAGGCCCTGGCCGAACAGCGCAAGCACGGCGGGCTCATCGGCCAGTGTCTGATCGCCCTCGGCCACTGCACCGCGGGCGACGTCGCGATGGCGCTGGGCGAACAGGCCGGCCTCGAGACCGTCGACCTCGCGACCACGGTTCCGGAAGCCGATGCGCTCGAGCTGGTCGACGGGACGTCGGCGCACACGTACGGCGTGCTGCCCCTGCGGCTCGAGGGGCGGACGCTCGTCGTCGCGCTCTCGGATCCGCTCAATACCGCGGTGCTCGCCGACCTCGAGTTCGCGACCGGCCTGGAAGTGCGTGGGGCGGTGGGGGACGGCGAGCTCCTGAAGCAACTCGTCCAGAAGCACTACGGGGACGAGGCCTCGCTCTCGGACGCGATCGCGGAGGCGGCGCGCGCCGTCGAGGGCGCCGACGCGGAGTCCGCGGCACAGAGTGTCCCCGTCGTGCGGCTCCTGAACTCGATCCTGCACCGGGCGATCAAGGACCGCGCGAGCGACGTCCACTTCGAGGTCTTCGAGGACTCGTTCCGGATCCGCTACCGGGTCGACGGCTCCCTCTACGAGGTGGAAGCGCCGCCGCCGCACCTGTCGCTCCCGCTCATCTCGCGGATCAAGGTGATGGCGGACCTCGACATCACCGAGACGCGCATGCCGCAGGACGGACGCATGGAGCTGGCGATCGACGGCCGGCAGGTCGACCTCCGGGTCGCGACGCTCCCGGGGCAGACGGGGGAGGGCTGCGTCATGCGGATCCTCGACCGCGCCGCGGTCAGCCTCGACCTCCGGGCGCTCGGCCTGCAACCGGCCGAGGAGGAGATGCTGCGGGCGCTCACTCAGCTTCCGCACGGCATCATCCTCGTCACGGGTCCGACGGGCTCGGGCAAGACCACGACGCTCTACGCGATGCTCTCGGAGGCCAACGTGCCCGAGGTGAAGATCATCACCGTCGAGGACCCTGTCGAGTACGACATCCAGGGCATCGTTCAGGTGCCGATCAACGATGACATCGGCGTCGACTACGCGGCGGTGCTGCGCTCGATCCTGCGCCAGGACCCCGACAAGATCCTCGTGGGGGAGATCCGGGACCACGAGACCGCAGCGACGGCGGTGGAGGCGAGCCTGACCGGTCACACCGTGTTCGCGACGATCCACACGAACGACGCGCCCAGCACCGTCACCCGCCTCATCGACATGGGCATCGAACCGTTCCTGATCACAGCGACGCTCGAGGCGGTCGTCGCCCAGCGTCTCTTGCGCAAGGTCTGTCTCGACTGCAAGGAGACCTACGAGCCCGACGACGAGATCCTCATGGAGCTCGGGCCGCAGGGCGAGCGGTTGCGCGGCACGAAGTTCGCCTTCGGGAAGGGCTGCGACCGGTGCCACCACACGGGGTACCGCGGCCGAACCGGCATCTTCGAGACCATGCTGCTCGACGATGCGGTACGGCGCTCGATCCTCTCCGGCGGCTCGATCGATGCGGTGCGCCAGGCGGCGCTCGCCGGCGGGATGAAGACCTTGCGCGAGAGTGGCCTGGCCGCGGTCGCCGGCGGGCTCACGACGATCGAAGAGGTCCTCCGCGAGACGACCCCATGACGCCGTCGTGGTAGCTTCTTCCGGGTAGGTATGGCCAAGCGAATCCAGAGATCGTCCCCGCGCGTCCGCCAGGAGGCCCCTGGTCAGGCCGGACCCGCGTCCGCGCCCGCGGCACCGCGGAGACGTCGCGGCGGCCGCGTCAAGGCGGATCTGATCACGGACTTCACGGTCCAGCTCGCGACGTTGTCCGAGGCCGGGATCCCCGTCGTGAAATCGCTCACGATCCTCGAGGGACAGACCCGGCCGGGTCCGTTCAAGTACGTGCTACAGGAGATCACGGAAGACGTGGCCGCGGGTGCGCCGCTCTCCGAGGCGATGGCCAAGCACGAACGGTGCTTCGACTCGCTCTACTCCAGCATGGTGCGCGCCGGTGAGATCGGGGGCGTGCTCGACCGCATCCTGACGCGCCTTGCGACCTTCCGTGAGAAGGCGGCCGCGATTCGCAGCAAGGTCGTCGGGGCGATGATCTACCCTATCGTCCTCAGCGCCGTGGCGACCTCGGTCGTCAGCTTCGTGATCGTCTGGGTGATCCCGAAGTTCGAGGAGATCTTCGAGTCCTTCAGCATCACGCTGCCGACCGTCACTCAGATTCTGCTCGACGTCAGCACGTTCGCCGTGACGTATTGGTACCTGGTGTTCGGCCTGCCGATCGTGCTCCTGATCCTGCACCTGTCGCTGATGCGACGTCGCCGGGGGTACCGCTACCGGATCCACGCCATCGTCCTGAAGCTGCCCGCGGTCGGGCCCGTCGTGCGCAAGTCGATCACGGCCACGTTCGCCCGCACCTTCGGCACGCTCATTCAGGCCGGCGTACCGCACCTCGACGCCCTGGCGATCGTGCGCGATGCGACGGCCAACGAAGTGCTGCTCGACGGGGTCGAGGCGATCCGCCGCACCGTGCGGGAGGGCGAGGGGATCGCGCGCCCGATGGGGGAGACGGGTATCTTCGACGACATGGTCGTCAACATGGTCGACGTCGGAGAGCAGACGGGAGAGCTCGACAACATGCTCCTCAAGGTCGCCGACGCCTACGAGAACGCCGTCGACCGCCAGATCGATTCGATGTTCAAGCTGCTCGAACCAGCGCTCCTCATCGTGATGGCGGGGTTCGTCGGCTTCATCGTCGTCGCCCTGTTCATGCCTCTGATGGAGATCATGAATTCCATGGGCGGCTAGTGTCCTGCGTCAGAAGTTCGTGCACATCATCCGCACCTCCCGGCACCCATGGCTGCGTTGCGCATCCTCCGAGTATCACAGAGAATACGCGTCGTCGGCGCGCCTTGCCCTGAGCACTGGGCGGCACGGCTGATGCACACGAACTCCTGACGCAGGACACCAGTCATCCGAGTCCTCCCTGAGATGCCTTCCGTGCCACGAATCGACGCCGGCCGCGGGGTGGGAGCGCCCGACCCAGGTCCGCGGGCCACCCGCGAAGCGGATGAGGCGGAGCAGAGCGACGCATGAAGCTCCCCCTCCGCGTTTCCGTGGTGCTCCGCGTCGCCGCCGTCAACGTGCTCGTGTTCGGGGCGGGGCTGGTCTGGCTCCGGGGATTCGCGCGGGAGGAGCGCCGCGTGCAGGAAGCCGAATACTCCGTCCTCGTCGGCGACCTGTTCGACGACGTGCTCGACACCCGCGGAGTGCTCAAGGCTTCCGGCATCCTCCTCTGGTCGAGCTGGAACCAGTTCGACGACGCGGTGATCGTCCACGTCGCGCGCCAGGGGACGGGCGAGTCCGAGCCGCGCGGCGTGTTCCTGAACCCCCTCGGCAGCTCGCACCGGTCGCTGGAGTTCGACCAGGAGAGCATCCTCGCGGACATACGCCGCGCGGTGGAGACCGGCGCGAGCCTCACGACGGAACGCGGCATCGCCGTACCCGTCCGCGACCCGAATGGCGATGTCTGGGGCGGTTGCTGGGTGCTGCCGAAGCTGACCCTGACGACGGGCACGCTCTTCCGCCGGCTCGTGCCCTGGTTCTTCGTCTCGACGCTGCTGCTCACGCTCGGCACGTTCTCGGCGTTGCGCGTGCTCGTGCTCGATCCCGTCCGCCAGCTCGCCGGCGTCGCCGCTCGGATGGCGCAGGGCGACCTGTCCGTGAGGGTACCCGAGCCCGACCGCCACGACGAGGTCTCCGAGCTGGTGCGGAGCTTCAACTCGATGGCCGCGGAGGTGCAGGGCTTCAGCGCTCGGCTCGAGCGGGAGGTCGAGCTCGCTACCGAGCAGGCGCGCGTCGCCGAGTCCGCCGCCATGACACAGCGGCGGCTCGCCGCCACCGGCGAGCTCGCCGCCGGGATCGCGCACGAGATCAACAACCCGCTCGGCGGGATGCTGAACGCGCTCGAGGTCCTCCAGCGCGAGGACCTGCCGCCCGAGAAGCGCGAGCAGTACAACCAGCTCCTGAAGAGCGGCATCGAGCGCATCCGCGAGACCGTGGGCCGGGTCCTCCGGCTCGCGCCGCGCAAGGCGGTGACCGAGCTCGTGTCCCTCGCCACCCCGATCGGCGACGCGCTCGGGCTCGTGCGCCACCGCGCCGAGGAGCTCGGCATCGAGATTCGGCTGCGCCGCGGAGCCCGGGACCGGCGGGCGGGCGAGGAAGGCGCGCTCGCGCTCTTCGCGGACCTGCCGCCCGTGCTCGGCGAGGCGAACGAGCTGGGGCAGGCGGTCCTCAACCTGCTCGTGAACGCCATGGACGCGTTCGAGGACGCGCCTGTCAGGGCGCGCGGCCGGATCGAGATCTCGCTCGCGCAGGAGGGCGATGAGCTGCACCTGGCCGTGGAGGACGACGGCCCCGGGATGGACGAAGCGCTCTTCGAGCGTGCGCCCGACCTCTTCTTCACGACCAAGGCGACGGGGAAGGGCACCGGGCTCGGCCTCGCGATCGTCCACAACGTCGTTCACGCACACGGCGGGCGCGTGATCCTGTCCAACGAACCGGGGCGGGGCTTCCGCGCGGACATCTTTCTGCCCGTGGCGCAAGGGCGGGGCGAGGACGCGCCATGACCGATGTGCTCCCGTGGGTGCTCCTCGGCGGGCTCCTCGTCCTGTCGGGCTTCTTCAGCGCCGCGGAAACGGCGCTCTTCAGCCTGTCCTTCGAGGATCGTGAGCGGGCGGGCGTGCGGGTCCGCCGCCTACTGGACGAGCCGCGCGAGCTGCTCGTCAGCGTGCTCCTCGGCAACCTCCTCGTGAACCTGCTCTTCTTCGCGTTCGCGGCGCGGTTCCTGCCGAGCGGGGACGCGAGGAGCGGAATCGTCTCGGGCTTCGCCGCGCTCTTCGCGATTCTCCTCGTCGGCGAGATCCTCCCGAAGACGATCGCGTTGCGCGCCGCCCTGCCGGTCGCCCGTCTCAGCTCCCTCCCGCTCACGTCCCTCGTGTTCGCGCTCTCTCCGGCGCGGCGGTTCGTGAACGTGGTGATCGACGCATTCCTGCGCGCCCTCGGCCAGGTGGACCCCGACGAGCCGGGTGTCACATCCGAGGCGCTCGCCGCGGTCCTCGAGCGGAGCGCGGACGAGGGCGTTCTCGCGCCGGGCGAGGCCGACCTCCTCGCGGAGATCATCGAGCTCGGCGCGCTGCGGGTGCGCGAGATCATGACCCCGCGCGTCGACATGCTCGCCCTCGACGTCCAGGCGGACGCGGCGGCGCAGGAGGCGGTCGTGCGCGAGGCTGCGCGCCGGCGCATGCCCTGGCTCCCGGTGATCCGCGAGACCTCCGACGACGTCGTCGGCTGCATCCAGGTGCGCGACTTCCTGGTGCAGAAGCACAAGAACCTCGAGCGGATCGTCATGCCGGTCAAGTTCGTGCCCGAGGTGGCCCCCGTGCTCTCCCTCCTGCGCGTCATGCGCGAGGACCGGATCTCCGAGGCCGTCGTGGTGGACGAGTGGGGCGGGACGGCGGGCGTGGTGACCGTCGAGGACATCTTCGAGGAGCTCGTCGGCGAGCTGCGTGTCGAAGGCGAGATGCCCGAGCAGCCCGTGGTGCCGCTCGGCGAGGGCCGCTTCCGCGTGTCGGGCGGGCTCTCCGTCCGGGACTGGAACGACGAGTTCGGCACGCGCGTCGTCCCGACCGAGTTCGAGACCGTAGGCGGCTTCGTCACGGCGCTGCTCGGACGGATCCCCGTGCCGGGCGATCGCGTCATGCTCGGTGGCGGCGTCGCCTGCGAGGTGCGCGAAGTGCGCGGCAGGCGCGTCCACACGGTCGACCTCTACGTCGACGAGACCGCGCAGGCGGAGGCGGCGGCCCGGTGACCTTCCTCTTGCTGCTCCTCGTGCTCGCCGTCGCGGCGTCCTCGGTGTTCTCGGGCTCGGAGACGGGTTTCTACTCGCTCTCGCCCGTGCGCGTCGACCTGGAAGCGCGTCAGGGCCTGCGGCTCCCGCGGCTCGTCGCCCGCCTTCTGAAGGACGAGTCCGCGCTCCTGGTCACGATCCTCATCGGGAACAACCTGACCGTCGAGCTGGCGACGCACCTCGGCAACTCGATCGCGGAGCGCCTCGCGGTGCCCGTGACGGGACGCGAGATCCTGGTCACGCTGTGCCTCGCACCGATCCTGTTCCTCTTCGGCGAAGTGTTGCCGAAGGACGTGTTCCGCCGGCGCCCCCACAGCCTCATCCGGTTGACGGCGGCGCCGATCGCCCTCGCGCGCGTCGTCTTCTGGCCGCTCGAGCGCCTTCTGTCCCTCGTCGCCCGCGCGCTCGAGTGGGCCCTCGGGCTCGACCCGCGCGTGGCCACCCGCCTGCGTGGACGCGAGGCCGTGATGCACTACCTCGCCGAGGGCCGGCGCTCGGGGGTGCTCTCGGAGCGCGCGGAGGCGCTCGCCGGCAACGCGCTCGAGCTGCGAAGCATCCCCATCGAGCGCGTGATGGTCGCGTGGGCGCAGGTGGTGCGCCTCGATCGCGGCCTCCCCGAGGAGGAGCTGCTCGAGCGCGTGCGCGCCGCGAACTACTCGCGCCTGCCCGTGGTGGGGGAGGATGGGGCCTGCGAGGGCTTCGTCCATCAGCTGGACGTGCTCTCGGCCGCCCCGGGGGAGCCGGTCCTCGGAGCGCTGCGACCGATCCCCTGCCTGCCCGCGGACATGCCCGTCGACCGGGCGCTCCACACCCTGCGTGGGAGCGGGAAGCGGGTCGCGCTGGTGGGCGCACCCGAGGCGCCGCTGGGGCTCCTCACCCTGAAGGACCTGCTCGAGGAGATCTCGGGCGAGCTCGCGGGCTTTTGAGCCTGTGGTAGCAACCCCGGCCTGACGCTAGGATAGTGGCCCTTCGTAGCCGCCCCAGCGCGCCATCCACTCCGCTCACGAGCGGGAAGCAACGAAGGAGATCCCCCTATGCAGCACGACAACCGCAATCCCACCCGATGGATCCTCGTCGCCGGTCTGGCCCTCGCGGCCGCGGCGTTCGCCTACGAGCCGCTGGCCCAGGACCAGGACGAGGTTCAAGCGCCATTCTCGACCGCCGTCGGCGGCAACGCCGATTCGAACAACCGCATGATCGCCGTCACCGGCATGGACGTCACCGGCCAGTCGATCCTCTACCTGGTCGACACCGTCTCGAACCACCTCGCGGTCTACCAGGCGAACGG
>SMVQ01000328.1 GCA_004357655.1 Planctomycetota bacterium
GACATCCACTGGAACTCTCCGAGACCCATGAACCGCGGCGCGTGCTCCTCGCGCAGCCCCTCGAGAACCAGGCGCCCGGCGCCGTAGCCGGCGAGTGCAAAGAGTGCTACGGAGCCGGGCACAGGGGACCGGTCGAGGAGGAGGAGCGACACGCCGAGCAGCACCCCGCCGAGCGCCGCCTCGAGGAGCGGGCTCGGGATCCGGCGCTCGACGACGCCGTGGGCATTCCGCAGCCGCATCCCGAAGCGTCCCGCGGTCGGTCGTCCCGCGCAGCACCCGGCCCCGAGGCACCCGAGCCGCGTGGGGATCATCCCGGCCAGGATGGCGACGACCGCGACGTCCCAGAACGCGCCGAACGGAATCCCGAGCCAGGCGAGCAGCGGGATCGAGAGCAGGAGGGCGGGGGGGATGGCGCCGTACATCGCCGCGCCCCCGTGCCCCACTCGCGCGATCTCGCGCGGCCGCGCACGGAAGTACGACCAGTTCAGCCCGACCGCCAGCGCCCGCGCGCCCGCGAGGCACACGGGGATGGAGATCAGGATCGCCGCGACGACGCGTATCGGGTCGAGTCCGGTGCGCCGGGCGAGAACGTCGCCCACGACGAGGCCCGTGATCAGGCCCACGTACAGCATCACCGCGTAGATGGGCAGGGGCCGCGCGCGTCGACCCGAGCCTTGACGGACGACAGACGCGAGCTTCGTGAGCATCCTCGACACCACCGCCCTCCTTCTTCATCTCCCCCGTGACAGAACTCAGACTCAAGCCTACAGCGATTGGCGGAGAGTCGGAAGAGGGGCGGTTCCCCGCAGGTGCGCGGGCGGATGCCGGGACGGAGGCAGTGGCGATGAATGAGCGCGGGAGGCGGCACGATGCCGTCTCCCGCGCTTCTTCAAAGACCTTGGCGCTCTACTCGGCCGCGCGCGCGTCGTCCGCGTCCGCGAGCGCCTGGAGACGCTCCGGTGACGGCGGGTCGATCGGGTGCTCACCGCCCCAGAAGTCGAATGCGTTGAGCACGATGACGTCCGCCAGGAACGCCACGGAGTAGACCGGCAGAGCGCGGAAGATCAGGAAGACACCCTCCCCGACCCAGCGGTGCTCGATCTCGCGGTTCCACGTATGGATCCTACGCGTCGTGTTGAACGGTCCGATGCAGCTCGTGCTGAGGGCCCCGAGGGCGAGCGCGCAGAGGAGACCGCGAGTGATTCGATTCTTGCTCATGGTATTGCTCCTCTCTTTCAAAGGGTCGGGCCGGGTTTCGAGGGCCGGCTGATCGGGTTCTTGCCCGTCCACCACTGCCACGAATTGAAGATGACCATGTCACCAACGCTGAAGATGACGTAGACGGGGAGGAGCAGAACGAAGGCAACCTCGTTGCCCCACTTGCCGTCGAGCTCGACGTTCCACTTGGCGAGGTGCCCCGTGGCGTTGTTGGGCCCGAGGCAGCTGGCGCACGAAAACAGCGCGCCGAGGGCCAGCACCTGCAGGGCTCTCACTCGTTTCGTTCTCATTCTGGGGTCTCCTTGGAGTCGATTGACGGAACGGCGTGCGCTGTCGCGGACTCGCGATCACCGGAAGCCGCTATGCACGGGGGCGGAGTATATGGACCCATCTGGGCCGCGGCAACGAGGCCGTAGGCCGGGGATGCCCAAATTATGGCCTCGCGCCCAAGTGCGCTCCGTACACTCCGGCCCTCCGTAATGAAACGTGCACCCAAGGTTCTGCTCTGGCTCCTCGCCACTCCGATCCTGGGGCTCGTGTGGCTCTGGACGAGCCTCGCGATCCACTACTCGAGTCTACCTCGGGAGTGGCTCCGTACGCCGCTCGCGTGGTTCGTCGGAGTGGGGGGGGCGATCGCGCTCGCATGCCTCCCCCGTCGGCGCCGCACGGCGCTCGTTCTCTTCGGTACTTTCATTGCCGTAGCAGGCTCGTTCGCGTCGATCCGGCCCTCGAACGACCGCGATTGGCAGACGAAAGTCGCCGTCCTCCCGGACGTCGAGTTCGACGGCGATGAATTCACGGTCCGAAACGTCCGCAATTTCGACTACCGTTCCGAGGACGACTTCGACGTTCACTACTACGACCGGACGTACGACCTGGCGCAGCTCCAGGCCCTCGACTTCATCGTCTCTTACTGGGACGGGAACGAAGACATCGCCCACACGATGATGAGCTTCGACTTCGGAGGTGTGGACGTCTTGACCGTGTCCGTCGAAGTGCGGCGCGAGAAGGGCGAGGGTTGGGGCGGACTGCCGGGCATGTTCAAGCAGTTCGAGCTCATCTACGTCCTGGCCGACGAGCGGGATATCGTGCGTCTGCGGACGAACTACATCGGCGAGGAGGTCTACCTCTTCCGCCTCCAGGTCACCCCGGAGGAGGCCCGCATGCTGCTCGTGGACATCCTGCGAAGTGTCCACGAATTGAACCGGCAGCCGCGTTTCTACCGCACGATCGCCCAGAACTGCACGACCACGCTCGTCGAACACATCAACTCGGTCTGGCCGGGACGCATGCCGTGGACCAAGCGGATCCTCATGAACGGGTACCTGCCCGAGCAGGGCTACGACAAGGGGTCGATCCGCAACGACCTGCCGTTCGAAGAGGTCATGCAGCTCAGCTACATCAACGAGATGGCCGTCGCCGCGGGCGACGACCCCGAGTTCAGCCGCAGGATCCGGGCACACCTCGAGGACGTGTGAAGCTGCGCGGGGCTCTTGCGCGGAGCCAGATCGGGCCCATGAAGAAGCACGCGACTCCCGCCTTCCTCCTCCTCGGGCTGCTTTCGATCGTCGTCGCGCCCGCCTGCAAGACGCCTGTCGGCGTGCGGAAGACCGGTTTCGAGCCGGTCTATCGGAGCTACCGGCAGAACGTCCTCGATTCGGGCGAGCCCAGCGCGTCCACACACGAGGTGCTCGCCTTCTTCGGGCTCGCCGATCGGTATCGGGAGGAGTCCGAGCTGGCGGCCATCGAGTTCGCAGCGGTCGTGCGGCGTGAAGGCGTGCGCGCGCTCCACGTCCCACTGGCCGAGATCCACTATGCCATCGGGCTGCGGGACGGAGATCGCGCGCGATTCCTGGCGGCTGCGATCCACGCCTACTTCTACCTGTTCGGTGACGGCTTCCCCGACGAGCCCAACCCCTACTCGCTCGAGTTCCGCCTCGCTTGCGATCTCTACAACCGTGGCCTGGCGCGGGCCATGCTCACGCCCACGGGCGAGGTGACGCTCGGTTCCGGCGTCGCGGAGACCCCCGCGGGAGTGGTGTCCATCGAGACCACGCGACCGGGTTTTCCCTGGGGCGAGGAGGAGTTCTCCGTCTTCCTGCCCGCCGATGCGTTCGAGGTGCGCGGGCTCCGCGAGCGTGTCAGGACGGACGGGCTGGGCGTTCCGCTCATCGCGGTGGCGTCGGGCAAGAGCGCCGCTCAGCTTTCGGCCGAGCACGTCGGACGCACGATCCGGCTCCCCGCCACGGCATTCTTGCGGCTTCATGGGGGCTGGGACGAGCTCGAGGCCGGCACGCTGAGGGCGACGCTCGAGCTGTATCTCGGCACCGACGTCCCGACCGTGAGCGTGGGGGACCGGACCATTCCGCTCGAGACTGACGTCACCGCCCCGCTGGCCTATGCGCTCGAAGGCTCGAGTATCTGGGGGTTCGGGCTGGCGGGTTTCCTCCATGGCCGGACCGATGACTTTCAATCCGGCGTCTTCATGCTCCAGCCCTACCAACCGGAGAAGATCCCGCTCGTCCTTATCCACGGCACCGCCTCGAGCCCCGCGGCTTGGGCCCAGACGATCAACGGGATCCTGGCGGACAGGCGTATCCGAGCTCGTTATCAGGTCTGGCTGGCGATGTACAACACGGGCAACCCGATCGCCTACTCCGCGGCCCTGGTCCGCGAATCGCTCCGCGACCTCGTCGCGGAGCTCGATCCCGGGGGGGACGATCCCACGATCTCCGAGATGGTGCTCATCGGACACAGCCAGGGCGGGCTCGTCGCCCGGCTGCTCGTCGTCTCGAGCGGGACTGACATCTGGCGGAGCATCAGCGATGTGCCGTTCGACGAGACCTCGATGAGCGCCAAGAACCGCGAGTTGCTCCGGCGCTGCCTCTTCTTCGAGCCGCTCCCGTTCGTGAGCAGCGTCGTGTTCATCTCCACGCCGCACAGGGGCAGCTACGTTGCCGGCGGCTGGATCGGACGCCTCGCAAAGCGTCTCGTCAGCCTCCCCAGCGACCTGGCGGGCGCCGCCCAGGACGCACTCTCCGGCACCGATCTGCCCCCCGCACTGCGCAAGATCCCGACCAGCGTGGACAACATGGACCCGGGCAACAATTTTGTGAAGAACCTCGCCGGCCTGCCTTTCGCGGAGTGGGTCCGACTGCACTCGATCGTGTCCGTCGAGACGCGCGGTCCGGTCGAGGAGGGCAACGACGGCGTGGTCGAGTACTCGAGCGCGCACCTCGATGAGGCCGAGTCCGAGCTGGTCGTGCACCACGGACACTCCTGCCAGGGGACCCCGGAGACCATTCGCGAGCTGCGCCGGATCCTCTTCGAACACGTCGAGGTGGATGCGATGGTCGAGGAACCCGCGTCCACTACAGCCGGATCTCGTTGACCGTCTCGGGCGTGAGCTCGACGACAGGCGCAGGTCGTCGGCGGGGCCGGTACGCGCAAGGCGTGGGCAGGAGCTGAGTTGAAGCACCTTGGGCGCTTCTCAATGAATCACATCGGACTAGTCGAGAGCGCGCACGGCCTCGAGCACGCGCTGCACTTGCTGCTGCTGCTGCGCGAGCCGCTCTACGACCTCGAGCGTGGAGGGCTCGTCCCCGGGCCGCGGCGAAGCGCCCGCGCGTTTCGCGCCGCGCACGGGCGCGGTGATGCTGGCGCACGAAGCTCTGGAGCACCCGCGCGAGCGACGTCCTCGAGCAGGCGGCGGGCGAGGGTGCGGAGCCAGGCGGGCACCTCCGCCTTCCGGGACCGGCGCGGCACGGGCGGCGCCTGGCACACGGGCGAGCGCTGAGCGCGCGGAGCTCGTCCCGCTACCGCTTTCGGTAGGTCCGCTTCACCCACTTGGCCCACGCCGTGTCCAGCTCATCGGGGGTGAGGCCGAAGTGGGCCAGCAGGGCCCGCTTCTGGCGGGCGAGGAGCTCCGCCTTCTCATCGACCACGCCGTCCGTCACCGACGGCGTGCACATCGAGGCAAGGAAGGCCTCCCGATCACCCTTCGCAACGCGCATCAGCCAGTCGAGCTTCGACCACGCGACCATGTGATCGCGCTCGTTCATGTCGGCGTATTCCTGCCACGCGAACATCTCCTCCGTGGTGACGAAGAAGTTGTTGCTCACGAGGTTGCGGACGCGTTGCTCCCACTTCCAGTCGTCCTCGCGACGGTTCTTCCGGTGGTCGTGACCGGCGGACGTGACCCAGCGCGGATCGATGCGTCGGACATACACGTGCCCGAGCGCGAAGCCGAGCCACCTCGGCGCGGTGTAGAACGTGGCCTTGTAGGAGTCGACGAAGTTGCTGGCGAGGCTCGCGGTCATGGCGCAGAACAGCTGCGCGTCGAAGGGCACGTCCACGGGGTTCGTCCAGCTCGCGCGGATCGCCTCGATGTTCGCCCCGAAGAACATGCACTGCTTGTCCCAGCCCCAGCGGTACGAGAAGTCGTTCTCGGCCGCGAGGTACGTGCGGAGGTAACGTCCGAGCTCGCTCTGGCGCTCGCACAGGAGCAGGAGGTACTTCGATGAGTTCCCGAGGTACGGCCCGGTGGCCTCGAAGTCCGCCGGCGAGATGTCGAAGTCCCGCATGAACGTGGCGTACAGGTCCTCCGCGCGCTGCGCGTACAAATGGAGACGGAGCCAGGGGTCGAGCTCTTTCTTCGGCGCCTTCAGGCGGCCCAGCCGCTTCTTGAGCCGCGCGAGCTCGTCGGCGATGCGCTCGCGCTCCTCCCCGTCGTTCGGGACGTCGTAGGTGACGAGGCTCGAGCCGATGCGGAAGTGCTGCGTCTCGACCCAGAGCATCGGAGCGCCGCCCAGCACCTCGTGCACGTCGGGCGTGCGCTCCGCGCCGTGCCAGGGGAACGGCGCGAACGTCACGTACCCGAGCCGGTCCATGAGCTCGCGCTCCCCCCTGGTATAGGGGTCCACTTCCGCGAACTCCTCCATCCCCGCGCCGCGCTTCTGGGCGTACGCAGGGGTGGGGCGCGCGAGGGCGGCGGCCCATGCGACGGCCGAGATGGGGGCAAAGGCAAGGGCGGCGGACACAAGAGTGCTCGCCGCCCTGGAGATCATGTCGCGATGCGATCGTCAGGCGCCGGACTTCGCCGGTCCCGCTGAATCGGTGCCGCGCGCCGCGCGGCGCTTCAGCTCCATCGCGGAGGCCTTGACGACGTCCGCGTGCAGGCTGTCGCGTTCGGCCTCGGCCTTGGCGAGCTTCTGTCGGACCTTCCGTAGCTTCGGAGACCGCGGACCATCCTCTTCGAGGAGATCGTCCTGGCGCGCCGATAGGTGGGCCAGGCGCTCGTCGACGACGTCCATCTTGTCGAGGAGCCTGGCGATCTTCTTCAGCGACGAGTCGGGCTTGCGCGCGTACTCGAGGCTGATCATGCCGCGCAGGGACTTCCACAGCTCGGTGCGGGACGTCTGCGACTCGAGCGGGTCGTGGTTCGATCCGTCCGGGGAACAGACGAAGAGGTGCTCCGGCTGCTTCTGGGTGAAGAGCGCGTGGAGCGGGTGGTCCGCTTCCATCACGTCCACCGGCAGCTTGACGCAATGGAACCACTGCGCGATCAGGAACGTCTTCTCGTTGTCCACGCCGCCCTTCAGCAGCGCGTCGTCCGTGCCGTTGCAGACCTTGCACTCACGCAGGACGAGCAGGGGACGCGGGTCGTCGCCGCTGATGAAGGCCATAGCCTCCGCGCGGGACAGCGCTCTCCGCTTCTTCTTCGCGAAGCTACCCGAGGTGGGCTCCTCGGTGGGCGAGGCGTACACGGGGTACTCCCAGTCCATCGCGAGGTAGCTGCGCGCGCTCGGGCCGCGCCTGTACATCGGGATCACGAGTCCAGCCGCGCCTGCTGTGGTGGGAACCGGAGTCGGAGCCACACTGGCTCCGCGGGAGGGCGTTCATCAGCCCGGTAGGGCGACCGCGGTGGCACCCATCATTCCGATGACAGCGGCGCTGAGGCCGGCGGCCCAGATGCGTTTGGTCAGCATGTTCTGCTCCTCGTCGAGTCGTTGACGGAGTTTCGGCTGCGGGCGGCCCGCGCCTGCCATTGACTCATAGTCGATCGGACCGGGCCCGGGAGCGCAACCCCGGCGATCCGGCGATTCGCGGGTTCTCGGGCACCCCCCCGTTCCGGGCCCCTGGGGCGGGGGCGCGGGCCCGAGTGTGCGGGCTGAGGGCCCGTCCGAGAACAAGTGTCACGTTTCGGCGAGCCATCGTCGTTCCTCCTGAGGAACTTCCCGCTATGTTCAGGCCAAGTGCCCGTCTGATGACGGCGCCTTGGCTCTGGGAAGTTCCTCATCGTTCTCTCCCGCCGCCGAAGGCCGCCGGAGGGAGGCTGGCAAGGCGCATTGATTCGTATGCGCTGGATACTCGGAGGGTAAGCCCCGGTCCGCCGAAGGCGGATCGAGAGGACCCCTTTGGGTCGTCTCGAAGGGGACCCCGCAACGCAGCCAGGGGCGACGAGGGCCGGCGAAACGTGACACTTGTGCTCGGACGGGCCCTAAGGGGCGTGGGCGTACACGACGCGCCGGCGCTCCGGTGCCACGAAACGCCCGCGTCCCTCCACGTCGAACAGGACCTCGCCCGCCTCCGTGCGCGCCTCGATCCGCGTCTCGCGGAACTCGCCGGCCAGGTGCGCGAATCCGTCCCCGGCGTCCTCGTACACGCGTCCGTGCGCGCGGCCGTCCGCGTCCGCGAACACGTGCCACGCGCGCTCCTCAGCGAGGTCCGGTTCGCGAACTGCGCCGAGGCCCTGGGGCGCATGGGCGACTTCGGCCGCCTGTTCTGGAACACGGTGCTCGTGACGGTGCTCTCGATCGGTGGCCAGCTCCTCACGTGCTCGCTCGCGGGCTACGCCTTCGCGCGGCTCGAGTTCCGCGGTCGCGGCGCCCTGTTGCTGTTCGTGCTCGCCACGATACGGGCTGTCCCCAGCGCTCGAGGTCCATGGTTCCCCGAAGCCGGCGGGTTCCCGAGCCCGACGACGAACCGGGGAATAGGGTGCTCTTTGGCTGATCACGAGGAGTGACTCTACACTTGGCCCCGTGGATGAACCGACCCGAAGAGCGCACGACGGCATCGCCAGGGCCGTAGCCGGGCGATCGCCCGAGGGTCCCATCGTCCTCGCGGACGAGTACCTGCGCGCCCTCGAACGCGTCGAGCGACTGCCCGTGAACCGGCCCGGCGCCGACAAGTCGTGGACCGAGCGCGCGCTCTTCTCCTGGATGAGCGCGGTCGCGAGAGCGCGTCGGGTCCCGCCGGAATGACTTCCTTCGCGCCCCTGGCCGAGGAACTGGCGGAGTCGGGTGTCCGCTATGTCCTCATCGGCGTCTCGGGCGTGAACCTCTACGCGCACGACGCGGGGGTCGTGTTCTCCACCATGGACCGGGATGTGTACCTGCCGCCGGACCCCGCGAACCTCCTGGCAGCCTGGGGGGCATGCGAGCAACGTGGACTGCGCCTCACGAGCTGCGGTCAGCCACTCGACGAAAACCGCGACCTCTTCCTCGCGAGAGGGTCGTCGAGCATCGGTCCGCGACCCGTGCCGACGATGGCGGCGAGCTGGTCGTGGACCTCACCCTCGTCATGACGGGTTTCAAGTTCGAGGAGGTCTGGGAACAGCGGACTACTTTCCTCCTCGAGGGAGTCGAAGTTCCAGTCGCTCGCCTGGCTCACATCGTCGCATCGAAGGCGGCGGCCGGGCGCGAGAAGGATCGACTGTTCCTCGCGGCACACGCCGAAGCGCTGCGCGAACTGATGCGTTCAGAGGGACCTGGGGATCAGGACCGCAGCTGAGCATCTCGAAGGCCGATTGGCCGGCAGACCGGACCGGCTTGGCTCTGCCGACCGCGACCCTGCACGGGGTCAGGACGGAGGGCGGTCTGCGGTCTGATGTGACCTCGACGCTCGTCGTCGACTCGAAGCGACGCGGGATACGCCGTGAAACTTGTACGGAGGCGAGGGTTGCGGCTTCCGCTGCGTGGTCCAGGGGAGAGGGAGTACCACGTTGCAAGTCTACTCACTGCCGGGCTTCTTCGAACCGTTCTGCGCCTTCACGCACCTCGGCGGGGCGCTCGTGTTCGCCGTGCTCGCGGTCCTGCTCCTGCGGCGCGGACGGGGGGACGGGCGGCGGGTGCTGCTCCTCGGCGTGTTCGCTTTTTCGTGCGTGCTCCTGCTGTCGCTGAGCGGCGTGTATCACATGTTGCGCGAGGGCGGGACGGCGCGCGCAGTGCTCGGCCGCCTGGACATGGCGGCGATCTTCGTGCTGATCGCGGGTACGCACACCCCCGTGCAGGGGCTCTTCTTTCGCGGGGTCGCGCGCTGGGGTGTGATCGCGCTCATGTGGACGCTCGTAGCCGTCGGCGTCACGCTCTTCAGTATCTTCTACCACGACCTGCCGCTCGGCCTGGGGACGAGCGTCTACCTGCTCCTGGGCTGGATCGCGGGCACCGCGGGGATCGTGGTCTGGCGCCGCTACGGCACCGCGCAAGTCGGGCTCCTGATCCTAGGTGGCGTCGTCTACTCCGTCGGCGCGATCCTGCTCGCGCTCGAATGGCCCACCCTCGTCCCCGGCGTGATCGGCGCCCACGAGCTCTGGCACGTCGCCGTCCTCGTGGCGATGGGCCTGCACTGGAGGTTCGTGCTGAAACACGCCCGACTGCCGCTCGACGGCGCTGTCGCGGTCTAGCGATACGGTGCCGCGATACGGTGCCGCACACGCCACCGATGCCGTGCGATGGAGGAGTGTGCGGCACCGTATCGGTACGTGGCGATGGGCCTGCACTGGAGGTTCGTGCTGCAACACGCCCGACTGCCGCTCGACGGCGCTGTCGCGGCCTAGCGATACGGTGCCGCGCACTCCACCCATGCCATGCGATGGAGGAGTGTGCGGCACCGTATCGTCGTATCGTCGACCCTGTACCACGCCGGCGATGAGGACGAGCGGGGCTCGAGGGTGTACCCGGGCGGCATCCCGTGGGACCGGATGTACTTCGATGCCGACGGCGAGGCCGTGCTGCCTGTGCCGGGGCCAGGCACCTACTTCGTCGTGCCTCGGGTCTACGTCGACAGTGAGGACAACGTCGGCCGCGGGGGCGCACTCGGGCTTACGCCTGGCCCGCGGATCGAGGTGCTCGAGCTATCGGAGGTGCAGACGTTCCCGATCGCGATCCCACAGCCGCTCGTCGACGCGACCGTGCGGCGATTCGTGCGGTGACTCGCTCTCGAAACGGACGAGCCCCATGCGCTCACCCCCGCGCTCGACGGTCAGGGTGAAGCTGCCCGTCCCCTGCAGGGCGTCCATCATGACCTGTTGCGAGAAGGGCTTGCCGTCCACTCGAGGAAGGCATCACCGGCCTTCAGCCCTTCCCACGATGCTCAGTCGTCCACGCCCTGCCCCGCGGGCAAGACCCCGATCGTCGTGGAGAGGGTCGCATCCTGCTGGGCTCCCGTGGGCGGCACCGCCCGGAACTCGACCCAGACCCGCTCCCCGCCCGGGTTGAAGATCTCGGTCGCCGATCCGTCCATGATGTGGGATTCGCCTGGAGCCAGGAGGATCGCGTCCGGCCCGGTGCCGATGTGCAGGTCGCTCGTCCCCGTGTTCACGATCTCGACCGGGCCGTCGCCGGGCGCAAAGGAGGCGCGGGTGCCGCTGGGGATCCAGGTCGAGCCGCGCACCATGCCCCCCCGTCCGGGTAGGGGCGGTTTTTCGCTCACGCACGCGCCCAGGATCAGGCAGGCGGTCAAGTTGGCGAGTCGTACGCGGTGCATCTCGGGAGTCCTTGCTGGGGGTCGGGGGGCCAGGAGGATACCCTGCCGTCCAGCCCGCCGCGACTCCTTCGAGTGGGGGGGGCGAAGGACGTGACGATGAACGCGACGAAAACTGCGGCCCGGCCTCGCGAGACATTCCCGGTCTTCCTCATCAAGCCCTCGCACTACGACGACGACGGTTACGTCATCCAGTGGGCGCGGTCGGAGGTCCCGTCGAACACGATGGCGGCGCTCAATGGGATCCTGCTCGACTGCATCGAGCGGCGCGTCCTGGGCGAGCACGTCGACGTCGAGATCACGGCGATCGACGAGACCAATACCCGGGTCCGGCCCCAGCGGATCATCCAGCGGATCCAGGCGGCGGGCGGCCGCGGGCTCGTGGCTTTCGTCGGGGTGCAGTCGAACCAGTTCCCGCGCGCGATGGACCTCGCGCGGCCCCTGCGCCGCGCCGGTGTGCCCGTGTGCATCGGCGGCTTCCACGCCAGCGGCTCGCTGGCGATGCTGCCGGAGCCGACGGCCGAGATCCGGGAGGCCTGGGAGCTCGGCATCTCCATCTTCGCGGGCGAGGCGGAGGGGCGGCTGGACGAGGTGCTCCGCGATGCCTACCGGAACGAGCTCCCGAAGCTCTACGACTACTTGAAAGACCTGCCGGGGCTCGAGCAGGCGCCCATCCCGATCCTGCCGCACAGCAGCCTGCGCCGGAACATGAACACGCGCACGAGCTTCGACTGCGGGCGCGGCTGTCCGTTCCAGTGCAGCTTCTGCACCATTATCAACGTGCAGGGCCGGAAGTCGCGCTACCGGAGCGCCGACGACATCGAGGCGATCCTCCGCGCGAACCACGCGCAGGGCGTCCGCTCCTTCTTCATCACCGACGACAACTTCGCCCGCAACAAGAACTGGGAGGCGATCTTCGACCGGATGATCGAGCTCCGCGAGCGCGAGGGAATGAAGTCGAAGCTCATCATCCAGGTCGACACCCTGTGCCACTTGATCCCGAACTTCGTCGAGAAGGCGGGACGGGCGGGCGTCAAGCGCGTCTTCATCGGGCTCGAGAACATCAACCCCGATAACCTGGCGGCCGCGAAGAAGGGGCAGAATCGGATCACGGAGTACCGCGCGATGCTGCAGGCGTGGAGGCGCATCGGCGTGATCACCTACTGCGGCTACATCATCGGCTTCCCGGGCGACACGCGCGAGCGCGTGCTCGCGGACCTCGAGATCCTGAAGCGCGAGCTCCCCATCGACCTGCTCGAGTTCTTCTTCCTCACGCCGCTGCCCGGCTCGGAGGACCACCAGGTCCTGTTCGAGAAGGGGGTGTGGATGGACCCCGACCTCAATATCTACGACCTCGAGCACGCGTGCACCGGGCACCCGCTGATGTCCCCCGATGAGTTCCGCGCGACGTACCGCAGCGCGTGGGAGTCGTTCTATTCGCCCGAGCACCTGGAGACGATCCTACGGCGCCACGAGGCGAACGGCCGCCCCGCGCGCAAGCTCGCGCGAAAGGCCTTCTACTTCTATGCGTGTCAGGCCGTCGAGGGCATCCACCCGCTGCAGGGCGGCATCTTCCGGCGCAAGGTCCGCACCGACCGCCGCCCCGGTCTGCCGGTCCGGAACCCGCTCGTCTTCTACCCTGCCTACCTCTGGGACATCGTGAAGCGGCACGTCCACCTCGCTGCGCTCGCCTGGCGGTTCTGGCGTATCTGCGCGCGCGTCGAGCGCGACCCGAACCGGCGCAGCTACACGGATCAGGCGCTATCGCCGGCCGGGGACGAGGACCTCGAGGTGTTCGAGATGTTCACCCACAATGCTTCGGCGAAGGATGCGGTCGAGAAGGCGCGTACGAGAGCACGTGCGAAGGAGCAGCGGCGCGCCGCTCGCCAGACTTCGTCCTGATCCCGGTTGCCAAGTTGCCGGAGATGGGGAAGATGAACGGTGTGACCTCGTCCACTTCCGTGGGTAGCCCCCTGAGTCGGGGGCGCCCGTAGCCCGCCCGCCCCCCCTGCCGCCGATTCATGCTGGACACCAGCCCCGATCTCACGCGCGAGGACTCCCACCGGACCGACGAGTTCATCCGGGCCGTGCGCAAGCGCATCGGCACCGTGGTCGTCGGTCAGGAGATCGTCGTCGAGCGGCTGCTCATCGCCCTGTTCACCGGCGGTCACATCCTCCTCCAGGGTGTCCCGGGGATCGCCAAGACCCTGCTGGTGTCGGTGCTCTCGAAGTCGGTCGACCTCGCTTTCGCGCGGATCCAGTTCACGATCGACCTGCTCCCCTCGGACATCCTCGGCGCGGAAGTGCTCGACCAGCGCACGAACGAGTTCGTCGTGCGGAAGGGGCCGATCTTCACCAACCTCCTGCTCGCCGACGAGATCAACCGCGCGGCGCCCAAGGTGCAGGGCGCGTTGCTCGAGGCCATGCAGGAGCGCAAGGTCACGATCGGCAACGAGACCTTCACGCTGCCGGCGCCGTTCCTCGTGATCGCGACGCAGAACCCCATCGAGCAGGCGGGCACGTTCGAGCTGCCCGAGGCGCAGCTCGACCGGTTCATGCTGGTGCACCGGCTCGAGTACCCGACGAACGAAGAGGAGCGCGAGATCCTCGCGCGCAACGCCGCGCTCGGCGTCGAGCGCCAGGGCAAGGGCGCGATCGTGCAGACGGAGTTCGACGTCATGCGGCACGAGCCGGTGGGCTCCAGCGACGATCTCGTGGCCGCCATGGAAGCCGTCCACCGCGTGCACGTCAGCGAGACGTTCGCGGAGCACGTCGTTCAGCTCGTCACGCGCTCGCGTGTGCACCCCGACGTCGAGCTGGGCTGCAGCCCGCGCGCCGGCATCGCTCTGATCAAGGCCTCCCGCGCGCGCGCGCTGATGCACGGGCGGACCTACGTCGTGCCCGAGGACCTGTTCGCCCTGGCGGAGGACGTCATGCTGCACCGGATGCGCCTGCGCTACGAGGCGATCGCCGAGGGGGTGGGGGGGCGCGATGTCCTCGCCGACATGCTGCGCTCGCTCGGCGGCCAGTCCGGCTCGAACGGAACTCCAGGCGAGCACCGGCGGTGAGGAGCGAGACGGGCTGGATCGAAGAGCTCGAGACGCTGGACTCGCGCCAGTTCACGATCGCCCTGCGCGGGCTCGCCGACAACCTGGCCTACGGCATCGACAAGTCGCCCTTCGTCGGCTCGGGGGTCGAGTACGTCCAGTCGCGCCCGTATCAGGAGGGGGACACGGTGCGCTCGATCGACTGGCGCGTGACCGCGCGTACGGGGCGCTACTTCGTCAAGGAGTACGAGACGCCGAAGAGCATGCCGTGCTACCTCCTCATCGACACGTCTGCTTCGATGACGGTCTCGTCCCGGAAGCGAAGCAAGTACCACGCGGCGGTCTACATCGCGGGCGGGCTGGCGCTCGCGAGCCTCGACCGCGTCAGCCCCGTGGGCATCGTCGGCGTCGGCGATCGCGCGCTGCGCGTGCAGCCGAGCCTCTCCCAGACGCGCGTGCTCCAGTGGCTGCACCACCTGCGGACCTACCGCTTCGACGAGCAGACGAACCTCGCGGCGCGCATCAGCGAGCTGTCGCCGAGTCTCACCTCACGCGCCTTCTTCATCGTCCTCAGCGACCTCCACGACCGCCACGCGGTCACGGCCCTCAAGCGCCTCGTGCAACGCCACGACCTCGTCGTGCTCCAGCTCGAGGACCCCGCCGAGGGCGGCCTGCGCGGCGCCGGGTTCTTCCGTGCGCGCGAAGCGGAGACCGGCCGCGAGTTCATCACCCACGGGCGCCGGCGCTGGGTGGATCCCGCGTGGGCGGAGCGCGACCTCAAGCGCGCGGGGATCGACCACCTCAGGATCCGGACGGATCAGCCGTTCGTACACTCGCTGCGCAACCTCTTTGCCTCGCGCGGCTGGATCGGCAAGGGGGGGCGATGAGGATCCTTTCCCGATCGATCTGCGCGGCGGTGGTCCTCGCCACTTTGCTCGCGGCGGCGCGGGCGTCCGCGCAGGACCGCCCGAGCTCCACGGTCGGCATGCCGGCGGTGATCCGCGATCTCGTGCTCCCCGCCCCGGAGCTCGAGGCCGCCCCGCGCAAGCCGGAGGACCCCGTCGTCGTGCGCATCCTCGCGACCTACCCGCACGGCACCGCGTTCCGGTACGACATCGAGTTCTGGGGCCAGGAGCCGGGCGAGCACGACCTCGCGGGCTACCTGCGACCCAAGCCCGGCGCGCAGGGCGCGGGCGGGCAGGCCAGCGCCCTGCCGCCGATCCTCGTAGAGGTCCGCTCGCTCCTGCCGCCCGGGCAGGTCGAGCCGCACGCCCCCGTGCCCGGCGCGCTCCCCGCCCTCGGCGGTTACAGCACGCTCGGGATCGTCGCGGGCGTCCTGTGGCTCGTCGGCCTCTTCGCCATCCTCTTCGTCGGGCGCGGGAAGCGCCGCGCGCAGGCGGAGAGCGCGCGGCCCCCGAGCCTGGCGGAGCGGTTGCGTCCGCTCGTCGAGCGCGCGCTCGGGGGTGAGCTCACGCGCCAGGATCGCGCGGCGCTCGAGCTCGGGCTCGTGGCGTACTGGCGGCAGAGGCTCGGCCTGGAGGGCGAGACTCCGGCCGCCGCACTGGCACAGATGCGCGAGCACGACGAGGCGGGGCCGCTCCTCACGAGCCTCGAAGAGTGGCTGCACAACCCGGCGCCGGCGCGCGCGGTCGACCTCGCGGAGCTGCTCGCGCCCTACCGCGACCTGCCCGCCGATGCGATCGAGCTTCCGATGGAGCCCGAAGCCGAAGTCGCCGGGTAGTCGCCGTGCAGACCCTCGAGCTCTTCCGCCACCCCGCGATGCTCTTCTGGCTGGTCGTGCCCGCGGGGCTGCTCATGTGGACGTGGTCGCGCAAAGGGCGCGCCGTCGCCCTCCCGTTCGACCATGCGGAGCCGCGCGCGGGCACGCGGAACGGCGCGCGGAACGGCGCCTGGATCCGGTTCTTCATCCAGCTCGCGGAGTCCCTCCCGGCCGTGCTCCTGGCGGTCGTCGTCCTGATCCTGGCCGGACCCCAGACGTGGGGCGCGCCGCGCAGCAAGCGGGTGCTCACGAACATCCAGTTCTGCGTCGACGTCTCGGGCAGCATGAACGCCAAGTTCGGGGACGGCGACCGCTACGACGCGTCGATGGCGGCGATCAACGGCTTCCTCGACTTCCGCGAGGGCGACGCCTTCGGCTTGACGTTCTTCGGGAACAGCGTCCTGCACTGGGTCCCGCTCACGACCGACGTCTCGGCCTTCCGGTGCGCGCCGCCCTTCATGAAACCGCGGAGTCTCCCGCGGTGGTTCGGGGGCACCGAGATCGGGAAGGCCCTGCGCGAGTGCCGCAAGATCCTCGTCGAGCGCGAGGACGGCGACCGCATGATCATCCTGATCACGGACGGCTTCAGCTCGGACCTGTCGGGCGGCCGGGACGAGGAGCTCGCGCGCGACCTCGCGCGGAACGACATCACCGTCTACGCGGTCCACATCGCCCCGGGTGAGCCGCGCGACCAGATCGTGCGCATCACGGCGATGACGGGCGGCGAGGTGTTCAAGCCCGAGGACACAGCGGGGCTCGCGCGAATCTTCGAAGCCATCGATCGGATGCAGAAGGCGCGCTTCGAGAAGAGCCTGCCCGAGGCCTTGGACGACTTCCAGCCGTGGTGTCTCGTCGGCCTGGGCGCGCTCGGCCTCGCGCTGCTCGCGATGTTCGGCTTGAGGTACACGCCGTGGTGATCCCGGTGCTGCCGGAATGGCTCCCGGAGGGGCTGCTGGTCGCCGTGGCGCTGCTGGCCGCCGGTGCCGAGTGGTTACACGGACGCCGCGTCCGGCGCATCGCGGCGCTCGCGTTCGGTCCCGGCCGCCGCTCCGCGCCGTGGGCGCGCGGCGCCTCCGTCATGCGCGTCGCGGCGTTCGCGCTGCTGGCGTGGGGGCTGGCGAGTCTCCTCTCCGTCGAGCCGCGGCATTACACGGCCAGCGGCAAGGAGACGGGCGCTGACGAAGACTACCAGCACATCCTGCTCGTGCTCGACGTGTCGCCCAGCATGCGGCTCGTGGACGCGGGGCCCAAGAAGGAGATCAGCCGCCTCGCCCGTGCTCGGGAGCTGATGGAGTCCTTCTTCGAGCGCGTGCCCCTCGACCGGTTCCGCGTGAGCGTCGTCGCGGTGTACAACGGCGCCAAGGCCGTCGTCGTCGACACGACGGACTTCGAGGTGGTGCGCAACATCCTGGGCGACCTGCCGATGCACTTCGCCTTTCCCGCGGGCAAGACGAAGCTCTTCGACGGGCTCGCCGAAGCGGCGAAGATGGCGAAGCACTGGGAGCCGCGCAGCACCACCTTGATCCTGCTCAGCGACGGCGACACGGTGCCGACCTCGGGCATGCCGAAGATGCCGGCCTCCATCCGCAGCACGCTCATCGTCGGGGTGGGCGATCCCCTGTCCGGGAAGTTCATCGACGGCCGTCAGTCGCGCCAGGACGTCCCGACGATGCGCCAGATCGCCGCGCGCCTGGGGGGCACGTTCCACAACGGTAACGAGAAGCAGCTCGCCTCGAGCCTCATCGCGGAGGCCACCGGGCTGGAGCGTGAGGACATCTTCGAGCGCCTGACCCGGCGCGAGTACGCCTTGCTGGCCTGCCTCCTGGGGGCGTCGATCCTGGGGTTCCTGCCCATTCTCTTGCATTTCTTTGGGACGAGCTGGCACCCTGGGGCGTCGAAGAGGGGTACTCCGAGGGCCGTGGGGTCCCGCGCGCGGGAGGCGCTGCCCGGGAGTCCCACCGTGAGAGTAGGATGAGAGCGTCGAAGCCGATAAGCCTGAGGAGCCCGCGAGGGCGCCGGCGCGCGGGTGCCGGCCGAGCCGAGGAGTGAACCCATGAGAATGCTGCTGCTGTTCCTGTGGTCCCTGCTGCCGATCGGGGCGGGTGCCTACCACTTCGGTCCGGGCCAGGACCGGATGCGGGTCGACCAGGCGGCCGCGTCGATCGACCGGGCCGAGGGGCTCGCGTGCGACGCGCGGGAGCTGGCCTCGATCCAGGGCGACGAGGCGGCACGCGACCTGTGGCTGGCGGCCGAAGCGGCGTACTCCGAGGCGCTCGACGACCTGCCCGCCGACAAGGTGGACGAGGGCCGCCGGCTGCGGCTCGAGCGTGCGAAAGCGCAGATGTTCGTGAGCCGCCTGCCCGAGGCGCGGCGGGATCTCGCCCAACTCGTCGGCGAGCTCGAAGCGGACCCCGCTTCGGTCGAGCCCGCGCTCCTCGCTGACGCGCGCGGTGTGCTCGCGAACGCGCAGTACTACACCACCTGGCTGAAGCGCCTCGAGGGCGCTCCGCGGGCGGACTGGGAACCCGAGATCGAGGCGTCCCGCCAGAACTACAAGCTGCTCGCGGAAGAGCTCGACCGGCGCGGCGAGTCGAAGCTCGCCGCCCTCGCGAAGGAAGACCTCGAGTCGTCGATCCGGCTCGCGCGCATGGACCTCTCCGAGCTGCAGGGGTTGCCCCTGCCGTCGCAATGACGGGGCTGTGGAAGTGGCCGCGGTCGCGGTCGAAACACGGGCAAGAGCAAGGGACAGGGTCCGAAGGATGCGCGGGGCGCGAGCTCCGGTCCGCCGCCTGACGGCTCCGGCTCCTGAGGCGGGTGCCGGGCGCGCGCGACGCGGGCCTGCTCCGAGTGGACGAAACCCGGGGACCCTGGCGGGATACCTCCGTGTAGCGAGGCCGTGTCATGAATCTACGTTTCCTTCCACTCGCTTTCGCACTCACGATCGCGGCCGTCGCGCCCGCGTCTGCCCAGACCGTGGTCGTCGACGGCCGAATCATCGACCTGAGCGGCGCGGTCGCGCTGCCCACTATTCAGGTGCTGGGCGAAGAGTCCACCGAAGCGGAGTCGGACGCCGACGAGAAGCCGAGCGAGCGCCAGAAGAAGCTGAAGAAGCTCGAGTTCGATCGCCGCCCGTCGACGATCCTCTCGGTGTGGTCGACGCCGCCTCCCTCCGATGAAGAAGAGGAAGAGCCGGACGAAGGAGCGGCTCCCGAAGCGGATGCGGAGGACGACGCGGATGCCACCGCGGCGGACGTGGCCGAGACCGAGGAGACCGGGGACGTAACCGAGCCGGCGACCGAGGTGGAGTCCGCTGACGAGGACGACGCCGCGGAGGAGGGCGAGGAGACCGCGGAGCTGACCCCCGAGGAGCTCGAGGCGGCGAAGAAGGCGGCCGAGAAGGCGGCCGAGAAGGCGGCGAAGAAGGCCGAAGCCGCCAAGAAGAAGGCCGCGGAAGCCGCGGCCAAGAAGAAGCAGGCCAAGGCCCTCGAGAAGGAGCTGAAGGCCCTGCAGCGCGACGTCACGCTCGGCGAGTGGGAGGCCGTGAAGACCTACCTCGCGGGGCTCACCGAGGCGGAGCAGAAGGCGGGCTACACCCAACTCCTGGCCTCGCTACGGAAGGGTCCGAAGGCTCCGTCGGGCATCCCCAACCAGGGCAAGGC
>SMVQ01000329.1 GCA_004357655.1 Planctomycetota bacterium
GATCGTGAAACGGCCGTCGCTGTCAGTTCGGACTTCCGTGCCGCCGTGAATCGGGCCGACGGGGACGTCCGCGACCGGTACGCCCTCGGCGTCGAGCACGCGGCCGCTGATGATCCGGGCCTTTCCATCGCCTCCGGCCGTCGCGTTCGCGGGATCGTGCACCGGGAGTGACGGGTCGGCGGCAGCGATCGGCGCGCGCCGCGACGCTTCGGCGACGGCCGGGCGCGAGTGCAACTCGGGCGCCGGCTCCGGGGCGACCGCGGCCACCGGCGGGAGCGGGTCCGAGTCGTGCGGCGGCGGGACGTCGCGTGCTTCCAACGAGCCGTAGAGGGCGAGCGCCCCTCCGGCAACGAGTGCGAGCATCAAGGCGAGCCTCCGGTTCATGGTCTACCTCCGGGAACGGTGCCAGGATGCCACGGGAGGGGCCAGCACGCACCCGCCCTCGGCGGGGAATCGGGCTTCGGGGCGATTCCGGCGCTCTCCGTAAAGATCGCCGGGCCGGACGAACGAGAGCAAGTCCGTCCGTGTCCCGCGCCGCCGGTCCGTCCGCGGTCGCATCCGATAGCCCCCCCCATCGGCCCCCCCTGATGACTGACGCGAAGCCGCGTTGGCGCTCGAATTCATTTCTCGCCGCGGCGATCCTCCTCCTGATCGGTGCGTGTCACCACGTCGCCGACAGCGAGCTCGCGTTGGGGTTGTTCGACGTCTCGCCGCCGGGCGGGACCTCGCTGGGCGGGACGAGCGTGATGCTCACGGGGCGCGGGTTCCTCGGACGCGGGGCGGGTCCGAGCTCCGTGACCTTCGACGGGGTTCCGGCGACGAGCGTCGTCGTCGTCAGCGACACGCGGATCACCTGCGATGCGCCGGCGGGCGCGCCCGGCCTGGCGGTCGACGTCGTCGTCGTGACCACGGTACTCGCCGCTTCGCTCGCAGACGGCTTCGCCTACCACGCCGAGCCGACCGTGACGCTCGTGACGGCCGCGACCGGCACGTCGCTCGGCGGCGTGAGCGTCGTCGTTCGGGGCACCGGCTTCCAGAGCCACGCCCCAGGCCCGAACACGGTGGCCTTCGGCGGCGTCGCGGCGACCAACGTCCAGGTGGTGAACGACACGCGGCTCACGTGCGACACGCCGCCCGGTACGCCGGGCCTGCGCGTCGATGTGGACGTGATCAACGCGAACGGGATGGGCACCCGGCCGGAAGCCTACCTCTACCATCCCGTGCCGGCGGTGACGGGCATCCAGCCCGCGGTCGGCAGCTCGCTGGGAGGAACGAGCGTCACGATGTCCGGCTCGGGCTTCCTGGACTACGACCCCGGGCCGACGGTCGTCGTGGTCGGCGGCGTGCCGGCGACGAACGTCACCGTGGTCGACGACGTGACGATCACGTTCGACACGCCCGCGGGCACGCCGGGCGCCCTCGTGGAGGTGGACTTCGCCAATGAGAACGGGACGGAGAGCCTGGCCGACGCCTGGCGCTACTACGCGACGCCGGTCGTGACGGACGTGCAGCCCGCCGCGGGTACCGCGCTCGGGAACGAGGGCGTCACGATCACCGGCACGGGTTTCACGGCGAACGATGCGGGGCCGAGCGCCGTGACCTTCGGAAGTGTCCCCGCCCCGCTCGTCATCGTCGTCGACGACACCACGTTGACGGCGATCACGCCACCCGGCACACCCGGGACGAGCGCCGACGTCACCGTCGCGAACGCCAACGGCGCCGGGACCCTCCCGGACGGCTACGCCTACCTCCCCGCGCCCGAGGTCACGACGGTCACGCCACCGAGCGGATCGTCGCTCGCGCCGACAGCGGTGACGATCACGGGCTCGGGGTTCCAGGACAACTGGCCCGGCGCCGTCACGGTCACCTTCGGCGGCGTTCCCGCGGCGAACATCGTCGTGCTCGATGACGCGCGGATCGCGTGTGACGCGCCGCCGGGCGCGCCGGGGTTCGTCGACGTCACGGTGTCGAACACGAACGGCACGGGCACGCTGGCGGACGGCTTCGAGTACCGGCCGCCGCCGTCGCTCCTCGCGGTGCTCCCGTCCGCGGGGACGCCGCTCGGAGGCACGGCGGTGACGCTCACGGGCGCGGGTTTCCGCGCGGGTACACCGGGCGCCATCACCGTCACCTTCGGTGGACAGCCGGCGTCGGACATCGTCGTGGTCGACGACACGACGATCACGGCGCGCACGCCAGCGGGAGCGCCGGGGGCGGCCGTCGACGTCGTGCTGGCGAACGAGCTCGGCACGGCGACGTTGGCGGACGGCTATGCCTATCACCCCGCGCCGACCCTGGCGCTCGTCGACCCCGCGAGCGGTCCGTCGATCGGCGGCACGCTCGTGACGCTCACCGGCGCGGGTTTCGTCGCCAACGGAGCGGGCGCGAACACCGTCACCTTCGACGGCGTCCTCGCCACGGGGATCACGGTCGTCAGCGACACGGCGCTCACGTGCAACACGCCGGCGGGTACGGCAGGGGCCGCCGTCGACGTTGCGATCGCGAACGCCAACGGAGCGGGCGTGCTCGCGAACGCCTACGCCTACGAAGGGGGCGGGGCCAGCGCCTCGCTCTCATCCGTGTGGGCTGCACCGAGCTCCGGTGTCCTGGCGGACGGCGTCGCCAGCTCGACTATCACGGTCGTCGTCCGCGACAGCTCTGGCGCCCCGCTGGCCGGCCAGGTCGTGGAGCTATTCGTCTCGGGCTCCCAGAACACCGTGCTGCCCTCCGCGGGGATCACGGACGCCGCGGGCACGGCGACGTTCGCGCTCGCCTCGCTCATGGCCGAAGTCAAGACGATCACCGCCACGGTCGATCCACTCGGAGCGAACATCGTCCTCGCCGACACGCCGACCGTCGGGTTCGTGTGGGCGAGCGGGAGCGCCTTCTACGTGCGCATCGGCGGTTCGGACCAGAGCGCGGGCACGAGCCCCGCCCAGGCCTGGCGCACGATCTCCCGCGCGACGGGGTTCGTCGAAGCGGGCGACACGGTCTACGTCGGGGCGGGGACCTACGTCGAGAGCGCCTCCCACGGCGAGCAAGGTGCGGCGGGCGCTCCCATCCGGTTCGTCGCCGACCGCAGCGGCTGCCACACGGGCGACGCCGGCGAGGTCGTGATCGACGCGGCGGGCGGACGGTACGCGTTCCGCGTGAGCAGCGCGGCCTTCATCATCTTCGACGGCTTCACGGTCACCGGCGCGACGGGCGGGAACGCGCCCGCGGGCATCGTCGTGAGCGGGCCGAACAGCGACCACGTCGTCATCCGGAACTGCCGGGCGTACGGCAACCAGGACGGGATACGCGTTCAGACCGGCGACGCGATCGTGGTCGAGAGCAACGTCGTCTCGAACAACTTCGGGCTCGGGATCCAGGTCTCGGCGCCTGGCGCCCTGGTCCGCAACAACCTCGTCTACAACAACGGCTCGACGGGCATCCTCTCGCGCTCGAGCGCCAACGCCTTGATCGAGTTGAACACCGTGTACCGGAACACGGGCGCGAACATCGCGGTGACGGCGGGCGGCTCGGCGACGGTCCAGAGCAACATCGTGACGGACGCGCTGGGTGACGGGATTGCCCAGACGGGGTCCTCGGTCGTGAGCTCGCACAACGACTCGTGGGGCAACACGGGCGCGGACTGGAGCGGCGTCACGCCCGGAACGGGGGACTTCAGCGCCGATCCCGGGTTCGTCGACCCGGCCGGTGCCGACGGTCTCCTCGGCGGAGCGCAGGGTCTCGACGACCGGTTCCAGCTCGACGCCGCCGCGCCGAGCCCAGCCTTCGACGCGGGCGTGGGCGACGCCGCCGCGGTCCGGCTGTCCGACGGGACGGCGCTCGCGGACACGACGAGCCGCATCGACGGGCACCTCGACGGCGAGGGCCCCGACGGCGCGACGATCAACCTCGGCTTCCACTACCCGGCGCTCGTCGCGCCGCTCCCCGCGCTCGACCAGGACGACGGGCGGCTCGTGTACGGTCGGGCGGACGCCTTCGGACCCCTGCGTCAGCCGGCGTTCCGGACGTGGGACGACTCCGGCGCGAGCTGGTCCACGCCGGGATCCGGGTTGCCGGCGGGCGTGGCGCGGAGCCGGGTTCTGTGGACGCTGCAGGCGCGCTCGCCGCTCGCGAACGGCGAGGAGCTCACGGCGCTTCTCACCGCGGACCCAGCGGTGCCCGGGAGCGTCGAGCTCGCGGTCCACAAGTGGGACGGCTGCGCGTGGTCGAGCGAGTGGTCGTCGCGCGCGCTCGACCTCGAGCACAGGGGCGAGCGCGGTTTCGACCTCGCGTACGAGTCCGGCTCGGGCGATGCGATGGTCGTGTACTCCACCGACGCGGCCACGCCGGCGTACCGCACCTGGTCGGGCGGCGTCTGGAGCCCCGAGCTCGCGCTGCCGCTCAACGACGGCGGCGGGCCGGACCCGGACGTGAACGACGGGGTCGTGCAGTGGGTCGAGCTCGAGCGCCGGCCCGGCACGGACGAGCTCGCGCTCGCCTACGTCGATGCGAACTTCGACCTCGTCGCGATCGTATGGGACGGCGGTGCGTGGCTCCCGGCGACGGCGAAGAAGCTCGAAGCCGACCTCGCGCGCAGCCAGGACGGCCGCAATCGGAACCGCGTGTTCGACCTCGCCTACGAGACGACCTCCGGCGACCTGCTCGTGGCCTGGCGCGGCGCGAGCGACGGCGCCGCGTTCCGGTTCGAGGTCCTCGCCGGCAGCGGGGCAGGTTGGACGGGTTCGGCCACGGTCCTTGTGGGCGCCGTCGAGGCTCACTTCCTCGAGCTCGCGGCGGACCCCGCGGCAAACGATCGGATCGCGCTGGCCGCGATGGACCTCGAGGGCGTCGAACGCCTGGCGCTCGCCACGTGGAATGGCACAGGCTGGCAGGTCGCCGGCGAGGTCGACGCTCAGGTCCGCAACTTCGACGGCCTCGCGCACGGCGACTTCCCCGCGGCGCTCGCCTGGGTGGGGACGAGCGGCGTGTGCGTGTGCGTGTACGCCGACGAGGACAGCGGCCGCATCGACTGGGCGCGCTTCGACGGTGGAGCGTGGTCCGTTCAGCCGGACCTCGTCGTCGGCGGGCTCAAGGCCCGCACCGAGTCGCTCGTCGCACGCACGTTCCGGTCGCAGAACGCGCTGATGATCGCGCTGTCCGACGAACTCGGCGCGCTGTACGCGGCCACCTGCGATGGGACGAGTTGGTCGGTCGCCGGCGGTGGGGCGCCGCTGGAGCCGCGCCTCTCGTCGCTCGACTCGGTGCCCTTCGGGCTCGCGCTCGAGCCTTAGGGCCCGTCCGGAAATAAACGTCATATTTCGCCGGCCCTCGGCGCCCGTGGCTGCGTTGCGCCTCCTCGGAAACCAGCTAGGTTGCCTGCGTCGGCGCGCCTTGCCACGAGCGCCGATGCCTCGCCGAAACGTGACACTGGTTCTTGGACGGGCCCGTAGGGCCCGCGCAACAACTCCCCATTCTGGGCGGCCCTCGCCGCCCCCGGCTGCGTTGCTCCTTCTCGGCGCATCGCCGAGGAGACGCTGTCGTCGTCGCGCCTTGCCCGGAACGACGATTCCCCGCCCAGCATGGGA
>SMVQ01000022.1 GCA_004357655.1 Planctomycetota bacterium
GCCGCTCGCGCCCGAACGCGTGCAGCTCGTCCCCAACGCGGCCGACCACCTCGAAGTCCTGCCGCGCGAGCCGGCGCCCGACGCACCGATCCTGCACGTCGGCCACCTCGAACCACGCAAGAACCTCGCGCTCCTGCTGCACGCCATCGCAGCCGATGCGAGCCTGCCCGCGCTCGTCCTCGCCGGGCGCGCGAAGGGCACGGAGGGCACGCGCCTGGCGCGCATCGCGGACGAGCTCGGGGTCGCCGCGCGCGTGACCTTCCGCGGCGCGTTCGATGACGCCGAGCTCCCGGGTCTCTTCGCGCGCGGCCTGCGTCGTCCTGCCCTCGCACCTCGAGGGCTTCGGCATCGTCGCGCTCGAAGCGCAACGTGCGCGCGTCCCGCTCGCCGTGTCCGACACGGGTGCGCTGCGGGAGGTGGCCGGGGCGGACGTCCCGCACTTCGCGCCCGACGACCCCGCGGCCTGCGCGCGTGCGATCCGCGCGGCGCTCGATTCGGACGCGGGAGTGATCGAGCAGCACGCCCGCGACGCCGCGCGATTCACGTGGGACGCCTCGGCGCGGCAGTGGTTCGACGGGCTGTGTGCGGCGGTCAATCGTCCGTGAGTGCGAGGGTCAGGTGGAGTGGGAAGTGATCCGAGCCCACGGCGTCCCCGACCTCCGTCTCGAGCACCGCGAAGCCGGGACCGAGCAGGCAGTGGTCGATCGGGATCCGCAGCGGGAAGAGCTTGACCGATGTCGGCCAGGTGAGCCGCACGCCCTGGCCCTTCGCGCTGTCGCGCAGGCCGCCCTGTTCGAGCAGGCGCCGAAAATAGAAGGACCACGGCGAGCAGTTCAGGTCGCCAAGCACGATGACGCGACCTTCGGTCGACGCGGCGAGCTGCGCCACGGCGTCGAGTTGCCTGTTGCGCAAGCGCGCCCGATAGGCCAGCACCGGCGGCACCGGGTGAGTGCCGATCAGGGTGACCGCCTCGCCACCCACCAGGATGCGGGCGACGACACTGGGAACGTCCGCGCCCCTGAGCGTGACGATTTCGGCGCGCTCGAACGGCACCTTGCTGTAGAGGGCGATGCCGAAGTTGTCCGATCGGGCGCGGGACACGACGTACGGGTAGCGCTCGCACAGGGGTGATAGGGCGGAGAGCCAGCGCTCGCTCGTCTCCATGAGGAAGAGGAGGTCCGGGTCGCGCTCCCGAACCATCGCGAGGACGTCTTCATGGCGATCGTTCGACGTTAGGACATTCAAGAGTGTGATGCGCAGCCTGGGTGCTGAGCCCGGGGGCGGCGCGTCGGCGCCGAAGTACAGCGGTGCGATCAGGGCCAGGTTCAAGCCGGCAAAGACGGAGAAGACCACCGCGGACCGGCGCCGGCGCGTCAGGAAGGCGACGGCCACGACGAGGGCGAGGCCGAGGAGGTACTGCACTCTGAAGTGCGTGAAGAGCTCGAACGGCCACCACGCGCGGTCGAGGAAGCCCGCGACGGTGGCCGCGGCGAGCACGGCCCCCGCCGCGCCGATGAGTCCGGTGAGCCGGAGGTGCGAGACACGCGGCCGGGCCGGCTCCTCGGCGTCCGTCATCGCTCCTCGAGCGGCGCCACGGGCTGCGCCTGCTCGCGTAGCGTCGTGATCAATCGATACGCGCCGTAGCAGATTGTGAGGAAGACCCCGATCCCGAGCAGGTACAGCAGGGAGCGGACGAGCAGCGACTGCTGGCCGAGGTCCGCATGCATGATCCCGGCGCGCTCGGGGATCTTGCTGTATTGGAGGATCCGGCCGCCGGAGTGGGTGGTGCGCTCGGCGGCGGCGGGGCGCTCGCCGAGGGCCGCGACGCGCGCCGCGGTCCGCACCGCCGAGGTCCGCGCAGCCGCTCCCGTGATCGCGCCCGAGACCGTCGTGGTCGCGCCCAACTCGGGGTCGGTGCGCCCCACGCGGGATCCGGGGGGGGCCGGCGGGGGGGGCGGGGACTCGGTGCTCCAGTCGCCCTCGAGGTCGATTTCATCGCCGTCGCTGTCGTCGTCGTCGAGGCCGAGGTCGAGCTCGACCACCGGATCGTCGGGTGCGGCGGAACGGTCGGGCTCGGGCGGAGGCGGAGGTGCGGAACCACCGGGACTCGCGAGCCGGAAGCGCAGCTCGAGCGTGCCCAGCACGAACACAGCGCCGTCCTCGAGCTCCGCGCGCTCGACGCCCACGCCGTTCACGAACACGCCGTTGCGCGAGTCGAGGTCGACGACGTACCAGCGCCCGTCCCGTTGTTCGATGCGTGCGTGGCGGCGGCTGACGGAGGTCGACCGGAGCGGGACGCCGAGCTCCTTGGAGCGTCCGAGCTCCACGGTGCGGTCGAAGTCGTAGGTGCGACCGACGTCGTCGCCGGACAGGACGAAGAGCCGCGGCATCAGCGCGCGCCACCCTCCGCGCCGGCACCGGCGCCGGCGCGCCAGACGCGCGCCGCGGGGATGAACCGCGCCCGGAACTCGGACGCCGGGAAGCGCCCCTCGACGATCGTCTCGCCCGCGAGCTCGAAGACGGGGATGCGCCGGCCAAAGCGACGCTTCAGGTCCCGGTCGCCGTCCACGTCGACCTCGCGGAGCTCGTACTCGCCCTCGAGGCCCGCCCGCGCGATCTCCGCCTTCATCTCGTCGCACAACGTGCAGCCGGCGCGCGTGTAGAGGACCATGGGGACGCGCGCAGTGGACCCGTTCCATGCCATGGCGTCCATGATACGGAACCGTCACACTGCTCACGGATGGAAACCGCCGTCGAGACCGCCGCCTCCCGACCGCTCGCGTTGAAGCTCGAGCGACTGCAGCGCAGCTTTCCGGTCGCGCTCGGCTTCCGCCGGAAGCCGGTCCTGCTCGGCATCGATCTCGAGCTCGACCGCGGCGCATCGCTCGGGCTCGTCGGTCCCAACGGCTCGGGCAAGTCGACGCTCCTCCGGATCCTCGCCGGCGTCGACCGCGCGACCGACGGCCGCGCCCTGGTCCTCGGGGGGAGCCCGCTCGCGCGCGAAGTTCGCGCCCGGCTCGCGTACCTGCCCGAGGACTCGCCCTTCCCCGGCGAGCTGTCCGCGGTCGCTGTCATGGACCTCCTCGGCGCGCTCCACGGGTTGCCGCGGAAGGTGGTGCGCGAGCGCGCGCGCGACCTGCTCGGACGGGTCGGGCTCGCCGCGCAGGAGCGGATTCCGTTGCGCAAGTATTCGCGCGGCATGCTGCGCCGCTTCGGTCTCGCGCAGGTGTTCCTCACCGAGCCCGAGCTCGTCCTGCTCGACGAGCCGACGGCCGGGCTCGACGCCGCGGGCTTCGGCGTGCTCGAGGACCTCCTCGCCGGTGCACGCGCGCGCGGCGCGACGATCGTCCTCGCCTCGCACCTGCTCTCGGACGTACACGAGCACTGCGATCGCCTCGCGCTCCTCCTCGACGGACGCCTGGCGGGCGTCGGGACGCCGGACGAGCTGCTCGGTACGGACGGACGCACGGTATTCGAGGTCGAGGGGCTGGACGGCGACCTCGCCCCACTCGAGCGCTGGATCGCGGACCACGGCGGCAAGCTCCTCGGCTCGCACCGCGCGGGCCGGACGCTGCTCGAGCTCTACCGCGCCCACGCGGCCGAACAGGAACGGCCGGGATGACCGCGCGCGCGCCGCTCTTCCAGCCGCTCCTCTTCCGGCTCGAGCTGCGGCGCGCGCTCGGCGGCGGGTTCGCGCCGTTCGCGCTCGCCCTGCTCGTCGTGCTCGTCCTGGCCCCGTGGTCCACGCCCGACATCGTCACGATCGAGCCGCGCGCAGCGGCCGTGGCGCGCGGCCTTCAGCGCCAGGGCATCTGGACCGGGGCGCTCCTGTTCCTCGTGCCCGCCCTCGTCTGGCGCGCCGCGGGCACCCTCGCCCGGTGGCGGCAGGGCGACGCCGATTGGCTCGGCAGCCGGCCGACGGGGAAGCTGGCGGCGCTCGTCTCCACGTGGGCGGGCACGGTCACCGCCGGCGCGCTCCTGCTCGCCGCCGTCGCGCTCTTCATCGAGCTCGACGTGGACGGCGACGCGGCGACGTTCGCCTACGCGGGGACGAGCGGGCTCGCCGACGTGCGCCGGATCGAGCCGGGTACCGCGCGCACGTTCCGGATGCCCGACCCCGGGGCTCGCGCGCCGGCGGGCAGTCGCGTGCGCGCGCGCGTCACCGTGACGGTCGGCGCCGGACCGACCACCGTCGCGCGCCTCACCGTGCGCCGCACCGCGGGCGACGGCGGCGAGCAGACGACCACGGCCCGCGTCGTCGCGCGCACGTGGATCGAGGTCGAGCTGCCCCCGGGGCCGGGCGCGCTCGAGCTCGAGCTTGCCAGCGAAGGCGCGGGCGCGCTCGCCGTGCTCGCCCCGGACTCGTTCCAGCTCTGGATTCCGGGCGGCGACGAGCGCCGGGCGTCGCTCACGATCTTCATTCGCTCAGCGCTCGGGCTCGCAGCCGGCCTCGCGCTCGCCATGGGCTTCGGCGCATGGGTGAGCCCCGTCACCGCGGGCCTGGGCGCCCTGCTCCTCTGGCCCGCGCTCGCGATCCCGCTCGGCGCGCCGGGCTGGCTCCCCGCGGCGCGTCTCGCGCGCGCCCTCGCGTTCGTCGGCGAGGGCCGGCTGCCCGAGGCGCTCGACCCGCGCGCGCTCCTCGGCCTGCTCGCCTGCGTGGGCACGGGGCTCGCGCTCGCGCTGCCCGGGCTGCGGTCGTGGAGGCACGGACGGTGAGCGGTCCGCTCACGAGGCGCGCCGGCAGGTTCGCGGCCTGGCTCGCGGTCGTCGCCTTGCTCGTGCCCTGGTGGGCGGACGCGGAAGGGGCACGCGCACCCACCTCGATCGCGAGGCGCCTGCTCGGACCCGTCGCGAGCCTCGCGGCGAGCGCACAGTGGGTCCGCTTCGACGTCGCCCTGCGCGACGGCGCGCACGAACGGGCCTACGCGATCGCCGAGACAGCCCTCGCGCTCGATCCCGGCGCGCACCAGGGCTGGTACGCACTCGGCCGCCACCTCGTGTTCGACCGCGCGTCGAAAGAGAGCGAGCCCGAGCCCGCCGAACGCAGACGTTGGATCCGGGCGGGCCTCGATGTCCTGCAGCGCGGTGAGCGCTTCGCGCGCGACCCCGGCGAGCTCGCGTTCCTCGGGGCGCAGATCCTCTACTACGTGGCCGTGATCCCCGACGTCGAGCTCCGTTGGCCCGGAGGCCCCGCGGCGGCGCTGGAATCGGCGGTGGCGGCATTCGACAGGGCGGCGGCGCTGGGCCACCCGCTCGGCGCCGAGTCCGCCGACACCGCTCGCGCCGACCTCGCAACCCGCGTCGAACTCGCAAAATGAGGGCCGCGCGATAGCATCCCTGCGTGGCCCTCTTCACGGACATCACCTTCGAGCACCTCACCGAGCTCTTCCAGGGGGCCCAGTACCTCGTCCCGTTCACCGTCCTGCTCCTCTGCGGCGTCGGGCTGCCCATCCCCGAGGAGGTGACGCTCATCGGCTCGGGCCTGCTCGTCTACCAGGGTCGCGCTGACTTCACGACGATCTGCATCGTGTGTTCCGTCGCCATCCTGCTCGGGGACACCGTCCCGTACCTGCTCGGGCGACGCTATGGGGCGAGCGCCCTGCGCATCGGGTGGGTGCGGCGGATCCTGCACCCCGAACGCTTCGTGATCCTCGAGCGGCGCTTCCGGGACCACGGCAACTGGGCGATCTTCACCTGCCGGTTCCTACCGGGGATCCGCATCCCCGGCTACTTCACGGCGGGGACGCTGGGGATGAATTACGGCCGCTTCATCCTGCTCGACGCGCTGGGCGTCGCGATCTCCGTCCCTGTCTCCATCTTCCTCGGTGAGTGGTTCGGCGGCTCCGTCGAGAGCCTCAGGGCCCGGATCGGGAACTTCCACCAGATCCTGGCCTTCGGGATCGTGTCCCTGATCCTGATCATCCTGGTCCGCGCGCGGGCGCGCAGCCGCGCCGCCCAGGCGCAGGCTCTCAGCGTGGAACAGGAAGACCAGAACTGACGGGAATGCCTGTGATTTCGGCCGTTCCGGTGCATCGCCGGGCGCGTGGAACCGGCCGTTCGGATCCCGCTCGCGGCCCCGCAGCCTGTTGACGCCCTGCCCGCGGACAGTATCCTCTTCCACCGTTTAACGGCACTACCGGGCCTACGAAAGGGCGACCTGGAGCGCCCGGACCCCACTCGAGAACAGCCTGCCACATGGACAACTCCCTCATCGTCGCCATCGCCCTCGGGGCGAGCGCCATCGCCCTTGTCTTCGCCGTCACGAAGTTCTTCGCCATCATGCGGCGCGACCCGGGCAACGAGACGATGCAGGACATCGCGCGCCAGATCCAGGAAGGCGCCGCCGCGTTCCTGAAGGCCGAGTACAAGTGGCTCAGCGTCTTCGTGGTCGTGGTCGCCGCGGCGATCGGCTTCTCGAGCGCCGACAACGGCCTCGGCCCCAAGACGGCGATCGCTTTCGTCTGCGGTGCTCTCGCCTCGGGCCTCGCCGGGTATTTCGGCATGTATACGGCCACCCGCGCCGCCGTGCGCACGACGCAGGCCGCGCGGAAGAGCCTCGCCGACGCGCTGGGCGTGTCCTTCAATTCCGGCATCGTCATGGGCATGAGCGTCGTCGGGCTCGCGCTCCTCGGCGTCACGGTCTTCCTCATACTGTATAGCGAAGGCGGAGCCTACACGAGCTCGGCGCTCGAGCACGTCCTCGGCTTCAGCTTCGGCGCGTCGTCGATCGCGCTCTTCTCGCGCGTGGGTGGCGGCATCTTCACGAAGGCCGCCGACGTGGGCGCGGACCTCGTGGGCAAGGTGGAAGCGGGCATCCCCGAGGACGACCCGCGCAACCCGGCCACGATCGCGGACAACGTCGGCGACAACGTGGGCGACGTGGCGGGCATGGGCGCGGACCTGTTCGAGTCCTACGTCGGCTCGATCGTCGCCTCGATGACGCTGGCCGCATTCGCCTACCGGGACGATCCCGCGGTGTCGGGCATGGTGCTCCTGCCGCTCGCGGTGGCGGCGCTCGGGATCTTCGCCTCGATCATCGGCACCTTCGCCGTGAAGGCGAAGGACGAGCACGGGCTGCACGGGGCGCTCTTCCGTGGGCTGGTCGTCGCTTCGATCGGCGTGATCGGCGCCACCGCCTGGCTCACGATCGGCGGCGGGCTGACGCTGCCCGAGTCCCTCGTGGGCGTCACCCACGACCTCGACACCGGGCTGGCGCTCCTGATCTCCATCGTCGCCGGGCTCGCCGTCGGCGTGATCATCGGCAAGATCACCGAGTACTACACGTCGACCGACAGGCATCCCGTGCGCAACATCGCCAAACAGTCGGAGACTGGCGCGGCCACGAACATCATCCACGGCCTCGCGACGGGCATGGAGTCGGTCGCGGCGCCCGTGGCCTTCATCTGCCTCGCGATCTTCATCGCCAACTCCATGGCCGGCGTGTACGGGGTCGCCATCGCGGCCGTCGGCATGCTCTCCACCCTGGGCATCTCGCTCGGCGTCGACGCCTACGGACCCGTGGCCGACAACGCCGGCGGCCTCGCCGAGATGGCCAAGCTGCCGAAGGAGGTCCGCGACCGCACGGACGCGCTGGACGCGGTCGGCAACACGACGGCGGCGATCGGCAAGGGCTTCGCCATCGGCTCGGCGGCGCTCACGGCGCTCGCGCTGTTCAGCGCGTTCTGCACCCGGGCGGGTCTGCTGACGGGTCTCGATGCGCTCGTGCTCGACATCAACTCGACCGACGTGATCATCGGCCTGCTGATGGGCGGCGTCCTGCCGTTCATGTTCAGCGCCCTGACGATGCGCGCCGTCGGCAACGCCGCCTTCGACATGGTTCAGGAGGTACGCCGGCAGTTCCGCGAGATCCCCGGAATCATGGAGGGCACGGGCAAGCCGGACGCCGCGCGCTGCATCAAGATTTCCACCGATGGCGCGCTGAAGCAGATGGTTCTCCCCGGTCTGATCGCCATCCTCGCCCCCGTCGCGGTGGGCTTCTGGAGCATCGAGGCCCTCGGCGGGCTCCTCGCGGGTTCGCTCGTCACCGGCGTGATGATGGCCATCTTCATGGCGAACGCCGGCGGCGCCTGGGACAACGCCAAGAAGTACATCGAGGGCGGCGCGCACGGCGGCAAGGGCTCCGACCCGCACAAGGCCGCGGTGGTCGGCGACACGGTCGGGGACCCCTTCAAGGACACCTCCGGTCCCTCCCTCAACATCCTCATCAAGCTCATGACCGTCGTCGCCCTGGTGTTCCTGCCCTGGTTCGTGGCCTGATCCGAAGGCCGCCGCTAGAATGAGCCCAGTGCGTAAGAAGGAGTCAGAGACATAGAAGCCAAACAGCTCGCAGCGGCAGCCGCCTGGCTGTCCGACCAGAAGAAGGGCGCGGACATCCGCGTTTACGACGTTTCGGATCACATCAAGGTGGCCGACTACTTCGTCGTGATCTCGGGCACCAGCCGCCCGCACGTGAAGGCCCTGTACAACGAGCTCCACATCCGGCTCAAAGCGGCGGGTGAGCTCCACGCCAGGGCTGAGGGTACGGACCTCGGCTGGTGGATCCTCCTTGACTACGGGGACGTCGTCGTCCATCTGCTCCAGCCCGAGGCGCGCGAGTACTACGCGCTCGACAGCTTGTATCAGGACTGTCCGGTCCTCGACTGGACCGCGGTCGAGCTGCCCGAGCTGCCGCGGCCCGAGGCGGCCCGCTTGGCTGAATAGGCGGCCGGAGCGGCAGGCGGCCGGCCTCGCTCCCAGGCCGAGGATCCGTCACGATCCGGATTGGTGGTCGAATCGGGCGGCAAGCCAGCCGATAACCTGTACGGGTCGTCCCCAGCGACCCGTCTCCCGATGCAGTGGCACGATTGGAACAGCGCCGCCTTCGAGCGGGCGCGCGAACGGGACTGTCCCGTCGTCCTGTTCCTCCGTGCTGCCTGGTGCCGTTGGTGCCGCGAGATGGAAACGCACGCCCTCGCCGACGAACGCGTGCTCTCAGTCTTGACGGAGCGCTTCGTCTGCATCCAGGTCGACAAGGACCGACGGCCGGACATCGACACGCGCTACCGCAAGGGCGGGTGGCCGACGCTCTCGTTCCTCGACGCGGACGGCGAGGTCCTCGCGGCCGAGAACTTTCTCGAGCCGGACGAGCTCCTGCGGCGGCTCGAGCTGATCGCGGAGCGCTACCCCGACCGTCGGGACGAGATCCGGGCCGACCTGTTCGCGGACGCGGAAGCCGGCGTAGCTCCCGCCGCACAGCCGGCGAGTCCCGCGCGGCGCAAGCGCCACTCCAAGCTCTCGATGGACCTCGTCGACGACGTCCTCGCGACGCTCATGGAGACCGCCGATCCGGTGAACGGCGGGTGGGGTACGCGCCACAAGTTTCCGCACCCCGAGGCGCTGCACTTCGCGACCGTACGCTGGTCCCAGACGGGCGACCCCGAGACGCTCGGGCTCGTCCTCCGGACACTCCGGCGCATGCAACAGGGTGAGATCTACGACGAGGTCGAAGGTGGGTTCTACCGCTACGCCACCCAGGCGGACTGGAGCGTGCCGCACCACGAGAAGATGCTCGACAGCAACGCGCAACGGCTGCTCGCCTACGTCGAGGCCTACCAGGCGCTCGGCGAGGAGTCGTTCGAGCAGACGGCGCGCGGGATCCTCGGCTGGATGCACGCGACGTTGCTCGACCCGGAGACGCAGTGCTTCAAGGGGAGCCAGGACGCCGATCCCGAGTACGCGCACCTCAAGACGATGGAACAACGGCGCGCCTACGGAGCGCCCGAGTGCAATCCGACGATCTTCACCAACTGGAACGCCATCGCGGTCTGCTCCCTGCTGAAGAGCGGGATCGTCCTCGGGGAGGATCGGTATCTCGATCAGGCGCTCGCGACGCTCGACTTCCTCATGGAGAACCTCTGGGACGAGCGCGACGGCATGTACCACTACTGGGACGGCACCTACAACCTGCCGGGCATGCTCACCGACCAGGCGTACACGCTGCAGGCCCTGGTCCAGGCCATGCACTACACCGGTGAGAACCGGTACCTCGCGCCCGCCGTGCGCCTCGGGCAGATCGCCACGGAGCAACTCCGCGCCGAGGACGGCAGCTTCTACGACAAGCGCCACGATCCCGCGGCACGCGGCGACCTGCGAGTCCGGAACCGTTCGATTCTCGAGAACGCCGTCATGGCGGAGGCGCTCCTGCGACTGTCGCACATGACGCGCGACCCGTCCTTCGCCGAGACCGGCCGGCGGGCGCTCGAGGCGTTCGTGGAGGACTTCAAGCGCTACGGGCACTTCGTGGCCGGATACGGCCGCGCCGTCGACCTCGTCTTCCACGAGCCCGTGCACGTGACCATCGTCGGTGCACGGGGGGTGGACCGGACGCGCGCCCTGCGGCAAGCCGCCCTGCGGCCCTACGTCGCCAGCCGGATCGTCCAGACGATCGACCCGGAGACGGACGCCCTGCTCTTCGAGCGCACGGGCCTCCCCCACCCGGAAGAGGACTCCGCCCGGGCCTACATCGATCGGGGCCGCGAGAGCTACGCGGAGACGAGCAAGCCGGAGCGCCTGGCAGCGCTCATGACGCGCGCCGAACGCTCGAACTGACGCCGGTACGTCCGTTCCGGCTCTCCCTGCCTCTAGGAGAGGAGCGGGAGAGCCCGAGGAATTGGTGCGACTCCGCACTTCGGAGCCCGTATGACCTCCTCGCATGGAGCGCCTCTCCGAGCTCTTCGTCCGTCACCGTCCGGCGATCGCGGTGTTCGTCGGGCTGCTCACGGCGGTAGCGCTCTTCGGCATCGGGCGGCTCCAGATCGATGACACGCCGCGCTCGATCTTCAGGTCCGGAGACGAGACCTTCAGGCGGCTCGAGGCGGTCTTCCGCGACTTCGGCTCCGACGACAACGACTGCCTCGTCGTGCTCGAGGCGGAGGACTTCTTCACGCCGGAGGCGGCGCGTGTCCTCCGCGACCTCGACCGGCGGCTCGAGGCGATCGAAGGTGTCGAGACCGCGTTCGGGCTGCCCGACGTCTTCGCGATCGGGAACGGACTCCTCCCCGTGGCCCTGCTCCCCGGGGCCGAGGCCGCGCCGGAAGCCTTCGAACGCGGCCGGGCGGCGGCGGCACGTCATCCACTCGTCCGGAATCAGATCCTCTCGGAGGACGGTCGGACGGCGCTCGTCATCGCGCGGCTCGCCGGCGACAACCTCCCCCTCGGGACGATCAGGCCCCTCGTCGACTCGATCCGGGTCGCCATCGCGCAATCGGGCGCGGACGTCCGGATGGCCGCGCGACTCACGGGCGTGCCGCCGTTGCGCGTCGAGATCTTCGACACGATCCGGGACGAGCAGATCCTGTTCACCGCGATCGGGTCGATCCTCGGGCTCCTCGTCGGATTCCTCGTGTTCCACCGCCCCGGCCCGGTGCTGATCACGTCCGCCGCTTCCATCCTCGCGGGGGTGTGGGCCTTCGGCGGCCTCGGGATCGTGGGCGAGCCCGTGAACCTGCTGAACAGCTCACTGCCGATGCTGATCATGGTCATCGCGCTCACGGACGCGGTGCACCTCATGATGGACATCCTGCACTCGCGTGGCGCGGGGGTACCCAGGATCCAGGCGGGGCGCGATGCCATTCGGAGGCTGGGCACCGCGTGCTTCTTGACGTCGCTCTCCACGGCCGTCGGCTTCGGCTCGCTCGCGGTGAGCCGCATCTTCGTCATCCGTCAGTTCGGGATCGCGTTCGCGTGCGCGGTGATGTTCGCGTTCGTCTCCGTGCTCACGATTGTCCCGCTCTGCTCGAGTATCGTGCTGCGCGACGACGCGCGGTCCGGCTTCACGCCCCGTTGGAGCGGCCTGCGCCGACCGGCCGAGACCTTCGTGCGTCAGGTCGTCGGACACGCGCGGCCCATCGCCGCGCTCGGCGTCGCCGCCACCCTCGGTCTGTTCGCGCTCTCGATGCGCCTCACGCCCGACAACCGACTCACGGAGTCGACGCCGCGCGGCAGCGAGGCGGTCGCCGCGCTCATGCACTGCGAGGAGGCGTTCGGCGGCGCGGTTCGAGCGGGCGTGCTCTGTGAGTGGACCCCGGCGATCGAGGCCACCTCGGACGAGGTGCTCGACGTGATCGCGTCCGTGCGCGGCATCCTCGACAAACATCCGTTCACCCACGGCCCCTTGTCGGTGCTGGACCTCCTCGAGCTCGTGCCCGGAGCGGGCACGCCCGCCCAGAAGCTGGCACTCCTGCCCCCCGAGCTCGTCCGACGCTTCTTCCGCCCCGATCTCGGACGCGCGTTCATCACGGCGCGCATCCCCGACGAGGGCACGGCCGTGGCCGAACCGGCGCTCGCGCAGATCGAAGTCCAGCTCGACGAGGTGCGCGCGCGCCACCCCGACTTTCGGCTCGACCTGACCGGCACGGGTTTCGTCGCCCGCCGCAACATCAACGTGATGATCGAGGACTTCTCGAAAGGGCTCCTGCTCGCCGCCTTCGTCATCCTGGGCGTGATCACGCTCGCATTCCGCTCGCTTCGGCTGGGGCTCATCAGCATCCTCCCCAACGCATTCCCCCTCGTGCTCGCGGCTGGAGCCCTCGTCGTCCTGGGCCGCGAGCTGCAGATCGCGAGCGCCATCGCGTTCACCGTCTGTCTCGGCATCGCCGTCGACGACACGATTCACTTCCTCGCGCGCTACCAGCGTGAGCTCAAAGGTACCGACGACGTGGGCGAGGCGGTCGTGCGCGCCTTCCTGGGCGTGAGCGGCCCGATGCTGATCACGACTTCGATCCTGCTCGCCGGCTTCGCGATCCTATTCCTGTCGTCGATCCCGACGACGCAACTGTTCGCGGGCCTCTGCATGCTGGGGATGGCCGCGGCGCTCGTGGGCGACCTGGTGCTCTTGCCGGCGCTGATGGTCGTCTTCGCCGGCCGCGACCGCTAGCGCAGCCCCACGATCTCGCCCGCCACCAGGTCGAAGTCGAGTGCGAGCGGCCGGCGCGGGAGGCCGGGCATCCGCAGGATGTCACCGGTGAGCACGACGAGGAAACCGGCGCCTGCGTTGAGCTCGATGTTGCGCACGGTCAGCTCGAAGTCGTGTGGGCGGCCGCGGAGCTTGGGGTCGTCGGACAGGGAGCTGTGCGTCTTCGCGATGCAGACCGGGAGATCGGCGTAGCCGAGGCGCTCGATCTCGTGCAGGTCCCGTTCGGCGGCCCGCGTGAACTCGACGTCGCGCGCGCCGTACATGGCCGTCGCGACGGCGTGGATCTTCTCCGCCACGCTGTCCTCGAGCTCATAGAGCGGGCGGTACGGGTCCGAATGGTGCTCCGCCTCTTCGAGCACGACCCGCGCGAGCTCGAGCGCGCCCTCGCCGCCGTCCGCGAAGTGCGTGGCGACCGCGAAGGGTACACCCTGCTCCTCGCACCAACGCCGGACGACGCCGACCTCCTCGTCGGTGTCGCCGGCGAAGCGGTTGAGCGCCACGATCGGGCGCTCGCCGAAGTGATTGATGCTCTCGATGTGCTTCGCAAGGTTCGGCAGCCCGGCCTCGACGGCGCTCGGATCGGCCTGGTCGAGCTCGTCCGGCTTGCGACCGCCGTGGACCTTGAGCGCGCGCACCGAAGCGACGAGCACGACCGCGGCCGTGTCGAGGCCGGCGGAACGGCACTTGATGTCGAAGAATTTCTCCGCGCCCAGGTCGAAGCCGAAGCCGGCCTCCGTGAGCACCCAATCCGCCTGATGGAGCGCCGTCTTCGTCGCCAGGACGCTGTTGCAGCCGTGGGCGATGTTCGCGAAAGGGCCGCCGTGCATCAGCACGGGGGTGCCCTCCATCGTCTGCACGAGGTTGGGCATCAGCGCGTCGCGCAGGAGCGCGAGCATCGCGCCCGCGGCACCGACTTCACGCACGGTGATGACGTCGCGTTCGCGGTTGTAAGCGACGACCGTGCGTTCGATCCGTGCCCGCAGGTCCTCGACGTTCTCCGCCAGGCAGAGCATCGCCATCAGCTCCGAGGCGGCCGTGATCTCGAAACGGGACTCCCGGGGCACGCCGTGCGTCCTGCCGCCGAGGCCGAGAACGACGTCGCGCAGCGCGCGGTCGTTCATGTCGATGACGCGCGGCCACACGATTCCGCGCGCTTCCAGCCCGAGCTCGTTCCCGAAGTGCAGGTGGTTGTCGAGGATCGCCGCGAGCAGGTTGTGCGCCGCCGTCACCGCGTGGAAGTCGCCCGTGAAGTGCAGATTGATGCGATCGGACGGCACCACGCACGAGCGCCCGCCCCCCGTGCCGCCGCCCTTCATGCCGAAGCAGGGCCCGAGGGACGGCTCGCGCAACGCGAGGCAGACCGACTTCCCCAGTCGCGTGAACGCGTCGCCGAGGCCGATCGTCGTCGTCGTCTTCCCCTCCCCCGCCGCCGTGGGAGTGATCGCGGAGACGAGCACGAGCCGCGGCTGGCCGTCCCTCTTCCGCGGCCCCTCGAGCACCACGGGGTCGACTTTGGCCGCAAACGAGCCGTAGGGGAACAGGTGTTCGGACTCCAATCCGAGGGTCCGGGCGACGTCGAGGATGGGTTGCATGCGGGCACGATACCGCCCGCGGGCTCCATCGCCCGCCGAAAGGTCGGGTTAGGATCGGACCCGAGCTCGGCCGCACGGAGCATCTCGCCCGGCGTCCGGCGGCCACTACGCTCTTCGGCCCGGTGCGCCGGTCCCTGCAGGCGTCTAACATGACGGGCCATGGGTGGAGGAACTGTGGATGCCCGCTGCGCAAAGGCATCGACAGCACTACGGGGGCTTCGCCGGATACACCGCGAGCACGGCCGCGACGCCGCCGATCGAAAGCTCGCTTTGCTCCGCGTGCTGGACCGGGGTGCCCTGCCGCGCGCGGAACGTGCTGCAGCTGCACGAGGTGCTCCGCTACCTGAGCGCGTACCCGGACAGCCCGGCCCTGCTCCGCGCGGTCCGGCGCATGCTGGCGGCCTTCGCGCAGCGGCCGGACCTGCGGGCCCACTGCGGGGAGCTCGCCGACACGGGCATCACCGGCACC
>SMVQ01000330.1 GCA_004357655.1 Planctomycetota bacterium
ATCCCGCCCGGCAGGTACACGGCGACGTTGAAGAGCTTCTGGAGGTTGACGACCTCGCGCAGGTCGTCGCGCTTCATCATCGAATCGCTCTGGATCGAAGGGCCGATGTCCTTGCCGAGGTCGACGCGGTCCATCTTGTAGTCCTCCAAGCCGAGGACGGTCGACTTGAACGGGCGGTAGATGAGGACCGTACAGCCGTTGGGTTTGATCCGCTTGTTCGCCCGGACCGTCTCGATCATGTCGTCCAGGTCCTCCGCGGGCGAGCCCATGATGTTGTTCGTCCGGAAGGTGAGCTTGTGCTTCTTGAGCAGCTTCGGGATGCCGTAGACGATCTCGTCGGTGTAGCCCTTCTTGTACACCTTGAGGCGCACCTCTTCAGAGCCGGACTCGAGCCCGAACTGGACGGAGACGCAGCCCGCGCGCTTGAGCGCGATGATGTCGTCCTCGTCGAGGTGGTTGATGTTGACGTTGCAGGCGAACGGCAGACCGACGCGCGCCGGCCACTTCTCGGAAAACTCATGGACCCAGCCGCTCTCCATGTTGAGCGCCGCGTCCCCGAAGTTGACCATCCGGAAGCCGGGGTAGCGCGCGAGGATGTCGTTCATCTCCTCGCACAGGTAGTCGACGGACTTCGTGCGGTTGAACTTCTCGCCCCGCTTGCCCGAGATCCACGTCTTCTTCATCAGCCCCACGGAGCAGTAGGTGCAGGAGTTCTGGCACCCGCGGCTGGCGTGGACCTGCATGACCCGCTTGTCCCGGAGGAAGGGGTACTTGTAGAAGACGTCGACGTCCGGGAACGGGAGCGAGTCCAGGTCGCCGATGACGGGCCGGATCGGGTTCTGCCTGGGGCCGCCGTCCACCATGGTGGCGACGTTCGGGATATCGACGATCGGGCGTCCGGCCTCCCAGGCCTCGACGAGGTCGAGCATCGCGTACTCGGCCTCGGCTTTCGTCGTCGCGTCGACGACGTCGTCGTCGTACAGGAGCTGGAGGTCGTGCGAGGGGTGTGGGCCGCCGAATACCGTCTTCAGGTGTCGGAGCTCACTCTTCCAGGCGCGGATGTGGTCGTGCGCCCAGAGCTCCTGGCCCGTGGTGGCGTAGACCGCGACCACGTCCGGCCGCCAGCCGAGCACCGCCCGGCGAAAGTCCTTCTCCTCCGAGGTGATGAAGCAATCGGTCTGGTGCCCGTGGAGCCGGAGCACGGAGGAGAGGACCTTGACGCCCTCGAACTCGTGACAGGTGGTGACGATGAACGCGATGCGGGCCAAAGGGAGAGCCTGGAAGGGGTGTCGGCGTGGAGCCGGAGGAGAACGGGGCAAGCCAGCATACCAGAGAGGTTCTGGATGGGTACGCGGACAGTCACGCCGCCTTCGAGTAGCATGACCAGCCTGATGCTCCGTATCGCCATCGTCCAGACCTACCATCCTTACACGCAGTTCACCCACGTTCACCCGCTGGGGATCATGGCCATCGCCTCGGCCGTGCGCGCGAAAGGGCACGCGGACGTCCACATCCTCGACATGAAGGTCGAGGGCTGGACGCCGAGCGAAGCCGTCGACGCGCTCGTCGAGCTCGCCCCGGACGTCGTCGGCTTGTCGGCCATGACCTACGAGGCCGGCTGCATGCACGACGTTGCGAAGGAGGTGAAGCGCAGGCTCCCGAACGCCGTCGTCGTGTGCGGCGGGCCGCACCCGAGCGTCGCCGACGACGACGTGATGCAAGACGCGAGCGTCGACTTCGCCGTGCGCGGAGAGGCCGAAGACACCTTCGCTGAGCTCCTGGACGGCATCGCGGCCGGCCGCCGGTCGTGGACGGGCTGCCTCGGCCTCACGTGGCGCGACGGGGACCGTGTCGTCGCGGAGCCGGATCGCCCGCCGCCGGCGGACCTCGATGCGCTGCCCTTCCCCGCCTGGGACCTCATCGACCACGCGAAGTACTACCTCGTGCCGCGCGGCGGCGTGATCTACGCCCACAAGGAGTTCGCGACGATGTTCTCGTCGCGCGCCTGCCCGTGGCGCTGCACCTACTGCCACAACTCGTACGGCAAGACCTTCCGCGAGCGTTCCGCCGAGAACGTCCTGGCCGAGATCGACTACCTCGTCCAGAACCACGGCGTGAAGGAGCTCGTGTTCATGGACGACATCTTCAACTTCAAGCCGGAGCGCGCGAAGGCGATCGCGCGCGGCCTCATCGACCGCAAGTACGGCCTGAAGCTCACCTTCCCGAACGGCTTCCGCGGCGACATCCTCGACGAGGATCTCGTCCTCCTGCTGAAGGAGGCCGGCATGTACCGCTGCATGGTCGCCGTCGAGAGCGCCGTGTGGCGTTTGCAGAAGGTGATGAAGAAGAACCTCAAGATCGACAAGGTGCGGAAGATCGTCGAATTCATCGCCAGCCAGGACATCATGGTCCACGGCGCCTTCATGCTCGGCTTCCCCACCGAGACCGAAGCGGAGATGCGCGCGACGATCGACTGGGCCGCGAAGAGCGCGTTCCACACCGCCGCGTTCTTCCGCGTCATCCCCTTCAAGGGCACCGAGCTCTTCCGCCAGGTCGAGCACGCCGGCTACGACCTGCCCACCGACTGGAGCGCCTACGAGCCGTACCAGTCCGACATCAACCTCTCGGAGGTCGAAGAGAAGACGATCCTGAAGCTGCGCAAGGGCGCGTACCGGAAGTTCTACGTGAACCCGAAGCGCATGTGGCGCATCTTCAAGCTGATCCCGAACAAGGCGACGATGCTCCCCTTCCTGACGCTGCTCTTCGCTCGGCGGGCGTACGCGCGCTGACGGGAACGGGGAGTGAGCCAAGCCACATCGCTCCTCAAGCGCGAGCTCGGCACGCTCGAGTCCTACGCCGCGCTCGTCGGCATCCTGGTCGGCGCGGGAATCTTCCGCGTCACGAGCGACGCGTTCGCGCTCACCGGGCCGAGCGTCATCCTCGGGTACCTCCTGCTCGCGCCGGCCGTCCTGGCGACCTCCGTCGCGTACTCGGTGTTCCTGTCCACTTCACTCGGACGCGAGCCGGGCGGGGAGTACACGCACATCGCCCGCACGTTTGGCCCGCTCACGGCGTTCGTCGGCGCCTGGCTGAAGCTCGTGTCGTACTTCGGGGCGGGCGCGTTCCTGGCCACGGTGCTCGCCGACTACCTGCTCGCGCTCTTCTCCGTCGAGCCGACGGAGCTCCTTCGGAAGACGATCGCCGTGGCGTGCATCGCATTCTTCTGGTTCGTCCACGCGCGTGGCGTGCGCTGGTTCGGGCGGATCCAGGTCGCGATGTGCGCGCTGCTCGGTGTGTCGATCGTCGTGCTCGTCGTGCCGGGGGTCTTCGCCATCGAGCTCGCGAACTACCGGCCGTTCTACCGCGGCGGATTCGCCGGCCTGGCCGCCGCCCTGCCGCTGCTCTTCTTCGCCTTTGCGGGGTTCGAGTCCCTGGCTCAAACCGCCGGTGAGGTGAAGGACAGCACACGGCTGCTGCCGGTGGTCTTCCTGAAAGGCATCCTGCTCACGACGGGGATCTTCCTCGCGATGTCCATCGTGACCTTCGGCGTACTTCCGGGCGCGCAGCTCGAGTCGAGCGCCACGCCGATGAGCGACGTGGCGGCGGTGTACCTGCCCTTCGGCGCGGCGGCGTTCGTCACGCTCGGCGGGGTCATGGCCGTCGCGACGTCACTGAACGCGACGATGCTCGTCCCGGCGCGGCTCGGCGTCATGTTGGCGCGCGATGGGCTCGTGCCCGCCGTGCTCGGCGTCGTGCACGCACGCCGCGGGACGCCGACGTTCGGGCTCCTGCTCACGTTCGTGCTCACCGCGCTCCTGGTCGTGAGCGGCCAGGTCATGCTCGCGCTCATGATCGCCGTGCTCGCGCTCGTCCTCCTGTACGCGCTGCACAGCCTCGCCCTGCTCCTGCTCCCGCGCCTCGACCCGGAGCTCTACAGCGAGATCACCGTCCGGATCCCGCGCCGGGTCCAAGTGGCTGCCGCGGTCCTCTCGGTGCTCTCGATGAGCGCGATCGCCTACGTGCTGATCGCCCAGGACGTCGACGTGTTGCGCACGACGAGCCTCCGCGATCGTCTCGCGAACGGGGACCTCACGGCCATCGAATTGCTCTTCCTGTGGGGCGCCGCCGGCATCCTCTTCTACAACCTTCGTCCGAGGGCGGTCGCCGAGTGAGCGCGTCGTCGCTCGGGAGCGCCCGTCAGTCCGTCACCGCGTAGTCGTCGCCGTAGTACTTCGCCGTCGTCCGCGTGTGAAACTCCAGTGCGCGGATCGGCTCGTACTTCGGCGCCCCCGTGCCGGGCAGCACCTCGAGCAACTCGTCCTCCCGCAGGTACACGTTCATGGGGAACGACACGCGGTGCCGCCTGCGCAGCTCGGGATCGCGCGGCTGACTCACGCGGTGCGTGGTCGACGGGAAGATGTCGTTGGAGATGCGCTGCATGTAGTCGCCGGTGTTCAGGATGATCGTGTCCGGCGGCGCATCGAGCCGGATCCACTTGAAGTTCGCGCGGTTCAGGACCTGCAGCCCCTCGGAGCGCGGCGCGGGCAGGAGCGTGAAGAGGTCGACGTCCTCGTGCCCGAGCAGGCGCCCGGCCCGCGGGTTCAGCACGCCGTCCGCACTCTCGACGGGCGGATAGTAGTTGAGGCGCAGCCCGATCGCCGGGCGGGCGAGGCGTTCGTCGTAGAGGTGCGGATCGCAGCCGAGGCTCCTGAGCATGCTCTGCACGACCGGCAGCACGAGCTCCATCTGCGCGCGGCAGAGCGCCCGGAAGACCGCCTCGGCGGCCGGGTCGGGCCAGAAGTCGGCGATGCGCGGCGGACGGGCGGAATCGTCCCCGAAGTCGAAGGCGCGCCGGCAGAACACCCAGCCCTCGACGAGGTCGGGGTGGATGTCGGAGGTCTCCTCGAGCGGGAAGTAGCCCTGGTTGACCGATCCGTGGCGCGCCGCCCGGAAGCGCAGCTTCTCCTCGAGCGAGTGCGCCGTGAAGAGCCGGTCGACCTCGCGCTCCGCGCGCTCGAACAGCTCGGGAGCGATCCCGTGGCCCGCGAGAATGGCGAAGCCGATCTCCCGCAGCGCCGCTCCCAGCTCATCGGCGAACGCCCGCTTGTCGCGCTCGTCGCCGCGCAGGAAACGCCCGATGTCGCAGGTGCGGACGCGGAACGACTCGTCGAAGGCCTCGGCGCCCGCCCCCTCGGCGAAACGGTAGGTCTGCGTCTTCTCGACCTGGTCGTAGCGGATCGTGTCCCGATTGGTGGCATCGACGCCTTCCGCCCTGGTCTTCTTCGGGTTCTGGTCCATGAGTGCCAGGCGACGCGCAGCGCGCCGCGGCCGGCCCGAGTATACGGCACGCCGACCGGACCTTGGACGCGCGGACCGCGCCCGGCACACTGGAGCATCGTCCCCACTCGACGTCATGCAATACACGCTTTCGATCCTCGCACTCCCGCTCCTCCTGTCCGCCCCGCTCAGCTGCAAGGGACCAGGGGCGGAGCGCCCTGTCTCCCCCGGCGACCCGGCACAGGGCGAGGTCTCGATCCCCGCATCGCCCGGATGGAACGGTACGCTCCTCCTGGACACGGACGGCGTGGGCATCTGGGCCGTCGCTTCGTACCCCGTGTTCGAGCAGTACGGCTCGCCGGAGGTCGTCGCACTCGACGACGCAGGCCGCTGCCGCGTGCTCGTCTCCTACAGCGGCAAGTGGACGCCGCTCGATACGGTCCACGACTCGAAGTGGCTCGCGCCCTCCGCGTTCGCCGACCTCGACGCGCGGGTCGATGGGAGCGAGCTGTACGCCGCCGGCCAGTCGGGCAACGTGTTCCAGATCGCCGCGTACCCGAACGGGGTCCTGGACGCGCGCCTCGTGGCGAGCCTCCCCGGGCGCGAGATCCACACGCTCGTCGCCGGGGAGCTCGACCCCACGCTGCCCGGCGGCGAGCTGCTCGCGTTCACGCGGCCGGGCGGCTTGTACCTCCTGAAGCCGAGCCGGACGCGCGCGGGCTTCGACGCACAATACCTGGGCGACCTTCCGGGGCGCGTCCGCGACGCGCTCGTGCTCCCCGGTCCCGCGGACGAGCCGGCGTCCATCGCGACCGTCTCCCGCGACGGACGCCTGGCGATCCTGCAGCTCGACGCGGGCGTGCCGCGCTTCGGGATCGTGCACGAGGAGGCGATGGGCATGGGCCGACTCGCCATGCGCAAGAGCGCGGCCGGCGAGACGCTCGTGCTCTACTCGACCTGCGACGACGGACGCGTGCTCCGCCACGAAGAGCTCCCCGACGAGGGCTGGCGCACCGAGACGATCTACGCCGGCCCGCAGGGTCCGCGCGGGCTCGCGGCGGGTCGGTTCGCGGAGGACCCCACGCTCGAGACCATCGCCGTGTTCGGGTACAGCAGAACGGTGCAGCTACTC
>SMVQ01000331.1 GCA_004357655.1 Planctomycetota bacterium
AGCTCCTGTTTGCTGCGAAGCATCCCTCCACCGGAATCCAGGCCTTGATACAGGGTCCCATGAAGCGGCTGCTCAAAGCGCGCGGATACGGTCGGCCGGCGGCACTCGTCGTAGCTTTCGAAGGTCCGGGGCCCTTGACCCGCGAGCTACGGCGGCGCTCGATGGCCATTTTCAAGAAGCATCGCGCGTTCGATCTGGGCACGGGCCCCGGAGAGTCGTGGAAGGAATCGCGCTACGACGTCCCCTATCTGCGCGACCTCATGATGGAGTACGGCGCGATCGCGGACTCGTTCGAGACTTCCGCAGTGTGGTCCAAGCTCATGCCGCTCTACGAGTCGAGCACTGAAGCGCTGCGACGGGTCATTCGCGACGTCACCGGTTTCGAGGGATACATCGCCAGCCACATCTCGCATCTCTACGAGACTGGGGCCTGCCTCTACTACACGGTTTGCACGCGGTGTCGGGAGGGCTCGACGCCGGAAGAAGCGATCGAGCAGTATTCCGAGATCAAGCGGGTCGCGACCGAGACGTTCGTGAGCGGCGGTGGTGCCCTGTCGCACCACCACGCAGTCGGCTACGAGCATCGGCCCTGGATCGAGCGTGAGCTCTCGGAACGGGGATTGGCGTCGCTTCGTCAGCTCAAGGACGCGCTCGACCCGGATGGAATCATGAATCCCGGTGGTCTGCTCGGCGCCTAAAGCCTTGCCCGGATCGACGGCAGCGGCTCGGCGAACTAGCGCACCGCCCGCCCTTACCGAAGATTGTCCCCTCGCTCCAACCCGATATCGAGACCCAGGAGGTACGCAGAGTGAGGCCCGTGGATGCAGACTGACGTGGAGCAAGCGACGGCCGGTACTGGGAGCGAGCTGCTCACCACGCTCGCTGACGCGGTGCACGAGCGCGTGGTCGGGCAAGACGAGGCGGTCGAGGGACTGCTGATCGCGCTGCTTACTGGGGGGCACGTCCTCCTGGAAGGGCTGCCAGGACTCGCCAAGACGCTCATGGTGAGGACTCTCGCGCAGGCAATTCATACCGACTTCCGCAGGATCCAGTTCACTCCGGATCTGCTGCCCACGGACATCGTCGGCACTCCGGTCTTCGATCAACGCAGTGGTGAGTTCAAGGTCCACAAGGGCCCCATCTTCTCGAACATCGTTCTTGCCGACGAGATCAACCGAGCGCCACCGAAAGTTCAGGCCGCGCTTCTCGAGGCGATGGAAGAACGCCAGGTCACGATCGCGGGAGAGACCTACACGCTCGACTCCCCGTTCATGGTGCTCGCCACCCAGAACCCGGTCGAGCTCCATGGCACGTATCCTCTCGCCGAGGCACAGCTCGACCGCTTCTCTATGAAGCTCCAAATCGGCTACCCGACGCGCGAGCAGGAGAAGACGATCGTGCGCCGCGTCGCCCACGCTGACCCCTCGCCCATCGAGGCCGTCGCCACCGTCGAGCAGATCGCCGCCGCCAAGCGCGACGTGGCCGCAGTTCACCTCGAGGAAAAAGTACTCGACTATGTGGTCGAGCTCGGCTTCGCGACGCGCGAGCCCGCCACCTACGGAATGGAAGACCTCGAAGATCTGATCGAATTCGGCACCTCGCCTCGCGCCACGATCTTTCTCACGCGTACGTCCCGCGCGCGCGCGTACGTGCGCGGCAGGGACTTCGTGATGCCGGACGACGTGAAGGCGATGGCTCCGCTCGTTCTGAGGCACCGTCTACGCACCACCTACGAGGCGGACGCCCGTGGCATCGACGCCGACGAGATCATGCGGCGTGTGCTCGAGGCGGTGCCGGCCCCCTGAGCGCCGTGAGGCACGAGCGCGTCTTCTCGAAGGAAGTCGCCGCGCAGGTGCGGCGCATCGAGCTACGTACGCGTGGCCTGGTGGAGTCGCTCTTCAGCGGTGAGTATCGCTCGGTCTTCAAGGGCCGGGGCATGGAGTTCTCAGATGTCCGGGAGTACCAACCCGGAGACGACGTGCGAGCGATCGACTGGAACGTCACAGCCCGCCGTGGCCGTCCTTTCATCAAGGAGCACATCGAGGAGCGAGAGCTCACCGCGCTACTGATTGTTGACCTGTCGGCGTCCAAGGACTTCGGGACCGGCACGAAACGCAACGCGGTCATAGCCTCCGAGATCGCGGCGATCCTGGCGCTCGCGGCGACGAACAACAACGACCGGGTGGGCCTGCTCCTGGTCACCGATCGTGTGGAGCTCTTCGTTCCGCCGGATAGCGGTCGCCGCCACGCGTTGCGCCTGGTGCTCGAGATCCTCTCGTTCCGCCCGGCCGGGCGCGGTACCAAGCTCTCCCAGGCACTGGAGTATGCCGCGAAGGTGCTGCACCGGCGGACCGCCGTATTTCTGATCAGCGATTTCTTGATGGACCACGAGTCGGACCCGGTGTTCGCCCACGACGCGCGTCGCTTCAGTCGCGAGCACGACTTGGTTGCGATCCGGCTCAGCGACCCTGGCACCGAGACGCTTCCCGACGTCGGCCTGCTTTCGCTCGCGGACCCCGAGACCGGGCTGCGCCACATCGTGAACACCAGTGACGAGCGCGTGCGACGGGGGTACGCGGAGCGGCGCGCGGCGAAGCGCTCAGCCATGGACACCCTGTTCCGCGAACTCCGCGTCGACGTGATCGAGGTCAGCTCTGCGGAGGACTACGTGCGGCCCCTGATCGCCTTCTTCCGCCGGCGAGAGCGGGTGACCCGGTGATGCGACGGGTCCTGGTCTTCGCGCTCGTCGCTGCGCCGGCCGGCGCGCAAGTCGCGGCACCTGTGACCGCGCAGGTCGCTGCTGAGGCGTTGGCCACGCTGTCCGCCGACACCATCGGGCTGGGCGACGTTTTCCAGCTCTCCGTCGCGGTCGAGGTCCCTGCGGGTAGCGCGGTCTACTTCCCGGACACCTTGGCCACGGCGTTCGCGTTGGAGAGCTTTCGCCCCGTCACGTGGAGCGCGGAGTCTGCTGGCGGCGCAGCCTTGCTGACGTTGACCTATCCGCTGATCGCGTTCCGGGTTGGGCTGGCTCCCGTACCGGGGCTGGATGTGTACATCGGTCCCGCGGCAGATGTACGCGGCGACAGGCTGCCGGGCGGATCGGTAGTCGGCTCGTGGCGCGACATCGAGACCGGCGCGCTAGCCGGCGCTTCGCTCAGGCGGGCCGCGGTTCCGCGTCGAGAGGTGTGGGTCGCGTCGATCATCGTGCTCGAGGACATCGCGAGCGGGCTCGAGCCGAGGCCCCCGGCGGACGTCTTCGGACCCGGGTGGAACCGACTCGCCATCGCGACGATGCTGGCGCTTTCCGTGCTCCTGCTCGTGGTCGTGCGGTCGGTCGTAGTGAGCCTGATGCCCGACAGGCAGACGGCGGAGCCGCTCGACAGTGCTCCGCCGCCGGACTCCGACTTGGCGCGTTGGCAGGAGGCGCTCGACGAATTGGACCGTATTCTCGCGCTCGGGCTGCACACCGAAGGGCGGACCGATGAGTTCTATGGCCGAAGCAGCGCCGTAGTCCGCACCTTCGTGGAGGGTTTCGACGCGGACTGGCGGTCGAGCCTCACGAGCTCCGAGCTCATGGGCAGACTCGAAGCTTCGACAAACGGATCCGCGCTCGATCTGTACGCGTCGATGCGCACGGCTGAAATCGTCAAGTTCGGGCGCTTGCGTCCCGACGCGAGCACAGCCGAAAGCCACTGGCGGGACCTGAGAACCTGGGTGCGCGCGTCGCGGAGCGTCGAGCCATGAGCATCGAGCTCGGCCGTCCCGGTTCTCTGGCCCTGCTGGCGCTGCTTCCGATCTGGTGGTTGTGGGTACGGCCGATGGGTCTCGCCGGGCTGCTCGTCCCCCGCGGGCAGGACGTCGAAGCTCTCTCGCTCGGCGGCTGGCGCGGTCGCGCCATCGAGTTGCTTCCGCTTGCCATGCGAATGGCCGCGCTCGTCTGCCTCGTGCTCGTGCTCAGCCAGCCCCGCATCGTGCGCGTCATCGAGGAGCCGATCACCGAAGGCGTGGGCGTCGCGTTCGCGATCGACCTGTCTTCGTCGATGTGGGCGCAGGACATGGCGGAACGCACGACGCGGCTCGAAGTAGCGAAAGCGACCGTGCAAAGCTTTCTCCGGCAGCGCAGCGACGACGTGGGTCTCGTCGCTTTCGCCGGTGAGGCGCTCATTCGTTTGCCCCTGACTCATGATCCGTACGCCGTCGAGATGGCGGTCGAGGCGATGGAGGTCGGGCTGGCGATCGACGGCACCGATGTCGCCGGCGCGATCGCCGCGGGGGCGGGGCTGCTCAAGGACACGCCCCACAGCTCGAAGGTGCTCATCCTGGTCACCGACGGCGCGCACAACAAGGCCGGGATGGTGCCGTCGCTCGCGGCTCGCGCCGCGGCGACATTCGGGATCAAGGTCTATCCGATCGCCATCGGCACGGACGAGGCTCAGGGGGCTCAAGCGGAGGCCATGGAGACCGTGCTGTCGCAGACGGCGCGCATCACCGGGGGGCAGTACTTCCGCGCGAGCAACGTAGAGGCGTTGCAGGAGATCTACGACGAAATCGACCGGCTCGAGACGGTGTCCGAGGTGATGGTCGAGCGAGAGCAGGCGATACCGCTGGGGTTGTGGCTCCTGCTCACCGGGATCGCGCTCGTTGTCGGCACCACCACGCTCCGCGGGTCGCGCTGGGGGCTGGTTCCGTGACCTTTGCCCGCCCCGAGCTGTTGGCCCTCGTCCCGATCGTCGTACTCGTGCTGACGCTCGCGCTCGCAGCCCAATCCCGCCGGCACCGGAAGCTCGCCGACGCGTTCGGAGGAGCTGAGGCCGCCCGACGATTGACCTCGAGGGACCTCACCAGCTTCCCGCGCCGACGCCTCGCTTGCCTCCTCGGAGCCGGAGTGGCGATGAGCCTGGCGGCCGCCGGTCCTTACGTCGACCTGGGCGCGACGCTCGATCCGACGCAACCGGTCGACCTCGTCATCGCGGTGGACCTCTCTTTGTCGATGACCGGCACCGACGTGCGACCGAGCCGGTTGGAGCGCGCCAAGTTCGTCATCCGGGAGCTCACGGAGTCGATGCCGAACGAGCGGCTCGGCCTCACCGTCTTCGCCGACTGGCCGTACTCGGTCCTGCCCTTGAGCGATGACCCGGCGCTCGTACGATTCTTCGCTGAGCCGCTCACGCCGGAATTGATCGTGGAACGTGACCAGGGCACGTCGCTCGCGCAGGTGATCAGCCACGCGCTGGAGATGTTCGACACACGCCGCCGTCCAGAGGCCCAGCAAGTCATCCTGCTCATCACCGACGGCGAGGGTCACGAGAACGAAACGCAGATCTTGGATGCGGCCTCCGCCGCGGCTGCCGCCGGCGTCCGTGTATGGACGGCAGGCGTCGGCACCAGCGGAGGCTCGGAGTTGGCGACACTGGACCCCGACCCGCTCCCGGTCCTGGGGGACGATGGCGAGCCGGTCGTGTCACGGCTGAACGAGAGCCTCCTGAGGCGCATAGCGTCTGCCGGTGAAGGTGGCTACCGGAACGTCAGCGGCGGTGCGGGCCTGCGCTCGCTGCTCGGCGTCTTCCGGCGTGCCGGCACGGAATCCGCACCCGGAGGCGAGGCTACGGGCGCCGCGCTGTGGCTCGTCCTGCTGGCGATTCCGCTTCTGTTCGTCGAGGGCAGACTGGATGCAGCCGGCATCGTGCAGCTGCCGCGCTTGGCGGAGCCGGAAGAGTGAAACGCGTTGATCTGGACACCGTGATCGCCCGCTGGGGGCGGTACGCCACTGTGGCGGCGCTCGCGATATCGGGCTTGCTCTTCGTCGCCGCGCGAGAGCGCAGCAGCGTCGAGCGCGGCAATCGCCTCCACCGCAACGGGGTCCTGCCCAAGGCCGCCGCCATCTACAGGGGGCGTACCGACGCGGAGTCGCCTCGGCCCGGTCTGCGCTACAACCTGGGCACGACCCTGCTCGAGCTCGGCAGCTCGGCGGCGGAAGCGGAGCTCGCGATCGGTACCGAGAGCGCCGACGAGGAAGTCCGTGCGCTCGCTCTCTACAACATTGGCGTTTCGCGCCTCTACCGCGCCGTGGCCGCCGAGGGTGGCGACTCGATGCGGATCCACGCTGGGGTATCGGTCGAGGCCAACCGCAGCACGCTTCGCATCGACCCCGAGCAGCCCGAAGCCAAGTGGAATCTCGCCATGGCGCAGCGGATGCTCGATTCCTTGGACGCGGCCAACCGAAGACGCGGGATGTCGTCTGCCGACGAGTTGGGCCCCTCCGACGATCGCTTGCGTGCCGACAATACGATCGAGGTGGAAGAGGAGTCGACGAGCATCGGTGCCCCGCCCTTGGACGG
>SMVQ01000332.1 GCA_004357655.1 Planctomycetota bacterium
AGGGCCTTCAAGGTCGGGAAGACACCCTGGCCGGTGCTCGCCACACCCTCGAAGGACGGCACGCCGGCAGGATTGAGCGCCTTCTCGAGCTCCTCGATCGGCATCGCGTCGGGCAGGTCGCGCTTGTTGTACTGGATGACGTAGGGGACGGTCGCGATGTCCTTGCCGTACTCCTCCAGGTTCTCCTTGAGATTGGCCAGGGACTCCAGGTTCTCCTGGAGCATCGAAGCCGAGGAGTCGGCGATGAAGATCACCCCGTCGACGCCTTGGAGCACGAGCTTGCGCGTAGAGTTGTAGTAGACCTGACCAGGCACCGTGTAGATCTGGAACTGCGTGCGCATGCCGGCGACAGTTCCGAGATCCAGGGGCATGAAGTCGAAGAACAGCGTCCGGTCCCCGTCCGTCGCGATGCTGGTCAGATCGCCGCGGTTCGAGTCGGGTGCCCTCTGGTGAACGATTTCCAGGTTGGTCGTCTTGCCCGACATGCCCGGGCCGTAGTAGACGATCTTTACCGAGACTGTCTTCTGAGCGAAATTGATCTGCACCATTTCAAAGTTCCCCGGATAGTTCCGAGATGGGGCCGCGGGTCTGATCGGGTCGCTGGTCGACGATTCCTTGCGACTCGCCTGTCGGATGAGGTGAGGTGGTGGGGAAGATTCCCCCTGGCTCGGAACGCTCCGCGTCCCTGGTTGTCTGGCCTCCCGCTTCGCCCAGACCGCGCAGCAACCGGTGCATGCGGGCCACGGCGCCCTCCATGGGGACGCGGACGTCTTCGGGAGAAGTGCCGTGTTCGAGCACGACGACGAGCATGGCCCCCGGTCCTTGATGCAGGACGAGGGCGCCGCGCGTGGCTCGCAACACAACGCGTCTCGGGACATCCCAGGCGAGCGGCCCGACTGCCCGGTGCATTTCGCCCAGCCAGCCGGCGGCGAGCGCCGCGAACGAGTTGACCTCGTCCGTGCAGGCGCCGTCTGTGGTCTCGTCACCGTTGTACGATGCGACCAGCACGCCGTCCTTGGAAATGACGCAGGCAAGGCTGATGCCGGGGATGCGGGTCAGAGGCTCGAGCACGCGCTTCAACCGATCCCTCCCGGTCCACCGACTAAGTGCGACATCCCTGAGAGCGTCGCGAGCATGTCTTCGTGTCGGCGTTTGATGGGCCCGCGGCACCAGAGCGCGGCGGAGCCCTGCTCGCCGGGGAGGAGTACGAGCGATCCGAAGTCGCCCTCCAGCAGCACCTCCACCGGGCGCCCCAGCTTCATGCGCCGGGCGGCGCTTCGGCACGACACGATGAGCTCGCGGACGGCGCGGGCGGTCCGGTCGGCCGTGGCTCCCCGCGGCCCCTGGACGAGGGCTGTCCCGCCTCGGAGGTACACGGCGGCGCGGACTTCGGAGTCCGAGCTCAGTTCCTTGAGCATGGGCCGCACCGCGACGCGGGCCGTCTCCCGTGAGAGGTCGGGCTTGTCGTCCGCAAACCTTCCACTGCGCTCCACGCGCTGCAGGAGGAACTCGAGCGACTTCGCCCCGTCGCACATCGAGAGCACGGAGCGGAACTGGGCCTCGAGCTCGGGTTCCCCGGGCTTCAGCTCGAGCAGCTTGGCGAGGCACCGCCGCGCTTCCTGCCACGCCCCGCAGCGGGTCGTGATGGACAGTTGCAGCTCGAGCGGACGCGAGTCCTGACGCATGAGCTTGTGAGCTTCTTCGGCAAAATCGTAGGCCTCCTGGCCGTCCTTCGCCTGATGATCGTGGAAGAACAGCTCGGCGGCCGTGAACGCGCGGTAGAAGACGGCCTCCGGCTCGCTCGACGTGCTGTGCCACTGCCGCGCGACGTCGTCGGCGCGGTCCGGTTTCCCAGCCGCGATGAGTGCCTCGCACAGCTCGCGCCAGATCGCCGGCCGCGCGGAGTGCTTCAGATCCTGCTGGAGGCCGCGGATCTGCTTGTCCAGGCGGATCTGTTGCGCACGGTCACCGAGGCTCCGCAGCTCGGCCACACCGGGGTGTAGCTGGAGCCCCTCCATGCAGACGCGAAGAACCTCCTCCGGGTTGCCTGCGATGACGTGCTCGCGCGCCAGGGTGACGTAGTTACGGGGGCTCGGATCCCACGCGAGCTCGCGCGCGGCCTTCCGGATCCGGTTCCGGCCGACGATCTTGGAGAGGAGGCTCACTTGTTCTCCCTCTTCCAGTCCTCGAGGGCGGTGATGTTCTCGAGCAACTGCGCGCGATGCTCCCAATCAGATGTGCACATCGCCAGGCTCCGCTGAAAGTCCTGGAGCGCCTTCTTGAAGTCGCCGCGCTCTGCGTTCATCAGCCCGCGCAGCCGCGAGGACTCCGCCATCTTCTGCAGCCGGCCACGCTCCAGCTCATCGACGCGGGCCATCCTTTCGATGCCGGCTTCGTGCTGCTCGATCTCTTTCTTCAGGAGCTTCTGCTCCCGCGCCACGATGATCACGTTCGACCAGACGACGTACTCGTCGAGGAGACGTGACAGGCCGGCGTACCGCCCGTACAGCGTCTCGGGCTTGTTCTCCTCGACGACCGGCAGAGCCTGGATCTGCACCCGGATCCGCTTCTCCCGCGCGCCGATGGCCGTGACCAGGGATGAGACGAGCAGGACGATGAGGACGACCCGGTTGCGCCGCTTCGAGCGCGCCCCGCGTTCGACCTGTTGGTAACGGAGGTCGCGGATCATTCGCGCCACGTCCCTGCGCGTCCGGTCGAGGAGCAGGATCTCCTGCAGCCAGGGAATCGCCTCTTCGATGTTCCCCTCGCGCGTGCACTCCTCGGAGCGGGCGAGGTAGCGCTCGATGAGCTGAGTGGTCTTCCCCGAACGGCGCAGCAAGCCGGCGAGCTCCTGGTCGATCGAGTCGTCGCCCGGCACTCGCTCGGCCACCAGCTCCAGCATGCCCCGCGCACGATCCAACTGGCCGGAACGCTCGAGCAGGGTCGCAAGACGCCGGCCTTCTTCGGCCAGCGAAACCCGGTGCCGTTTGAGGACTTCCGGATGGGCCAGGCCCAGGATCATGAGCGCCTCGAGCTGCCGGATGTTGCCGGGATCCTCGCTCAGACAGTCCAGCAGCGTACGTCCGTAGGCGGCCGCGGTTCGCTTGTCGACGTCCGCGGCGGCCCGTTCCACGAGCTCGCGGGGCTCCGTGGGCGCGCCCGGCTCCGGCTGCCGGCCTTGGAGCTGATCTTCCTCCGACGGCACACCTGTCAATGCAAAGACGACGTCTTCTACGACGGTATCGGATTGGGCGCTTCGGACGGGCACTGTGGAATCCTTGCCTATCGGTATCTAAGGGGGTGTCGACGCATGGGTCCCGGGGATCGCTGCGACTCACTGAGTATCGATCCCCCGCTCCGATGATCTGAAGGGCAACCCGTCACCTCGTCCGCATCGACGCGCACGGAGGGCCTCGGCGCCGCCTCCGGGAGCGCGGAGGCTTGCCCTCGGGCCGATGCGGGTCGGTCCACCGGGGTCCTCGAGAAAGTTATTCTCAGTCGCACGGATCAGTCGTGGGGGTCGAAGGTGATCGTGTCCGCCACATTGTTGGCGAGGTCGGCGAGGCTGGTGATCTCGAAGGTGTGATCCGACCCGATCGGGCCCGACAGTCGGAAGCGGGCGTACCGGTCGCTGACGATCGTCACCGAGTCGATGGACGGAACCGTGCCCGTGCCCGAAATCGTCCAGTTCCCCGGATCGCCCATGAAGGCCGTGTCGACGTCCTCGGAGAAGAGCATGTCCACGGTCTCGCCCAGGGGATCCTCCCGCCAGTTGACGAACGCCTCGGCGATCGAAGGCGGCGTGGTGTCGCTCCCGCCGTTCAGGCTCACGCCCACGGTGATGGTGGCCTGAATCTCGTTGCCCACGAAGTCGGAGACGCCCTGGACGCCGATCGAGATCGGCTGCGCGGCGTCGAGCTCGAGCCCCTCGGGTAGCCTGATGAGTACCGCAGCATCACTGCTCCGGTAGGTGAACTGTGCCGCGGTCAGGTCGATCACCGCTCCGTTGGTGAGCGTGTAGTTGAACGAGTCGAGCGCGGTGCTCGGGATGACCTGCTCGTCGAACCGGACCTCGATCCAATCCCCGCCCGCGTTGGCCACGGCCTGACCGTCCGTGCCGGCGATCAAGGGCGACGTGACGTCCACCGTCAGCGCGACCGTGACGTCCCCCGGCCCCGTCGGGCTGAGGTTGCCCGCGAGGTCCACGATCGAGTCTCCGCTGATGGTGAGCAGCCCCCCGACGTTCACGTCGGTCGGCAGCGGCCATTGCAAGAGGGCCGTCCGCGGGCCGATCATGAGGGCGAACTGCGGCACCTGGCCGTCCAGGACGTAGTTTGCCGCTACCTCGACCGCGGCCCGGTCGACGGCCTCGCTGAAGAAGAGGACGACGCGATTGGAGTCCTCCGGGGGCATGGTGACGACGATGCGGGCGTCGGAGACTCCGATGACAGGAATAGTCGTGTCGCCGCTCGCCATGACGTTCGTGTCCGAGATCGCCGCCGTCAACTCGACGCCCTGCGCCGTGCGGATCGGATCGGACGGGTCGACGTTGACGGTGATGTCGTAGTCGACGCCTTGGAGCAGGTTGACCACCGGCGTACCCCGGAGATCGAGGACGACCGCTTGCGCGCCGTCCCATTCGATCCGCGCGCCGGAGAGGTCGAGCTCGGCGCCGCCGGAGAGCTCGACCGTGTAATTGGATGGATCGAGCAGCCGCCACGGGCTCATGTCCTCCGTGAAGTCCACGACGATGGTGTCGTTGCGCTCGCCGGAGGTGATGCCGAAGGTCGAGCTCCCGTCGAGATCGGGCGCGTCGGCGTCCGCGACGACAGGCACCACGCCGATCGCCGGGAACATGTAGTTGCCCGCGAGGTCGGTCACGCCCAAGGCGTCGACCTTGTCCGAGGGATCGATGAGGAAGCCGTACTCGAGGGTGACGCCGAGCCCGTCGTCGTGCACCGTGGCGATCGAAGGGTAGCCTCGCAGATCGCCGTCGTTCGGCCCGCCGTCACCGATCCGGACGGCGTAGCGCGTGCCGAACGGATTGGTCACGGAGTCGTATAGGTCGTCCAGGAGATCGGACGGCTCCGTGAATCGGACCTCGATCCGATCGGTGCCCGGTTCGCGCCAGACCGTGTGCACGGCAGGCAGCGTCGCCTCTGCGTCGATGGCCCCGGAGACGGACGTCGCGGTGATCGCGTTGCCCCCGATGTCGCGCATCGTCGTGAAGCTCACGCGGACGTCGTCGCCCCGCTTCAGGTTGGCTCCGTTCGTGAGCGTCATCGTGGCCGTGTGCGAAGTCCCGTCGTAGGTGACGGTCACGCCGATCGTGTCGAGCGGCGTGCCGGCCGGCGATTCGGCCATCCAGTACGAGTCGTTCGTCACGTCGCTCTCGTACATGTCGTCGTCGAACGACACGAAAATCGTGTCGTTGCCCGCCCCCTCGATGGCGCTTCCCACGATGAAGTTCGGCGTCGGTGGGACGGTATCGCTCGAGGTGATCATGAAGGGCGACTGGGGGTCGTCCGCCATCGTGTTGCCGGCCAGGTCCGCGATCGTCGCGCTGGCGGTCAGCGTGATCTCACCGGGCAGGACAACACCGTCCGCGACGAGGCGGACGGTGCTCGGAGACGCGAGGATCGTGGCGTCCGTGACCGAGACGCCGCCCGAGAACGTCCAGTTGCCCACGTCGGCCGCCGTGGCGTTGACATGCTCGTCCAATGTGACGTCGATCGTCATCCCGCTCGGATCGACGCTCCTGTTCTGCACGACCGTGAGGACCGTTGGACCGACCTCGTCGCCAGACGCGGTGGCGGAGCTGTCGATCGCCGAGAAGAGCCCGCCGTCCACCTCACGCACGCCGAGGGCCTCGATCGTGATCGCGTCGGTGTTCAGGAGATCGAAGTCGAGCGCGATCGTGAGCGATTTGTCGAAGATCGAGTACGAGAAGTCCTGATCCGCGACGTCCAGCGTCGGGTTCGACGGGACGGTGAGGTCCCAGTTGGTCGGGACCTCCGCAAAGTCGGGGTCGAGGGCGTTCTCCGTGACGATGACGATCGTGTCCCCGCCCGTGTTCTGGACCTGGTTGGCCGTCACGGTGTCGAAGGCGTTCCCGAGCGGATCCGTGAACTCGACGTCCACCGTCTGGTTCAGGAATGCGTTCCCGTGGTCGTCCTTCAGACCGACGAGGATCAGCCGGTCGACGCCCGGCACGACGGGCCCGCTGAAGTGGACCCTGAGCGAGTTGTCCGCGATCTGCTCGACGTCCGTCACGAGCGTGATCCCGGGGGCCCCGACGTGATCTTCCACGGCGAATCGCCCGAGCTGGATCGAGGAGACGGGATCCATGGGGTCGTCGAACGTGACCTCCACGACGCGGCCGAACTCGTCGCCGCCGGAGAGCGGCGCGAGGTTCTGCACGACCGCGGTGAGGGCCGGCGGACTGTTGTCGGGCAGGGTCGTCACGGTCCCCGTCACGGGCGTCGCCGCCAGGGCGACGTCCGCGACGCTCGTGAGGCTGCTCGCGGTGAGCGTGAAGGTCGCGTGCAGGTTCGCCAGGGGCCCCAGGGTGATGGCCAGGACCTGGCTCGTGGGGTCCAGGTCGAAGACGGAGCCGGTGAGGTCCAACACCACGCCGTCCACGCTGAGGGTCCAGCTCGCGGCGCTCTCCGCATCCGTCTCGACGACGCGCGGACCTCCGAAAGTGACCTCGATCGTGTCCCCACCGAGGACGTCGTCGTCGGGCTGGCTCGCGTCCGTGATCACCATGGAAGGCACGGAGTCGTCGCTCGTGGTCACCGAACGCCAGTTCGCGCTCACGTTCCCCTTGCCCACGACCCGAACCCTGTGCGAAGGGGTCACGCGCGCGTCCCAGGTCACCGTGTACTGGGCGCCGGCCTGGACGGCGATCACAGCCGACTGGCCGCCGTCGGCCTCGAAGTTGGCCACCGTCATGACGCCGGGGGACCCACCGAAGACGACGACGGTCGTCAACCCGTCGGGGTCGAGCGAGAGCGTCTGCTCGACCGTGGTGACCGCCAACGAGTCGCTGCCCGAGCTCGAGTTGCAGCCAGAGAGCGCCAAGACGATGCCGGCGAAGATCGAGACCTCGGTGCGAATGCGCATGAGACTTGAGGAGGGCTCGGTGAGCCCCTGTGAGAGGAACGACAACGGGTACTCGTGGGGAACGAGCTCCGCCTCCTGGGGCAGGCGGTCGGGGTACTCGGCGCGCTCCCGACGCCGGGAGCGGCTCTGATGCCGTATCGACAGGCCGTGTAGGGGCCTTGAGTGGAAGGGTCGAAGGAACTTCCAACATCGGTTCCGAAGAACGGCACGGCTCCCGCGCGTTCCCGTTCTCGACACGGCCCGCTCTCGCGCGCCCCTTCATGCGCCCCTTCATGCGCCCCTGCATAAGGTGGCGCGCAATAAGGTGGCGCGGGTCCGCGAGGTAGGCGCGCGTGCCCATGCCTGACGATCCCGGCCAAGCCAGGGAGGCAGGCAAGCAGGAACGGCCGGCCCGGCGAAGACGCCGGACCGGCCGCAAGCCAGGGAGAGCATGCCCTGGGCGAGGTCCGTCAGAGGTCGAGAACCAGGGGGGCGAGGAACCCGTGCGTGAGGACCAGGGAAGGGCCGACCCGGAACGCCCCCTGGACCGCCAGGTGGACGCCGATCATCACCGGGGAGGCGGGGATGGGGAGAAGGAAGTCGGCGCGCCCGGATGCGTCGGCGGGGACGGGGTACACGGAGAGGGTGTGGCGATCGAGCAGCAAGGCCCCCTGGACGCCGGGGATGACCATGGGCGGTGCGGGATCCCCGACGAGGAAGAAGGCCGCGCTGGCGTTCTCGTGCTTCGCCGCGAGCGGGACGGCGCCGCCAACCTCGGCGGGCGCCAGTTGCTGGAGCTCGCGCTCCCCCGTGTCGTAGAGGCGGATGCCGCCCGTGGCGGCGAACAGGTTCACGTGGGCGTCCTTGTAGGCGACGACGACGCGCGTTCCGCTGTCGTCGAGGTCGAGGGCGCGGCAGCTCCCCGGCAAATCGAGCGCGAGGATCGGCGCTTGCTCATCGCGGTCGAGGAGGACCACTTCCGGGGTGGCGGTGCCGTTGCCCCAGCACCCGAAGGCGATCCGGCGGCCGTCGGGCGTCACGCGCGCCACTTCCGGGAGGTTCTGGACCCCGCCGGCGAGCCCGCGTTGGTCGAGTGAGAGGAGGAGCGTGAACTGGATGCCATCCCAGACCTCGAGCGTGAGGTCGACGCCGTTCGCGTAGTTCCACCAGCCCACGGCGATCGTCTCGCCTGCCGCCGAGACGTCCGCGCACGTCGCGATGTGGTTGCCGGGGGCCAGGACCTCGAAGACCGGGGAGTACACGTCCGCGAGCTGCTCGAGGACGACGAGCCGTCCGATGCCGCCGACGACGAGGGTCCCCCCGTCGGCGGAGATCGCGAGGGCGTGCGTGGCGGAGAGCAGCGGCGAGTGGTGGAGCTCCCGGCCGCGCGCGTCGAAGACGTACAGGTCGAGCCCGGCGGCCAGGAGGACGCGCGAGCCGTCGCCCGAGACCCGGATTTCCGACAACGCCGCGCCGGTCACTACGACGGCCTCGAGCAGCGCTCCCGTCGTCGCATCGAGCCAATGCACGTGCACCTTCGAGGTCGCGTTGTCCCAGGCCGCCGCGACCACGAGCTCCCCCGCGTCGTCCGTCGCGAGCGCGGCGGGGCCGTTGGAGATGAGGCCCATGTCGTGGCTCCAGACGGGCCCGAAGGGGGCGCCCGCGGAGGCGGCCACCGGGTCGTTGCGCGAGATCTCGGTGCGGCGCTGGTAGATCGTCGGCGCGACGTACTGCGCGCAGGTGAACACCGCGTCGGCCCGGTCGCAGGCCACGGCCAGCAGAGCGCCGACCGACGGGGCGACTCCGACGTCGACGAAGCGCGGATCGTTCGCTCCCGCGGCCTCGACGTCGAGCACCATCATGCGGGTCGCCGCGCCGGATCCCCCCGCCCAGACGAGGTTGTCGCGCCCCGCGAAAGCCACGCTCGCGGGGATCCAGGGGGCGCTGGCGGGCGCCTGAGCGGTCCACCGCAGCGCGGGCGCGAAGGGGTCCTGGGGTGGCGCGGCGCCTGCGAGGAGGGTCGCGAGGAGCGCGAACCCGGCCCCGGTACGGCCACT
>SMVQ01000333.1 GCA_004357655.1 Planctomycetota bacterium
ACCGGCCCGCAGGGCCGTCCGGTCCGCGAGCGAGCGCGGGCGCACATCCGCCGTGCAGGCGGGCCGGCGCGCAGCGCCGTAGCGCCGCAGGCATCTCGCGCACAGCGCGAAGTCACCGGCCCGCAGGGCCGTCCGGTCCGCGAGCGAGCGCGGGCGTGCATCCGCCGTGCAGGCGGGCCGGCGCGCAGTGCCGTAGCGCCGCAGGCATCTCGCGCGCAGCGCGAAGTCACCGGTCCGCAGGGCCGCCCGGTCCGCGAGCGAGCGCGGGGGCGCATCCGCCGTGTAGGCGGGTGCGTGATCGGGAGATCAATCGGGTGCATGAAGGTACCGAAGTACCTTCATGCGTCCGGATTGATCTCCCGATCACGCACCCGCGCGTCCTTGATCACCTGATCGAGCCGTGCCGCCTCCACGATCGAATCGTCGTACACCCACCGGAGATGGGGCATATTGCGGACGTGCAGCACCGTGGCCACCTGCCGTTGGATGAATCCGGCGGCGTGCTCGAGCATGTGTGACGCTTTCGAGTGCTCGCTCTCGTCGCCGAGGACCGAGTAGAAGATCTTGCCGGAGCTGAGATCCTTCGCGAGCTCGACGTGCGTGATCGTGATGAAGTTCGCGCGCGGGTCGGCGATCTCGAACATCAAGCAGTGCGCGGCACGCCGTTGGATCTGCGCCTCGAGGCGGGCGATCGTCCGGGGGTTGGCCATGGCCTCGCCCGGCGTCAGGACTTCGCAGAGTCCGCGAGCGTGCGCTTCACCTCGACCATCTTGAAGGCCTCGATGATGTCGCCTTCCTGGATGTCACGGAAGTCCTTGAGGACGATGCCGCACTCGAAGCCTTCGCGGACCTCCTTGGCCTCGTCCTTCTCGCGGCGCAGGGAGCCGATGGCGCCCGTGTGCAAGACCTGGCCGCTGCGTATGAGACGCACCTGATTGTTGCGCGCAACCGTTCCGTCGAGGACCATGCACCCGGCGATCGAACCGATCCTCGAGGACTTGAACAGGCGCCGGATCTCGACGTGCCCGACCACCTCTTCGATGAGATCAGGAGCGAGCGCGCCCTCCATGCGGTCGTGCAGGAAGTCGAGCAGCTCGTAGATCACGTCGAAGCGCGCGAGCTCGAGCCCTGCGCGTTCCGCTTCCTTGCGGGCCTTGCCGTTCACACCGACGTGGAAAGCGACGAGGATCGCACTCGAGGTCGTGGCGAGGTTCACGTCGCTCTCGGAGATCGGACCGACGCCGATGTTGAGGATCCGGACCGCGACCTCCTCGTGCGTGAGTTCCGCCAGTGCGAACTTCAGCACCTCGACGGAGCCCTGAACGTCGGCGCGCACGATCAGGTTGATCGACTTCTGTTCCACCACCTGCGAACTGCCGAGGATCTGCTCGAGATTGGCGGCGGGGGAGCGCTTGGCGGCCATGGCGACGGCGCGGTTGTTGCGCTCGCGCTCGACGGCGACCTGCTTGGCTTTCGCCAGGCTCTCGATCTTGTGGAAGGCGTCGCCCACGCCGGGCAGCGCGTCGAGGCCGGTGACCTCGACGGGCATCGAGGGGCCGGCCTCCTGGAGCGTCTCACCCCGGTCGTTGTGGATGGAGCGCACCTTGCCGTAGCCCTCGCCGGCGAGGATGACGTCGCCGCGGTTCAGCGAGCCGTCCTGGATGAGGAGGTGGGCGACGATGCCCTTGCCCTGCTGCACCTCGGCCTCGAGCACCACCCCGGAGGCCGGCCCACTGGGGTGCGCCCGCAACTCGAGCAGCTCGCCCTCGAGGAACACGCGCTCGAGGAGCTCTTCGACGCCCTCGTTCTTCAGGGCGCTCACCTGGAGCATGGCGGTCTCGCCGCTCCACTCCTCGGGCGTCAGGCCCAGGCTCGCGAGCTGCTCCATGGCGCGCTTCGCGTTGTAGTCCGGCTTGTCGGACTTCGTGATCGCGACGATGATCGGCGCGCCCGCGGCCTTCGCGTGGTTGAGCGCCTCTTCCGTGTGCGGCTTGACGCCGTCGTCGCCGGCCACGACCAGGACGACGATGTCGACGGCCTTCGCGCCACGGGCCCGCATGGCGGTGAAGGCCGCGTGACCCGGCGTGTCGATGATCGTCACGAAGTGACCGAGCTTCGTCTTCACCTGGTACGCGCCGATGTGCTGGGTGATACCACCGGCTTCGTGTTCCGCCACTCGCGACTGGCGGATGCAGTCGATCAACGTCGTCTTGCCGTGGTCGACGTGTCCCAGGAAGGCGACGGTGGGGGGGCGGACGATCAGCTCTTCGTCCTCGATCGAGTCGCGGTTCTGCCGGAACTCCGCGAGCAGCGCTGCTTCCGCCGCGATCTCGTGCACGACGTTGAACTCGATGTCGAATTCGTGACCGAGCAATTGCGTCGTGTCGTCGTCGAGCACGGCGTTGATCGTGAAGCTACCGAGCCCGCTCGTCAGCGCCGACTTCAGGACGACGTTCGCCTTCAGCTTGATGGCTTCGGCGAGCTTCTGGATGGTGACCGGAGCCTGGACCTTGACGGTCGTCCCGGCGAGCGGCGACTCGGTGACCCTGTCGCGGTAGCGGGGTCCGGCCCCCGGGCCCCGCCGGCCACCCATGCCCGGTCCGCCGGGCCTGGTGCGGCGCAGGAAGCGACCCTGCTCGCGCTCGCGGAGCTGGGCGGCGGTGAGGTTGCCGCGGGCGCCGCCCGCACCTCGCAGCGGACCTCGACCGCGATCGTGCGTGAAGGTGGGTCGTACGTCCGGGGCAGCTTCGTCGCGCGACTGGAGCCGGCGCGACTGCGTGGTCCGGCGCTGGGGCTCGCGGGCCTGGAAGCTGGATGGATCGATGAAGCCGACCACGCGCCCGCGGGGCTTCGGGCTCTCGGGCGTCTTCACGGCCGCCTTCTTCGGGGCGCCTTCGACCGCGGGCTCCGCGGCCTCGAGCTTGGGTGTCGCGGCGGCGTCGGGCTCGCCGGTGGAGGCCGGTGCCTCGGGCGCGGTCTCGGTCTCCGCACCGCCGGGGCCTTCCTCGACGGTGGCGGCGACCGGCGCGACCTCGGTGGTCTCGGCGACAGGCGCTGACTCGACCGGTTCGGAGGGCTCCCCAACTGCCTGCCCCGCTTGCGTCGCCGCTTCGGGCTGTTGCTCCGGCTCCGGGAGAGGCGGTGCTGTCCCGGCCTCCTCGGTCTCGAGCTTGGCGGGTGCGTCGGCGGGTGTCGGCTGCGCCACCGTGGCGGCGGGCTCAACCTCCCCCGGTGCCTCGGTCGCCGGCGGTTCGACCTTCTTCTTTTTCTTCTTCTTGCGCAGGATCAGGCCGCCGGTCACCTCCTGGGGAGTGGGTACGGCCGCCCTCTCCCCGATGACGCCGTGCGCTTCGAGGATGCCCTGGGCCTGTAGTACCTCGAACTCGTCGAGGGCGGACATGTGGCTCTTCGCCTGGCTGAAACCCAGGTCACGAAGCTTGTGCGCGAAGTCCTTGCCGGACATCCCGTACTGCTTCGCCAAATCGTGAATGCGTACTTTGCTCAATCGGATTCTCTTTGCGGTGTCGCTGCAGGCCGTTCCCGTGCCCGTCAGCCTTCCGCTCCTGCTGGCTTCGTGCCCTCTTCCGTGGCGACATCTTCAGTCACAGTCTCCGCGGCGGTCTGGTGAACGGGCTCGGGAGCCTGTTCGGTGTCCGTGGCCGCCGCGTCGGCGCTCTCGCCGGCACCGGCTCCGGACCCGGCCTCCGCGGTCGCGACCTCCTCACCGGCGGACTCTCCCCCGGTGGACTCTTCGGCCTCGTCGGCCTCGTCCTCATCGCCGAAGAATTCGGCCCGGGTCTTGATGTCGATTTCCCAGCCGCAGAGCCGGCTGGCGAGGCGTACGTTCTGTCCGCGCTTGCCGATGGCCAGCGACTGCTGGTCCTCGTCGACGAGCACGGTCGCCGAGTGGTTCTCGATGTCGGGGTAGATGTTGTCCAGGTGGATCGTCGCGGGCTTCAGCCCGTTCATGATCAGTGTCTCCAGCGAGTCGCTCCAGCGGATGATGTCGATGCGCTCGCCCTTGAGCTCATCGATGACCGCCTTGATGCGCGAGCCGCGCACGCCCACGCAGGCGCCGATGCAATCGATCTTGGGGTCCGAGGAAAGGACGGCCATTTTCGTGCGGTAGCCCGGCTCGCGGACCACGCGCTTGATCTCGATGATCTCGTCGGCGATCTCGGGCACCTCGAGCTCGAAGAGCCGTCGCACGAGGTCGGGGTGGGTCCGGCTGACGAGGATCTTGACACGTGAACCGTCCTTGCGCACTTCGACGACGATGGCCCGGATGCGATCTCCGGCACCGTACGTCTCGCCGCGGACACGCTCTTCCTTGTTCAGGTACGCCTCGACCTTGCCGAGATTGATGACGAGGTCGTTGCCCTCGTACCGCTGCACCACGCCGTTCACCAGAGTTCCGACGCGGGCCTCGTACTCTTGGAACAGGACGTCGCGCTCCGCCTCGCGCACGCGTTGCATGAAGCCCTGCTTCACGGCCTGTGCGGCGATGCGCCCCAGCTCGGAGAGGTCGAACTCGTACACCTCCTCGTCGTCCTCGATCGTCATCTCGGCCGTCTCCCGGTCGATGTTGACGACGAGCTCCTCGCCGACGCCGAGGCGCCTGCGGACCCCCGCGGCCAGGGCCTCTTCCAAGCCCTTGAAGATCACCTCGCGGGGGATGTCCTTGTTCGAATGGATGATGTCGATCATCCTGAGGAGTTCTTCGCCGTTCATGCTAGGAGGGGGGCGGGGTGATGCGTTCCCGGTCTGCGGGTGGGAGTGTCGGCGCTCTTGGCTCTAAGATGGTGAGGCAGGGATTAATTAGGGATAGGAGTGGGCAGGCCCACCCCCTGGAACTCGCGCGCGGTCGCACGGAGTTGTCCGGAGCATAGGTGATTCAACATTTTGGTCTCTCACCGGTTGCGAGTCAACCGCCACGGGGGTCTGGTCCGGGGCGGATCGGGCTCCGGCCCGCGGATGCGCGGGGTGCGCGATGAAGGCGATCGAAGACCTCATGGTCGGGGAGAGCGAGGCTTTCAGGGCCTTCTCGCGGGATCTCACGCGGATGGCGGCTTCCGACGTGACCCTCCTGATCGAGGGGGAGAATGGGAGCGGGAAGAGCTCCGCCGCCCGGGCCGTGCACGCTCTGGGGCGGCGCGCGGAGGGGCCGCTCGTCGAGGTCGAGCTCGCGGCGCTCTCCCCGAGCCTGCTCGAGGCCGAGCTCTTCGGCCACGAGGAGGGTGCCTACACGGGGGCACACCGTGCGCGGCTGGGGCGCTTCCGGCGCGCCGATGGGGGCACGCTCGTGCTGGACGGGATCGAGTGCCTGCCGTACGAGCTGCAGGTGAAGCTCCTGCGCGCGCTCCAGGAGCGCACCGTCGAGCCCCTCGGCGCGGAGGAGGCGTTCCCGATCGATGTTCGCGTCATCGCGACGAGCGGCCGCAGCCTGCGCGCCGCGGTCGATGCGGGTGAGTTCCGGGAAGACCTCTACTACCGCCTCGCTGTCGTCACCCTCCTGGTCCCGCCCCTCCGCGCCCGCGCCGCCGACATCCCCGCGCTCGTCGGCCGGCTGGCACGGGGGATCGCCGACCGGGCGGGCGTGCCCTTGCGCCGGTTCGGGCCGGACGCACTCGCGCGGCTCGCGGAGCACACGTGGCCGGGAAACGTGCGCGAGCTCGAGAACGCCGTGGAGCGCGCGCTGGTGCTGGCCCCGGACGCCGCCGGCGGCGGGACGCTCGAAGTCCTGGCCGCCGAGCTGGAATTCCTCGCCGAGTCGATCGCGGACGCGCCGCAGCGGCTCGCGCGGGAAGCGCTCTCGCACGGGGTCTCGCTCGGGACGCTCACGTCCGCCATGATGGAAGAGGCGCTGCACGAGGAGCGCGGCAACCTGTCCGCGGCCGCCCGGCGCGTGGGGCTGTCCCGCCGGGCCTTCGAGTACAGGCACGCGAAGCTCACGGAGACCCGCGCGGACGAGGCGGACGACGCCGCCGCCGACGCCGGGGACGCAAGGCAAGGCAATGATGGCTGATCGCTCGCACTGGTCCGTCGGCCTGATGGCGCTCGCTCTGCTCGCCCCGATCGGCGCTCCCGCCCGGGGACTGCAGGCTGCGCCGGTGGACGGCGTCCACGGCCTCGACGACTCCGATCCCGAGGCCGCGCGCGCGGCGTGGGAGCGCTTGCGAGGGCAGGGCGCGGCGGCGGTCCCGATCCTCTGCGACGGTTTCGGCTCCGCGCCGGTCCACGGGCGACGGAACCGCGCCGGTCTGCTCGCCGAGGTCGCCGGGCCGGATGACATCGGGCGCGTCATCGCGCTGCTCGACGATCCCGACGCGGAGGTCCGCTCGACCCTGGTCGCCTTCCTCGCGCGACCCGACCTCGCTGGGGCCGCGATCGAGCTGCGGGTAGTCGCGCTCGAGGCGCGCAGCCGCGACGACGTGGCCGGACCCGTCCGGCGCGCGGCCATGCGTGCCCTCGGCGATCTCGACGAGGAGTCGGCGGCGCGCGCCCTCGGGCGGCTCGCGCGCGAGCTCCCCGCGCCCGATCGCGCCGTGGCGGCCGAGAGCCTGCCCTCGACGCCCCGCGCGAGCGACGTCGTGCGCGGGCTGGTCGCCGACGGCTTCGCCTCGGAGCGCTCCGCGTCCCTGCGGCGACGGACGCCCGACGACGTGCTGGCGCAGGTGCTGCCCACCTACGGCCGGATGCTCGCGGACCAGCTCGGGGGCGGCGAGTCGGCGCGGGACCGCGCGCCGCTCGTGATCGGCCTGCGACACCCCTCGCGCGCCGTGCAACAGGCCGCGGGCCAGGCGTTCCGCGACCTCCTCGCCCGGCTCCGAGAGCTCGGCGAGGCCGACCGGGCGATGCGCGTGCTCGCCGGCCTGGAGCTGCAGGGGCTCGACGGCCGGGTCGTCCACTATCACCGCGCGCGCTTCGCGTTCTTCCCGGGTGGGGATCCCGAGGGGGCGCGGCGCGCGGCGCGCGCGATCCGCGCCGTCCGGCAGGGGGCCGAGGACCGGGATCGACGGCTGTGGCTCTTCCGGTCGCTGTACCTCGAGGCCATGGCCACCCTCGCGCTCGAGGCGGGCGCGGACGTGGAGCCCCTGTTCGTGGAGGCGGCGGCGGTGCTCGACGGTCTGCTCGCGGAGCGCATGGACCGGGCGGACGAGAGCCTGCGCACCCGGCACGTCGAGATCCTGCACCAGCGCGCGCTCCTGGAGCTGGCGCGCGCCGTCGCGGCACTCGTCGCGGGCACGGACGCCTCCGACCGGGCGCTGCTCGAGCGAGTGCGCGTCGCGCACCGGCTCACGCTCGAGGCCCAGCTCGGATTCGCGGAGCTGAATGGCGAGGCGCTCTCCTCGTGGGACACGCTGCTCGAATCGGAGCTCTCGCCGTTCCGGCTGATCTTCACCGGCCTCGAGCTGCCGGCGCTGTCCCCGCAAGCGAGCCTCGCCGTGCAGGCCGAGCTCGGCCGCGCGCTCGCCAGCGTGTCCCCGGCCGAGATGCCCGGCTTCGCGCCCTTCCCCGATCTCCCGCCCGAGCTCGCCGACCCGCTGCAGGACTTCAGGCGGGCCGATCTCGTGGAGGCGATCCTCGAGGCGCGCAGCGCGGGGATCTGGAAGGCGCTCACGAAGGCGCGGCGGGCGGCGAAGCTCGCCCAGGCCCGGTCGCCCCACGCGATCGCCGTCGAGGAGCTGTCCCTCGTTCAGGAGCTCATGGCCCGCTGGAGCATGATCAAGCGCTCGCTGCGCTTGGACGCCGTGGACATCCTCGACGTGCGGATCCCCTCGAGCTTCGCCCTGTGGTTGGCGCGGGACCTGCGCGCGGCCGGGCGCTCCCAGGCGTCACGGCGGATCGCGACGCGGATGCGCGACGAGCTCCAGTCGAATGGGATCTCGAACTGGTGGTACTACGCGGGTCACGAGCGGCTCGCGGAGGTCGAGATGGCGATCGGCAACTCCTGGACGGAGGAGGACGAGCCCCGGCGCGCGGAGGAGGAGCTCCTGAAGGCCGTGCAGCGGCTCGAGGACATCGAGCGGCGCGTGGCCGAGCTCGGCGCGAGCCCGCGGCAGCTCCAGCCGTACCGCAACGTTCGCAGCGGCGCGCTCGTGTCCCTCGCCGTGAACGCCAACGTGAAGATGGGCGATCCGGAACGGGCGCTCGAGTACTACGAGCGCGCCTACGAGCTGCGGCAGGACGACTTCATGCGTATTCTGCTGGCCTGCTACCGCGCGCGCTCGGGGCGCGACGAGGAGGCGCGCGCGCTCCTGCGCGAGGTCCGACCCTACCCGCAGGTCTACTACAACATGGCGTGCACGCACGCCCTGCTCGGCGACCCGGCGCGCGCCCTGGAGTTCCTGGAGAAGGAGCTGGAGGAGAACCACGCGAGCGACGCCTCGCGCAACCGCCAACGGGAATGGGCGCAGAGCGACCCGGACCTCGCGTCCCTGCGTCAGGACCCGCGTTTCGAGCAACTCGTCGGTCTGCGGTAGCCGCTCCTTTCCGCGCCCCTCCTCACCGGCCTGTCTGGCTCTCCCGGTCCGTCACGTGCGGGCGCCCATGACGGACCGCAGGAGCCAGGCAGGCAGGTGAGGAGGGCCGAGGAACGGCGCGGAAATCGGCAACGGGGAGTGCGGCTCCGGATTCCTGCCGCTATCCTCTTCGCCCCTTTCTCGGGACCAGGAAGGACGTCATGGGCAAGATCAAGCTGACGGGCAAGGGCCGGCGATGGCAACTCACAGGGCATCCGTGGGTCTACGTCGATGACATCCTCGAGGGCCAGGGGGAGGCGGGCGAGCTCCTGCCGGTCGAGGACCCCAACGGCAACCCGATGGGCTGGGGCCTCTTCAGTACCTCGTCGCGCATCGCCGTGCGGATGGTGACCCGCTCGCCGGAGCAACCGAACCGCGAGTTCTGGCTCGGGCGCATGCGCCGGGCCGTCGAGGCCCGAGCGAGCGCGGGCCTGCTCGACCCGGAGGGGGCCTGCCGGCTCCTCGCCGGCGACTCCGACGGCGTCCCCGGCATGGTGATCGATCGCTACGGGCGGACGTGCGTGTTGCAGAGCGGTTCGCAGGGCTCCGACCGCATGCGCGACTTCCTCGTCGAGCTCCTGCTCGAGGTGCTCCCGTTCGAGCCCGACGCGATCGTCGACCGCTCCGATACGTCCGTGCGGCGTCTGGAGAACCTGGAGAAGCGCGTCGAGACGCTTCGCGGCAGTGTCGCTGGGCCGATCGTCGTGCGCGAGGGCGAGGTGGAGTACGAGGTCGATGTCTTCGGCGGGCACAAGACCGGGGCGTACCTCGATCAGCGCCTCAACCGGATCCACGCAGCGCGGTTCGCCGAGGGTCACAAGGTCCTCGACGCCTTCGCTTACGACGGCCTGTTCGCGCTGCATGCCGCGAAGGCCGGTGCGGAGTCCGTCGTGTGCCTCGAGCAGAACAAGGCGGCGTGCGAGCGGCTCCAGCGCGCCGCGGAGCGCAACGGCGTCGCAGATCGGATCGAGGTCCACCGCACGAACTGCATGAATGCACTGCGCGAGCGCGCCGAACAGGGCGAGCGCTACGGCCTCATCATTCTCGACCCCCCCGCCTTCGCCCGGAACCGGAAGGAAGTGGCCGGGGCCGAGCGCGGCTACGTGGAGCTGAACCGGCGCGGGTTCGCGCTCGCGACCGAAGCCGGGCACGTCGTCTCGGCTTCGTGCTCGCACAATGTCCGCCCGCACGAGTTCACGGAGTTCCTCGCGAGCGCGGCGCGCCTCGCGGGGCGCGATGTGTGGCTCGAGGAGCTCGCGGGCGCCGCCCCCGATCACCCGTACCTCGTCACGCTGCCCGAGAGCCACTATCTGAAGTGCGCATTCCTGCGGATCGGCTGATTTCAGGGCGGATCGGCGCATGCGAGCCTTGGCCGGGGACCTCCGGCTTGCGAGAATGACCGCCCGCTCGCCGTGGACCCATGCGATGAAAGTCACGATCCAGCTCAACGGCGAGTCCACTGAAGTCCCCGAGGGTGGGAGCGTCGCGGACCTGCTCGTCGCGCGGGGCTTGCGTCCCGAGCTCGTCGCCGTCGAGCTGAACAAGCAGCTCGTGGCGCGTGACGACCGGGCGCGGACCCTCCTCGAGCACGGCGACCGCGTGGAGCTCGTCACGCTCGTCGGCGGAGGCTGACGCAGGACATACCATGACTACCGACTTCACTCGCGACGAACCCCTGGTCATCGGCGACACCACGTTGCACTCACGCCTGCTCGTCGGGACGGGCAAGTATGCTTCGTTCGAGGAGACCCGGGAGGCGCTCGCGATCAGCGGCACCGACTGCGTGACCGTCGCCATCCGGCGCGTGAACCTCTCCGGCGACGGGGAGCCGTCGCTCCTCGACTACATCGATCGCGAGCGCTACCGCATCCTGCCCAACACGGCGGGCTGCTACGACGCCGAGAGCGCCGTGCGCACGGCGCGGCTCGCGCGCGAGCTGCTGGGCACGAACCTGGTGAAGCTCGAGGTGCTCGGGGATCCGAAGACGCTCATGCCGGACCCGGTCGGTACCCTGGAAGCGACGCGCACGCTCGTCGCGGAGGACTTCGACGTGTTCGTCTACACGTCGGACGACCCGCGTCTCGCCGTGCGGCTCGAGGAGCTCGGCGCGAAGACCGTCATGCCCGCCGGCTCGCCGATCGGCTCCGGCCAGGGGATCCTGAACCCGAACAACATCCGCATCATTCTCGAGCTCGTCAGTGTCCCCGTGATCGTAGACGCCGGCGTCGGCACCGCGTCGGACGTCGCGTTCGCCATGGAGCTCGGCGCGGCCGGCGTGCTGCTGAACACCGGAATCGCCGGCGCGCGCGAACCCCTGCGCATGGCCGCGGCCATGCGGGACGCGTGCGTGGCGGGCCGGCAGGCGTTCCTCGCCGGTCGCATCCCGCGGCGCCTCTACGCCAACGCTTCGTCGCCCTCGGCGGGTACGCTCGAAGAAGCCGGGCCGGTCGTGGCGCAGAACGCAGGCGAGGACGCCTGAAGGGCGCCTTGATCCAGGAAGCCCTCGAAGAGATCCTCCGGCCGGAAGTGGCGCTCACGGGCGCGATCCTCGCCGCGGGGGTCGCGAGCTTCGCGCCGCTCACGATCGCACTCGCCCAGCGGCTCTATCCCGGCCGCATCGTGCACTTCGCGCGCTGGGGGTTCTCGCACGTGGTGCTCGCCGTGTTCGTGTTCGTGACGATGTCCTACGTCGTGGCGAAGAGCCTCCTGCCCTACGCCGACGACGGGGAGGTGCCCGTCGAGCTCGCCCTCGCCGGCACCGCGTGCGTTCAGGGCGTGGTCGTCGCGCTCATCGCCTACTGGGCGTCCAAGCGCGACCCCCAGGGCGTGCACAGCCTCGGGCTCTGGCCGGGGCGATGGCTGCCGGCGTTCGGCGTCGGGCTCCTGGTCTACGCGCTCTTCCTGCCGGGGATCTACGGACTGGAGCTCCTCTGGCCGTGGCTGGTGACGCGCCTCGGCGAACCGTTCGAACCGCGGGGCCTCGAGGCCGGGTTCCTCCAGCTCTCCGGCGCGCGGCTCTGGACCGCCGTCGCCCTCGCGGTGGTTGTCGTGCCGCTACTGGAGGAGGTCCTGTTCCGGGCGTTCCTGCAACCGTTGCTGGTCCAGAATTTTCGCGACTACGGCGGGGTCGTGCTCACCTCCGTGATATTCGCCGGCCTGCACGGCGCGAGCGCGTTCCTGCCGATCTTCGGCTTGTCGCTGGTCCTCGGCGGGGTCATGCTCCGGACCCAACGGCTCGTCGCCGTGTGGGG
>SMVQ01000334.1 GCA_004357655.1 Planctomycetota bacterium
AAGCCACTGAAGCTCGTCGCGCGCATGGCGGGCTCGGCGCGCCACGTACTGAGTCTCACCGTCGAGGGCGAGGGGCTGGACCTCGGCGACATCGTCCTGGGCCCCGCCGGAAGTGTTGCAGGGCGAGTCGTCGACGAGGGCGGCGCGGGCTTCCCGGGCGCGGAGGTGCTCGTGACGCCCCTGAATCCGCTCGGTTCCGAGCCCCGCGCCGTCCGACCGCCGGACGTCCTCGCGAGCGCCACGAGCGAAGTCGATGGACGCTTCAGCGTCGCCGGCCTGGCGGGTGGTGAAGTGCGCGTCTGGGCCGGCGCCGAGGGTCTGTTCTGGGCCTACACGGACGTCGTGCTCGTGCGCGCGGGCGCGGAGACCGGCGACTTGACGTTGCGGCTCGTGCCCATCGGGGACGACGTGATCGAGCTCGTCGTCCTCGACCCGCAGGGACGACCGGTACCCCGCGCGCCGATCTCGTACAGGTATCAGACCGCAGGGCACAGCGGTTCCGGCGGCGCCACCGCCGACGAGCGCGGACGCTACCGCCGCGTGCTCGAGATCGCCGCGCCGTTCGACTTCTCCGCGCGCGACCCCGAGGACCGTTACCGGCCGGCCGTCGTGCGTGACGTCCAGCCGGGTGAGCGCAACGTCGTGCTCCAGCTCGGTGAGCCGCGGAACCTCGCGGTGCGCGTCCGCGATCTCGCCGGCAAGCTCCTGCCCGAGTTCTCGGTCTCGGTGCAGACGTTCGAAGGCGACCACAGGTTGTCCGGCCAGGAGCGGGCGGCGACCGGTGCCGAGGTGGCGAGCGGCGTGCTCGTGATCCAGCTCCCGCCTGAGACGTTCGAGCTCGCGGTGGAAGCCGCGGGGCACCAGCAGGAGCAGGTTGGGCCGTACGATCCCGAGATCGTGCCGGCGATCCTCGACGTCGCGCTCGCCCCCCTCCCGGGCGTACGGGGTCGCGTCGTCGATCGGGCGGGCGCGCCTTGCCCCGGAGCCCGCGTCAGTCTCCACGAGAGCATCGGCGGCGACGGTACGCTCACGGTCAACGGCTTCCCGTGCCGGTCGCAGAGGGGCGACGACATCACGGGCTTCACGGACGACGACGGGCGGTTCTCGCTCACCCTACGCGAGCGAGGTCGCTTCTTCCTGCGCGCACGGAAGGACGGGTATGCGGCGGACGAGATCGGCCCGATGGAGCTGTCGCCCGCCACCGGTTCGCAGGGCCTCGAGCTCGTGCTCGGCGTGGGGGGGGCGATCGAAGGGCGCGTGATCCCACCGCCCGACGAGAGCCCGGCGGGGCTCATCGTCGGCGTCTCGCGCGGCGACGGCTTCGGGCTCACTGGCTCGACGGACGCCGAGGGCAAGTTCCGGTTCGACGGTCTGATGCCGGGGAAGTGGCTCGTGCAGCGGCGCAGGGAGCAGATCGAGGAGGACTACACGACCTCGAGCAGGAGCACTTCGGACGAGCCGCAGGAGATCCCGTGGAGCTGCGAAGTATGGGCGGGCCGCACGACGCACTTCGACCTCGACCTCAGCCTGTCGGCGCGGGTGGTCGTGGAAGGGCGTCTCGCGCTCTGCGGTGAGCCCCAGGTGGGTTGGACGGTCTCACTCGCGCGCCTCGAACCGGCACAGGCGGTTCTGGGGCAAGAGCACACGAACTCCCAGGGCGAGTTCCGGTTCGAGCTGTCCGACCCCGGACGCCATCGACTGCAGTTCACCGGGATGTTCGACGGCGGGTTCTTCTTCGTGCTCCAGGAGATCGAGCTCGACTTCGGCTCGAATCCCTGGGAATTGAGTGTTCCGTGCGGGCGGATCGAGGGCACGGTCCTACCGGGGATGCTCGCGGAGGGCGAGGGCATCCAGTTCGTCTACTCGGGCCCGAAGGACTTGATGATCGCCTTCAGCGTGCGGCCCGACGCGCACGGCGCTTTCGCGTGCCCCGCTCCCGCCGGCGCGGTCTCCGTGGGCCTCCCCTCGGGCGAGAAGCAGACTGTCCAGGTGGTCGAAGGAGCGACGTTCCGCGTCGCCTTCCCGTAGCGTGGCCTGCAGCTCGAGTGTGATGCGCGCGTTCCCGCTCGGCCTCATCGCCCTGCTTCTGCCCGGCGTCTCCGCCGACGCGAGCGAGGAGGAGCGCCCGCCGAACATCGTCTTGATCATGGCCGACGACCTCGGCTACGAGACGCTCGGCTGCAACGGGGGGACGTCGTACTCCACGCCGCACCTCGACGCGCTGGCGGACGCGGGAGCGCGGTTCACCCGTGCGTACTCGACGCCCCTGTGCACGCCCTCGCGCGTGCAGCTCCTCACGGGCAAGTACAGCTTCCGCAACTACACCGCGTTCGGCTTCCTCGATCCCGGCGAGACGACGATCGCCGACCACTTGAAAGCGGTCGGGTACGCGACCTGCGTCGTGGGCAAGTGGCAGCTGTGCGGCAATACGCGCCGCCGGGAGCTCTCGGGCCGGACCGGCACGCGCCCGGAGGAAGCCGGCTTCGACGAATACTGCCTCTGGCAGATCCGGGAGAACACCGGGAGTCGGTACAAGCACCCGTGGCTCGCGGTGAACGCGCAGGAGGCGCGGGAGTACCGGGGCGACTACGGGCCCGATCGCTTCTGCGCCATGGCCGAGGACTTCATGGAGCGCAACCGCGAGCGGCCGTTCTTCCTCTATTACCCGATGGCGCTCGTCCACGCGCCGTTCCAGCCGACCCCCAGGGACCCGGGCTACGAGGGCTTCGATCCACGGCGGGGCGGCTCGGATCCGGCGCTCTTCGCGGCCAATATCGCCGCCATGGATGCGATCGTCGGGCGGATCGTCACGAAGCTCGGGGACCTCGGCCTGCGCGACGACACGCTGCTGCTCTTCGTCGGAGACAACGGGACCGACCGCGCGATCGAGTCGGCGATGGGGGCGCGCAGTATCCGCGGGCGCAAAGGCTACACGACGGCCGCCGGGACGCACGTGCCGCTGATCGCGAGCTGGCCGGGGACGGTGCCGGCCGGCGTCGTGCGCGATGAGCTCGTCGACTTCACCGATTTTCTGCCGACGCTCCTCGCGGTCGCGGGGGCGGCGCTCCCGGCGGGCGAGCCCGTCGACGGCGTGAGCTTGCTGCCCGCGATGCTCGGCGAGCCGGGCCCGCGACGCGACTGGGTCTTCTGCCACTACGAGCCGCGCTGGGGCAACTTCGCGAACGCCCGGTACGTCCACGACGACACCTGGAAGCTGTACGGCAACGGGGCGCTGTACCACCTCGCCGAGGACCCCGAGGAGCTGACGCCCGTCGCGCGCGCGAGTCTGGCCGAGGCCGACGCGGCGGCGGTCGAGCGATTCGAGCGCGTGCTCGATCGTCTCCGCCCGGAGCCGCGCGAGAGGCCGAACGTGATCGTGATCCTCACGGACGATCAAGGCTCCGTCGACATGGGCGCGTACGGCGCGCGAGACCTCGTCACGCCGCACATGGACCGGCTCGCCGCGGGCGGGATCCGGTTCACGCACTTCTACGCGGGCGGGCCCGTGTGCTCGCCGTCGCGCGCCTCCCTGCTCACGGGCAAGACGCCCCAGGCCGCGGGCGTGCCCGGCAACGTGGGCGCGACGGCGGGCCAGACGAGCGGCTTGCCGCCGGAAGAGATCACGCTCGCCGAGATGTTCCGGAGCGCCGGCTACCGCACGGCGCACATCGGGAAGTGGCACCTCGGCTACACGCCGGAGCGCTCGCCGAACGCCCAGGGCTTCGACTACTCGTTCGGGCACATGGTCGGCTGCATCGACAACTGGTCGCACTTCTTCTACTGGAACGGACCGAACCGTCACGACCTGTACAAGAACGGCGAGGAGGTGTTCCGCCCCGGGCAGTACTTCCCGGACCTCATGCTCCGCGAAGCGATTCAATTCATGAAGGCGAACCGCGAGCGGCCGTTCTTCATCTACTTTGCGATGAATGCTCCGCACTACCCCTACCAGGGCGAGGAGAAGTGGCTCGCGGACTACGACGCGCGTGGCGTCCCGTACCCGCGCAACCTCTACGGAGCGTTCCTCACGTCCGCGGACGCGCGCATCGGCGCGCTCCTCGACCAAGTGGACGAGCTGGGCCTCGCCGAGGACACGATCGTCGTCTTCCAGTCCGACCACGGGCACTCGACGGAGCAGCGCGCTCACTACGGCGGCGGCAGCGCCGGCTCGCTCCGCGGGGCGAAGAGCTCGCTGTTCGAGGGCGGCATCCGCGTGCCCGCGATCGTGAGCTGGCCCGGCCACCTCCAGCCCGGAGTGCGCGACGCGGTCGCGGTGTCCGCGGACTGGCTGCCGACGCTGGCCGAGCTCTGCGATTTGCCCGCTCCCGAGCACGCCATCGATGGCGAGAGTCTCGTTCCACTGCTTCGGGACGCGGGCGCAGGCTCGCCCCACGACGTCCTGCACTGGCAGCTGGGCAAGCGGTGGGCGGTGCGGCGCGGCGACTGGAAGCTCCTGTTCCGGCCCCTGGACAACGGTGATCCGAGGAACGCCACGCCGCTCCCTGAGGCGGACGAATGGTTCCTCGCCAACGTCGCCCTCGAGGAAGACGAGCGGACGAATCGCGCCGCGGAACACCCGGAGCTCGTCGCGGAGCTCAGAGCGCTGCATGAGGCGTGGGTGGAGACCCATCGGTAGCGCGGCGCCGTCGCCGGAGCGGCTTCCTGCTCTCCCCGATCACCCCCGCGACAATCCGATCACCGGCAGAACCCGGGCCTGGATGACTCGGGACCGGCCAGCTACGCTCCAGGCTACGAGAGGTGCCCCGGCTCTCTTGGATCTCGGAGTGAACTGCCTCCGAGGGGCGCTGGACTGGAGGGCTCGGATGTGCCATCAGGAGCTCCGGGCGGCGGCACCCCGAGGCTCGCCGTTCGCGCTGTCAGTGACGGAGCTTCCCAGCTCCGATGCCGAAGCTCCCGGCTCGCCTTGCCGAGCAGCAGAAGCGGCGAGAGCTCAACAACCTCCTGCAGGAGCTCCGACGATCCGGCAGCATCGACAACCGCGGTACCCGGGCCCAGCCCCAGTGGCTGCCCGCCGAGACGGACTCGGACGAGGACTCGCCATGACCAAGCCAAGGAGCCGGGTCCGGACGGGCATCCCTACTGCGGGTTCGTTGCCGCAAGTCGCTAGGAGGCAGGGACTTGGGGGCTTTACTAGACCCCGTCGTGGATCGGCCTCTAGTCAACGATCTAGTCAAGGCCCGCCCTCGCGACAGGCGCGGCAGAGGAGCAGGCATGACCCGGTTGCTCGCTGAGTACTGGCTCGCGGCTGTTGGCCGCAAGGGCGGTGCCGCAGACCGTCACCAGTACGGTCCATGGGGTCGCGGCTCGTTGCTCGAGGGATGGTGGATGGGGGGGGCCGTGCGGGTTCCCTTCGGAGCGCTGGCCGATCCAGGGGCTGGAGCGATGACGACCGACACCTCGGAACGCGGCCTCGAACGGCTCACATGTTCTGTCACTGGTCACGCGCCCGCCACCGACCGTGCGGACCGTGATGGACCTGGGCTCCGCGGCCGGCGCCGCTCGCCGACTACGGTTCCCGTTGTGACTGCAATCCGCGCACTGCGGCTTCGAGGGCGACCCGCGCACGGGGCAGTGCCCGGTCGCGGTAGCGCATGAGCTCGAGCGCGATCGGGACCTCGCGCTCGAGCACGCGGTGCAACTGCTCCAGCGTGTCGGCGATCCAGAGATTCAAGAGGTCCTCGAGCTGACCTTCCGTGAGCGACGCCCACTCTTCGTCGCGGCGATCCTGCATGCGCGGCTCCGTCTCGCCGGCGAGGCTCGCGGTGAGGCTGTACCGGCGACCGAAGCACCAGAGCCGGACGAGCGCTTCGGCCTCGGCGCCGATGACGGCGCGGACCTCAGCCTGGCGCGCCGCCGGCAAAGTAGCGGTTACGAAGAACTCCGTGCCGTAGACCGAGTGGAAGAGTCCCGCATCCTGGAGCGCCGGCCGCGCGCCCCACTCACGCAGGAGGTCGCGCGTCCCGAGCAGGTGGGGCAGGAGGTCCGCCTCCGAGTTGTGGCGGACGGCGGCTGCCCCAGCCTCGTGCAGGAAGGTGAGGTGCGTGCGGTCCCTGGCAACGAGGTCGTCTGCTTTGGGCGGGCTCATCTGGCTCGTCGGTCTGATCGGGCGCTCAGACTCGCCAGGATAAGCTCCCGGCGTGTTCCGGTGGCCGCTGGAGCCCACCGACAAATTTTCTTGTCGGAAGGCTTGACGGCTGCCCCACGGACAGTATTTTCTTTCGGTAGGCCCGGATACCCGCCACCAGGGGCATTCCCATGAGCCCGTCGAAACCCACGTCCCGCCAGTTCGAGATGCAGCTCGAGATCGCCGCCCCGCGCGGCGCCGTGTGGAGCGCGATCTCCAGCGACACGGAGCTCCGCCGCTGGTTTGCGCCGGATGCCAAGGTCGTTCCCCGCGTGGGCGGCGAGATCCTCTGGCGCTGGGGGGACCTGCACGCGTGGCCGCAGGTGATCGAGATCTGGGAGCCAGGGTCCCGACTTCGCACACGCTACGACTCCTCCATCGTCGACGGCGAGGGCGGCAAGCTACCGCTCTTCCTCGACTTCTTCCTCGAGGGCGAGGGGGGGCGGACGACGTTGCGGCTCGTGCACTCCGGCTTTGGCCCCGAGGCGACCTTCGACGAGGAGTACGACGGGATCAGCCGCGGCTGGCCGGTCGAGCTTCGCAGCCTGCGCCTCTACCTCGAACGACACGCGGGCTTGGACCGTCGCCTCGCGTGGTGTACGACCACGATCGATCTCGCGCCGGCGGAGGCATGGGAGCGGCTCACCGGCGAGGAGGGACTGGCCGCGGGGAGCGCGCTCGACGCTCTCACCGAGGGCGATCCGTTCCGGTTCACGACGCCCGCCGGCGACGTGTTCGAGGGACTCGCCCTCTGCTGCGAGTCGCGGGCGTTCAGCGGGGTGGCGACGAGCCACGGTGACGGGTTCCTCCGCATCGCAGTCGAGAAGTGCGGCGGCGAGCATCAGGTCTGGCTGTGGCTTGCCGCGTACGGTCCGGCGGGGCCGGGCCTCGACGAGCTCGAGGCGCGCTGGAGCACGATGCTCGAGCGGCTGTTCTCCGCGAGCGGATCGATGAGCGCGGGGGTCTAGGTGTCCCGTCCCGGCACGGCGGCGACGGTGGAAGTCATCGAGGAGCCGGAGCGCGCGCAGGCCCTGCTGCACCCCGCGCGACTCCGCCTGCTCGAGAACCTTGCCGAGCCCAGCTCGGCCGCGGGCCTCGCGCGGCGCCTCGGCCTGCCGCGCCAACGGGTCAACTACCACCTGCGCGAGCTCGAGGGCCAGCGGCTCGTCGAGCTCGTGGAGGAGCGGCGCAGGGGCAGCTGCGTAGAGCGTATCTATCGCCGGACGGGTCGCGCGTACGTGATCTCGACCGCGGCGCTCGGCCGGCTCGGCGCCACGCCGGGCGAGATCCAGGACCGCTTCTCGGCGGGCTACCAGATCGCGCTCGCCTCGCAGGCCGTGCGCGACCTCGGCGTGCTGCAGGCGGGCGCGGCCGCGGCGGGCAAGAAGCTGCCGACGTTCGCGCTCGAGACCGAGGTCCGATTCGCAACCGCCGCGCAGCGCCACGCGTTCGCGGAGGAGCTCACCGAGACGGTCGCGGCACTCGTCCGGAAGTACCACGACGAAGCCGCCCCGCGCGGCCGGACGTTCCGGTTCTATCTCGGCGCGCACCCGCGCCGCAAGCCTACTTCGGGCGCAGCAACTCTTCGAGAGTGAGCGCGGCAAGCGCCGTCGACCACAGGCGGCCACCGGGTGCCCCGGGCTGCAAGCCGAGGGGATCCCACGTCGCAGCCTGGGCGCCGTTGCTCATCCGGACGGTCGCCAACAGGTCGTGCGCCGCGTCGCTCCACGCGGCCCACTCCCCGCCCCCCACGTATCGCAGAGCGCTCGTTCCGAGGTAGACGTACAGAGGATCGTTCTCGTCCATGTCGGGGAATATCACCGGAGGGTGCGACTTCAGCCATCGGGCTTGGATGCGCACGATCGGTAGCTCCGGCGCCTGACCGGCGAGCATGCGAACGAGGAGCGTCGCCGCGGTGGCGGCCGCCGACGAGTGTGAGGTCAACGCGCCGGACATTCGCCCCTCGCCCTCCCCGCTCGCAAGGTCCGTACGCCCGTGGAGCCAGGCGAGTCCGCGCACGAGGTGTTGCTCGTCGACCGCGATGCCGGCAGCGCGCGCCGCATGCAGTGCGCGTAGTACGGCGGCCGTCACGACCGGGTGCCCGCGGTCGTCGTCGACGGTCGTGCCCCAGGACCCGTCGCCGTGTTGCACGGCGGTCAGGTACGCGATCGTCCGGTATGCGCTCTGGCGCACGACGGGGATGCCGGAGGTGGCGGCGCCCTCCACGAGTGCTTCCGCGGCGAGCGCGTTCTGGAATTCCGTGTCGACGGGCGAGCGCGAGATTGCGCCCGTCATGGGTACCTGGTGCAGCACGAGCCAGTGCAGGCCGCGCTCGACCGACTCGCGGTGCCGACCCGTCACGGCGGTGCTCCCTTCGCGTTGGATCGCGAGCAGGCAGATCGCTGTCACGCCCGCTTCGAGGCGTGCGTCGCCGCCGTGCGCCGCCGGCCTCCACGCCCCCGAATCGGACTGCTGGGCCGCGATCCAGTCGATGGCGAGGCCGAGGGCCGGAGAGTCGCCGACGGCCCGCGCGGGCAGGCGATCCACGAGGCCGGGCGGCGGCGGGGGCTGCGCGAGCACGGTGAACCGCGGCTCGATCTCGATCCAGCGCCACGCCGGATCGAAGTTCATCGCCCAGAGCTCGGGCCGGTCGGCCATGAGCTCCCACAAGCTGTACCAGCGCAGGATCGAGAGCGTGTTGCTCGCCACTGCGACGTCGTCGGTGCCGCGCACCCACAGGCGGCCGCCGCCACAGATGACCGCGAGCACGTGCTCCTCCAGGCGCCGCGCCAGCGCTTCACCCGGGCGCGTCGAGAGGTCCAGGCGCACGAGCCGATCGAGGATCGCTGGGAAGGCGGCGCGCGGGTCAGCGAGCAGGCGCTCGCGCGCACCGCGGCGTGAACTCGCGTCGCCGCGGAGGAATGTGTCGACTGCGGCGAGGAGCGCGGGCGGGGCGCCGTACAGCGGTACGCGGGCGAGGTCGCGAAAGGCGGGCGGCACGGTCACACCCGCGGGTGGTCCAGCGCCGGGACCGACTCTCACGCCGTGCTCGTACCGGCCGGTGAACCAGTCCGGTTCGACCGTCCCGTCGGCGTGCAGAAAGAGCCATGTTCCGTGCATGGCGCCGCGCTCGTAGTCGCCCACCATCATCGTGCGCCGGTGTGGGCGGAAGTAGGTCCAGCGTCCATGGCGCTGGCCATCGAGTGTCTCCCCCTCCCAGCCCGCGGCGGTGTCGTCCGCGAGGACGG
>SMVQ01000335.1 GCA_004357655.1 Planctomycetota bacterium
AGATGCTCTCTTCGAGGACGCAGATCGTGAACGCATCGGCCGCCGGCAGCGGGCCGATCGTGACCCGATCCCGCTCATCTCCGTGCTCACGATCGACCACGACCAGGTGCGCGACCTCGCGCTCGTCGTACGCGAGCGCGAAGACCTCCCCACCGCGCTGCGACGGCCGACCGCGGAATCCGCCTTCGACGCGCCAGATCGGCGTTCGGCTCGTGATGCGCCGGCACTCGAGCCCGCCCCCCGCCGTGAAGATCATCTCGCTCCCGCGCAAGAGCGGGGCCCCCACGGGGGCGGGCGCGCTGTGGGACCGGATCTGGGTGATCTTCTTCCGCTCCCACCGCAGCGCCACGAGGCGATCTTCCGCCGTGCGCGCGACGATCACGCCCGCCCAGAGCGAAGGCTCGAGGGGCAGACTCGAAGCGATGCGATACGGCGCCATCGTGCGCTCACCGGTCGAGAGGTCGAGCGTGATGAGCGCACGGTGATCGTCCTTCAACCTCACGGCGACGAGCACGCGCTGGTCCCACACGAGCGGCTCGCCCTCGATCTCTCCGGGGAGGTCCACGGCCCACGCCACGGAGAGCGGTCCGCGCATCGCGCTCGTGCGCGTGACCCCCGTCCGCGCGAGGTTTCCGCCCGACGTCGGCCAGCGACCGGCGGGGGCGATCACGCCGACTTCCGAGCCGTCGCCGCCGAGCCGCCGGCCGGGTAGCGCCGGATTCGCGGCGCTGCTCGTAGGGGTCGCGACGAGCAGCGCGGCGACGACTGTCCTCCAGTACGGATTCATCGTCCCGGTAACCCTCCGTCAGTCCTGGAAGCTGCTCTCGCGGTCCGGTATCGACTCCTGGAGGATCGCGCGGATGTGGGCGCGCTTGCCCGCGGGCACTTCGACGGACGTCCACGCGCCCCGCAACTTGTACCGCAGGTGATCGCCGGTGAGACGCCACTCCTCGAGCTCGTCGTAGCGCCGCCCGTACCAGCCCCGATAGACGCCGTCCTCGCCACAGGCCCGGTCGTCGATCCCGGGCGCGAGCCAGGTGAGCAGCATGGCGCCGAGGAGCGCGAGCGCCGCGTGCATCCTCGGGAAGGGATCCGCGAACAGGGTGATGATGAGCAGCCCGGTCTGCACGGCCAGGAGCGCCGGCTTCACGCGGCGCGAATCCTGAATGATGAGGTACGGCTTGCCGATGCGCGGGTCGCGCGCCGCGCGAACGCGCGCTACGACCGCGAGCCCCACGATGACGATCATCTGCGCGAGCAGGATCAGGACTAGCAGTTCGAATGGGGGCGATTCGGGCATGACAGGGTTATACGGATCCACACGACTTCTAGCCGATTTCTCCGGAAAACCGGGCCGAAGTCGTATGGATCCGTATCACCGCCACCAGTGATCGATCACGCCCAGCCAGTCCTGACGCATGTCCGCGTTCCCCGCGAGGATGCCCGCTCTCGTCACGCTCTCCGGGCTGTCGAACACCTCGTGGAGGCGGTCGAAGATCGCGTCCCGCATGCCGAAGGGCAGGCCGGGGTCGGTCATCATCGCGAACAGCGGCAGGGCGTCTTCGCGGTCCTCGAAACCGAGCAGGCGCTCGAGGAGTTCCGGGTCGTACGGCAGCTTCGCGGGGAACGGCGCGTAGGCGCCGGTCGCGGAGAGCTGCTCAACGAGCTCCCGCAACTCGTCCGACGCGTCGTCGAAGATCGGCGGCGTCGGGCCGCGGGTGAGCGTCGATTCGCAGGATGCTCCCGCCGGGACGTAGACCTCCCGGCCCCCGTAGCCGAACTCCACCTGGCCCTTCACGACGGAGAGCAGCGAGCGCCCGTCACTCGTCACCTCCAGCCGGTACTCGCAGCCGAGGTCGATCGTCAGACCTGCGGGCGTGCCGACCCGGAACACGCGCGGCTCGGCGACGATGCTCGCGATCAGCGCGCCGCGCTCCAGGAACAGGGCGTGGAATCTCGCGCCCGTGTCCTCGATGCGGACGACCGACCCCGGGAGGAGCTCGACGTGCCCGAGCGACTCGATCTCGACGCTGGCGCTCGCGGCGCCCACTTCCAGCACGTCGCCGGCGCGCGCGAAGTGGACGTCGCCCATGTTGGACACGCGGTAGCCAGCCCTCGGGGCGAGGCTGAAGTAGAAGAGCACGCCGGCCGCCAGCGCCGCGGCGATGCCCGTGCCGCGCAGGAGCCGGAGCTGCGAGCGGGGCGCGCGCGCCGCGCGTTCGCCATGGCGGTAACGCCCGAGCAGGCGCTCGAGCCGCTCGACCTCCGGATCCGGCGCGCCGCTCCCGTCCCACAGGTAGTCGTGCTTCACGCGCTGCACCCTCGCATTCCGAGCCCCTCGAGGCGCTCGCGCAGGAGCTTCATGCCGCGGTGCAGGTTGACACGCACCGAACCGTGAGTGAGGCCCGTGCGGGTTGCGATCTCGGGGCCGGTGAGCCCTTCGACGAGCCGCAGGCAGAGCGTCTCGCGGTAGGCCTCGGGCAGGTCGCGGACGACGGCGAGCACGCGCTCCGCCTCCTCGTCCGCTCCGTCCGGCTCTTCCTCCGGCGCGCCCGCCGCCGGCGGATCCATGATCTCGTCCAGTCCGACCTCCGGCGTGCGCGACTTGTACGCGTCCTTGGCGCGGTTGCGGGCGATCGTCGCCACCCACGGCCCGAAACGGTCATCGCGCTCGAGACGACCGATTGCGCGCAGGGCCGACAGAAACACGTCCTGGACGAGATCCCTCGCGTCCTGGGGCTTCACCATCGAGATCAGGATGCCGTGCACCAAACCGGTGTGGTCGTCGTAGAGCTCGGCGAAGGCCGCGCGGTCGCCCCCGCGAGCGCGCCGCACGAGCTCGGCCTCGGCGGAGCCGGCTTCGGAATCGGAGCGGACCATGGGCCCCGTCGCCGCGGGATCGTCGCCTCGTTCGCTCCGGATCATGCGCCGCCGTTCGTCCGGCTCCGAGGACGACCCGGCGGCGGAGGTGTTAGCGGAGGGCACGCACCGAGGCTACCGGGCGGTGTGCCGCCGGCCGAAGTCCTAGTTCCGCCAGGTGCGGACGAGGCTCTCGAGCGGCACGGCGTGGGGTGGGCAGACCGGACCCTCCACCGCCCCACCCTGCCAGTCGACCGAGCATCGCCGCCCCGTGCCGACTGCGTGGAGCCTGGGCGACGCCCCCACGATGGGTACGAGGTCGACGGTGCCCTCGATCACGCAGAGGCAGATCCCTTCCTCGAGGACGTCGATGCCGAACACGGTGCCGGTCACGCGCGCCTCGAAGAGCGACGTCGCGAATTGGAGCTCGGTCCCCGGGAACTTCGGGCCGGTCACGACGCGGAACGAACCTGCGTCCCCGACGAGGACGAGATCCTTCGCATCGACGGCCGCGGGCATCCGATCGAGCCCGAGCACGGTGTCCGGCCCGAGCTCCAGCACGAAGCGACCGTCATCATATTCCATGCGGAGCGTGCCGCCGGCCGTCGAAACGCGCCGGGCGTGGTCGAGCCGGTGGTCGAGCTCCGCCGCGGAGAGGTCGGCGACCCGCTCCCCGTCGATCCGGAGCCCAGCGTAGTCCCCGGCCAGGGCGTGCCACTTCGCTGTGCCCGGTGCGAACACGCCCTGCACGAACAGCATCGCGACCACCGCCGCGGCCGCGGCGACGCCGCCGACGAGGAGTCGGAGGTGTCTCCGTTGCGTACGCGCGGCGCGCGGCACGGCGAGCGGTGTGAGCGGGGTCGCGCCCGCGACGCTCACGAAGCGTTCCCTCAGGCTCGCCCGGAACTCCGGCCGCGAGGGTAGAACAAGGCCTTGGTCGAGGAGCGCGGCGAGTGCGGGCTCGGGTTCGGTCCCGGCTTCATCGGCGGCCGCCGACATCGACTCGCCGGCCAGGAACATCGCGCGCAAGTGCTCCTTGAACTCCGCGCGCGCCGGCGGCACCTCGGAACGATCGAGCATGCGCCGGAGGTCGCCGTCCGGGACCGAGCCTTCCAAGTGCTTGTGCTGTTGCTCGCTCAATTTGCCTCAGATCCCCTCGGGCCCCAGAAACTGTCCCAGCCGCTGCCGGAGCTCGTCGAGCGCGCGCGAATACCGTTTGCGGATCGCGGTCTCGTTCCGGTCGACCATCTTCCCGATCTCCTCGAACGAGAGGCCTTCGTAGTACCGCATGACGAGCGTGCTGCGCATGATCTCCGGCATCGCTTCGATGGCCTGCGCGACGGCGGCGCTCACCTCGCCGGATTCGAGCTCTTCGACGGGGCCGCGTCGGCTCGACACGGCCACATCGGCCCTCTTCTCCCCATCCACGGAGACCTCGCGCAGCGCTTCCTTGTGGCGCCGGGAGCGCCAGAAGTCGCGGACCTTGTTGGTCGCGATCGTGAACACCCACGGCCGCAGCTCGCGGCTCGGATCGTATGTGGGCAACGACTTCTGGATGTGCATGAAGATGTCCTGGGTCACGTCCTCGGCGAGGTGTTCCTCACGGAGGAGGCGCCGGACGTAGCCGTAGACGCGGTCGAAGAAAACGAAGTAGAAGCGCTCCAGCGCCTCCGGCTCACAATCCCGCAGCCGCTCCCGTTCCTGCCGCGACAGGGAGAGGCTCGCGTCCTTGCTCGCCAGTCCGGTAGAGGGAGCGGGTTCGGTCTCGGAATCCAACTTCTTGGTTCTCGCTTTCGGGTAAGCCGTCTGTCTGTGACCTGCGGAACCCAAGAAAATGAGCGCAGCCGGCATTTCCGCGGTCTCGGGCGCCCTGCGGGACACCGCCAGTGTAACAGTCTCCGGCGGCGGGTCGAAACGGGCCGAGGCGCCGGCGTACGGACAGGTCAGCTGGACTCGAGGGAGGACCCCGTGAGTAGTTGCCGATGCCGGTGGTAGGCTCCCCCGGGTCCGATCTACCCGCCCCGGCGACCCGGCTCGTCGACGACGCTAAATCACGAAGAGACGTCCCATGCTCAGCCTCGCTCCCATCCTGCTCGCCATTTTCCCGGTCCACTGGCCCTCGATCCACGTCCCGCGCCCGGAGCCCGCGCCCGCGCCCACCGCCGATCGGGAGCTGTTCGCGATCTACTACGCCGGCGCCGACGCCCTCCTGGTCGATCCCAAGGACGAGGGCCTGCGCAGAGCGTTGAATTACATCGACGAGCGTCTGGCGGAGCTGCCCGCCGAGTTCGACGCCGAAGGCATCCCGCCGGACGTGCTGCCCCTCGTGACCCGGCTCTGCCGCGGCCCGCTGAACCTCCTGGTAGGGCTGGCCGACGACCTGGATACCCCGCTGCCCGTACCGATCTTCGGGCAGCTCGAGCTGCTCGGGGAGTCCGCGGAGGACGCCGCCGCGCTCGCCGCGCGCTTCGGCCGGCTGCTCGCGCTCAGTGGCATGCCGGCGGGCGCCGTCGCCCCGAACGGGCTCACACGGATCACCGCGCCGCTACCGGCGTGGTACGGCACGCGCGACGGCGACTTCGTGCTCGCGGTCGGAAAGACGGATGGCGGCCGACCGAGCTTCGCGAACACGGGCCTGCCCCCCGACGTCGAGCTGGCGCTCGCCGGACGGTTCGACTACGGCGCTTTCATGGGCCTCGTCACGCAGTTCGCCGTGGGCGAGGGCGAGGAGCTCGACCCGTTCTTGGATGTCATGGCCGAGCTCGGGCTCGACGACCTGCGCTTCGAGTGGGGCATGGGCGTCGACGAGCAGCGCCTGCACGCCGTCATGACCCTGCGCGGATATGCCGCAGCCATGCAGGCGAAGGGGCTCCTGCCCGAGTCGCCGATCGCCGTCGCGGACTTCACAGTCGTCCCCGAGGACGCGACCTGGGCCATGCTCGGAGTGACCAACTTCGCCGCGACGTTCGAGGTCATGCGTGGGCTCATCGAGGAGCAGATGGTCGAAATGGGCCTCGGCGGCGATCCCGTCGAGTTGCTCGCCGGCTTCACGGGCATCCACCTCGAGCGTGACATCCTCGACCACCTGGGCTCGACCTGGGGCATGTACGCCTCCGACACGACCGGCGGCGGCGGGGTCTTCTCGCTCGTCGCGTTCATCGAGCTCGCCGACGTCGAGGGCATCACGGCCACGAAGGAGCGCGTCGAGGACATGCTGAACGGCATCGCGCTGGCGCAAGCGGAGGGGTACGTGAAGATCCGGCAGTGGGAGCATGGTGGCACTGACTTCTCCTCGATCACGTTCCCGGGCCTGCCGGTGCCCTTCGAGCCGACGGTGGCGTTCACGTCGCGGTTCCTCTTCATCGGCTTCACGCCGCAGGCAACCCTGGGCGCGGTGCTCCAGGCCGAGGGTGGCGGCCGCAACCTGCTCGACAATCCGCGCTTCCGCGCGCAGCTCGACGGCGGACCCGAGGGGCTGTTCGCGGTCTCCTTCATCGACACGCCGCGCCTCATCCGCGAGGGCTACGGTGTGACGAGCATGCTCTGCTCGGCGCTCGTGAACGGGACGCGTTCGCCGCGCGATTCCACAAGGGACGCGGGCCTGATCCTGCCGCCCTACCACGAGCTGGTCGACGGGGCCCTGGCCATCGTGTCCGCGAGCCGCATCGAGGGCGACGACCTGGTGCAGCGGACGCACGCCGACCGTTCGATGCTCGTGAACATGGCGGGGGGCATCGGTTACCTCGCCTCGCACCCCGCGATGATGGCCCTCCCCGTGGTGCTCGTGGGCGGCGTCATGACCGCGCGCGGGCAGCAGGCGGTCATTTCGCCGATGCCTTTCGAGATTGCTCCCGAGCCCATCCCGGTGGGCGATGACGAAGCGGACGATCGCTGACCCGCGGACCCGACCTCCGTGTGCTGTAGGATCCGCGCCGTCCCCGATCGTTCGGGACGACCCCGTCCAAGGGACGGCGCGGATCTTGCCGCGCACGCACCCCCTCCGCAGACCGGTCGACCATGATTGAACCGCGCACGCACGGTTGGATCCTCCCCGCTCTCCTCCTCATGGCGCCCAGCGTCTCGGCGCAGGACGCCTGGGACGACGGCGATCCCGCCCTGACGATCCGCCGGATGGCGATGTTCGGCGGCACGGGAATCCGGCTCGGGCGGCGGCAGAGCGAGCCCGAGATCTACTGGGACCTCCAACGCATCGATGCCCTGCCACCCGCCGGCGTGTTCCACGCGGTGACGCTGGTCGAAGACGATTGGATGATCTCCTACCGGTACTTCTTCCAGTCGTTCCACGGCATGCGCGACGGCCGCGACAACATCTCGACCTCGACCCTGCTCGGCTCCGGCACGGGCTACACGAGCACGCCGAGGAAGATGACGACCCAGACGCACGTGTTCGAGGCCCTGTACGGCTTCGACGACGACTGGACGCTGTTCGCGATGGTGCCCTACCTCCGGAAGGACATGACGACGAACACTCTCACCGACGACTTCGACACGGACTCGGAGGGCATCGGCGACCTCCGGCTCGGGGTCATCCGTACGATCAAGGAAGAGCAGAACACGATGTTCCGCGTCCACTTCGGGGTCGGCATCCCGACCGGAAAGTTCGACGAGAAGGACCACGACGAGACGAACACGAACATCACCCTGCCCTACGTCATGCAGCTCGGCACCGGCACGTTCGACTTCTATCCCGGCGCCGTGTTCATGAAGCAGATGGAGGGCTGGACCTGGGGCGTACAGACAGCCGCCCGCATACACGTCGGCAAGAACAGCGACGACTGGGCCGTCAGTGATTCGAACCACCTGACCGGCTGGTACTCGAAGCAGATCTCCGAGACGATCGCCGGCTCGTTGCGCTTCGACTTCTTCTCGTGGGGCGACTACCACGGCGCTTCCAAGGACCTCGACCCCGACGCCAACCCGGCCAACGACCCGCACCGCCAGGGCGGCAACCGCTTGGACCTCCTCGGCGGCTTCAACTTCGAGCTGGGCGACGGCTACGACCAGCTCCACCGCATCGCCGTCGAGGTCGGGTTGCCCGTGGACGAGTGGCTCGACGGGCCGCAGTTGAGCTCGGAGTGGATGGCGACGATCGGCTGGCAGCTCTCGTTCTGATGCGCTGCACGCGGGGCTTGCGGCGGCTCGCGAGCCTCCTTGTCCTTGTCCCCGCCTGGTTCGCGCCCTGCCCCGCTAGCGACGCCGAGCCGCTATTCCGGTTCGGCCTCGTGGCGGACATCCAGTACGCGGACAAGGACACCGCCGGTTCGCGGCACTACCGCGCATCGCTCGCGAGCTTGCGCGTCTGCGCCCGGCGTTGGGCCGGACTGCCGCTCGAGTTCGCCATCCAGCTCGGCGACGTCATCGACGGTCGCGACACGCTCGACCACTCGCGCGAGGACCTCGAGGCCGTGCTCGGTATCCTCGACGAGCTCCCGTTCCCCGTGCGCCACGTCCTCGGGAACCACTGCTTCTCGCTCCCACGCAGCGAGCTCCTCCCGCGCCTCGGGCTCGCTTCGGCGTGGTACTCCTTCGAGCGCGCGGGGTGGCGCTTCGTCGTGCTCGACGCCCTCGACGAGAGCGTCTGCGCCTGGCCCGAGGGCAGCGCACACCGGACACGCGCCCGCGCGTGGCTCGACGCGCACCCGCGCGCGGAGCATCCGAGCGCGTACGACTGGAACGGCGGCCTCGGAACCGAGCAGCTCGCGTGGCTGCGCAAGGAGCTCGCGGACGCCGCGCGCTCGGGCGCGAAGGTCGTCGTCCTGAGCCACCTGCCGGTGCTGGCGGCGGCGAGCACGCCCCACCACCTCCTCTGGAACCACGCGGAGGTGCTCGCGCTGCTCGAGGCGAGCCCCGCCGTCGTCGCGTACCTGGCCGGCCACGACCACTCCGGCGGCTACGCGCTCCACGCCGGCATCCACTTCGTCACGCTCGAAGGCATGGTCGAGTCGCCCGCTGGGGAGGGCGCGTACGCCGTGGTGACGGCGTACGAGGACCGCCTGGAGATCGAAGGCATCGGCGGAGCGACGAGCCGCTCGCTACCGATCCTGGAGCGCTGACGCCGCGGGCCTGCGCCGGCGGTTCGGCGCGAAGGCCGAGGTGGAGGAGGATTCCGCTCACGGGCCATCGATCGGTGAGAACGGCCAGCACGCGCTGGCGTTCCCGGCACCCACGTAGGCTCGCAGGCGTGTCTCGGGGGACGCTCCATCGGGGGTTGGTAGCGGGCTAGCTCGCGTGTCATAGTCGAACTCCGTGCTCAAGAAGGTCTCGTTTCAAAACTATCGGTGCCTCAAGGAACTGACGCTGTCCTTGGGGCCGCTCACTGTCGTTGTCGGAGCCAACGCGACGGGCAAGAGCACCGTCCTTCAGGGACTGCAATTCCCTGGTGGACTAGAGCCAACAGATGCCTGGCGCCATGAGTCAGGCCTCTCGATTCGCATTGCATTCGAATTCGACGGGCAACCCAATTTCACCAAGATCTCCGACGCGCGCGGTCGGAATAGTTTCGAGGGAAATCGCAGCGGCCGCTCGAGTCAGCTCCTCCACCTGGACCTGAACGCGTTGCGTCAACAGAACCAGGTGGCTGAGCAGCAGTCGCTGGCTCAGGACGGAAGCAACCTGACCAACGTCTTCGCAACTCTCAGCCGCCGCAAGCAGGAAGACATGGTCAGGGAGTTCTGCGCCCTCGTGCCGATGTTCTCTGACGTCAACCACAAGCCCACCGAAGACGGATTCCACACGTTGGTCTTCCAGGACCGGTGGTCCGGCGCCGCGTTCGGGCCGCACGAGGTCTCGGACGGCACGATGCTGGTCCTGGCCTACCTCCTCGCTCAACACCAGGAACTGCAGGTCGATCTCCTGGCCATCGAGGAACCGGAACGTGGGCTGCACCCCTACCTGCTGGGGGAGATCGTCGGGCTCTTCCGCAAGATGGCGCGCGGCGAAGTCGGCACGAAGCCCATTCAGATCGTGCTCGCCACGCATTCCGCCGAGCTTCTCGATCACCTCGAGCCGGAAGAAGTGCGCTTCTTGTCGCGCAATCAGCAGGACGGATCGGTAGGGATCGAAACGATCTCGGAAGAAGAACCGAACTGGCAGCAGGCGTTCAGAGAACATGAAGGGTCACTCGGCAACCTCTGGCTCGCCGGCGGCCACGGCGGCGTTCCGAGTAGCTGACCTAAGGCCTTGCGAATCGCCGTCCTCGCGGAGGGTGCAGGGGAGCTGGGCGCGCTAGGGTCGACCAGAGCGCCGGCACAGGTGATCTCTTCGGCACAGCTCGGTCCCGCGCACGTTCTCATCCGTCGTTGCCTTGTCTTGGATCGCCGCCTGGATGCGCGTGAGGTGAAGTCTGTCGAGCCTCTCAGGGTCCGAGCTCGGATCGCGCGCGGGAGTGATCTGTTGCAGCGGCAAACACTGAGGCGGCTCCTTGCTGGCCGATGGCTGAGCGCCAGCCCGACCTTCAGGTGGTGCTCGTGGACCAGAACGGTGAGCCTGGGAGAAGAGCCCGCCTGCAAGCGTGGATCCGAGGGCTCGTAGTCCCTGAGTTGGTCATCGGAGTGGCGAACAAGGAGTTCGAGGCCTGGCTTCTCGGTGACGAAGCAGCGGTGCGGGAGTGCGTCGGTGAGGGCTTCTCGATTCCAGGCAAGCTGGAGAACATGGAGCGCCGAGCCGCGAAGAATCAGCTCCGTGAGTTGATTCGCTCGTCATCCCGTGCAGCCGAGGAGAGCATCGTGCGGCGCGAAATCGCCGAGCGACTCGATCTGGACCTCACGTCAAAGCGGTGCCCCTCATTCCGGAAGTTCCGCGACGATCTCCGCCAGGTGACGTCGACGAGCTGATGCAAACGGAGGCGCCGGAGCCGAGTCCCTCGCGTGGCCGCGAGGGGACCGCGCGGATTCCCTGCGCGCGTCCTCCGAGCCGCCACTCCGGTTCGGACCTGTGGACCATGGGCACCCGACTGCAAGGCACATCGAGCTTCGGTCCAGGCCGCGCCGGATCCGATGATGTGGGCAACCAAGGCCGCTCGAGCGGCAGGCGCCCCAGCCCACGCAGCTCGGCTTCAACACCCCACCGTCTCCCGCGCAACCGCCATGACCGGATCCACCCGCACCTGCATCTCCATTCTCAACGCCTTCAGCCTCGTCTCGCTCCTGAGCGGGGTCGCCGTGATCTACATCGCGGTGTCCTCAGCGGGTGACAGCACCACCGTTGCGATGGTGGTCAACGTGTCCGGGGGACTCGGCGTGATCATCGTCGGCACCCTACTTCGGGCCGCCTCAGAGGGCCTGCGGCTCCTCTCCGATATCAGCCCGAGCCTGAAACCGGCGCGGTCAGCCGGAACCGGCATCGCGGCTCGCGCCGCCTGACCGGTTCCCGCGAGGCCTCGAAGGACGGAGGGAGTCGTCGCCCTCACGCGAGCCCTGACCACCCGGCATCGGTACCGCAGGATGGAAGGGGCTGCCGTGCGGACAACCCTGCCGTTCGGCGCAGTCTGCGCGCCCCGCGCCCCGCGCCCCCGTCATCGTCGGCCGTCATCGTCGGCCGTCATCGTCGGCCGTCATCGTCGGCCTCATCGTCGGCCTCATCGTCGGCCTCATCGTCGGCCTCGGCGCGATGCGATTCGGCGGATCGTCTACGGGCAGAAGACCAGCGCGGCCGCGCCCGACAGGTTGAAACCGGTCCCGCTCAGGTCGCGGTACCCGAACTGGAAGTTCCAGGTCGAGCCGGCCAGGATCTGGGCGCTACCCGAGCTCGCCGGCGGCTGTGTGAAGTCGACGTGGCGCGTGAGCTCGCCGCCACCGCCGACGAGCTGCGGAGGGTTGAGCCGGTAGACATCGCCACCGATGCAGCGCAGGCCGTCGCCGAAGGGTTGGGAGATCGGGTCCGGGCCGTAGTAGAACACGCCGAACTGACCCCCGACCGCGGGGTCGACTTCGAGGGTGAGAGCGTTCTCGGTGATCGAGAGGCTGACGCTGATCGAAGCGCCGACGCCGGTGGAGTTGGGCAGGCCGGTGCAGTAGTTCGTCACCTCGCACTCGCCGGTGATTCGGCGCAGGCTACCCGAGCCGTCCATGAAGTAGAGCGTGCCGGCGGGAAGGCGCCAGCCTGGATCGAGCCGAAGACGTCGAAGTAGGGCGTGGCGAGTACGCTGCCCCCTTCGATGATGAGCACGCGGCCGGTCAACTCGACGCGAAGAGGCGCTCGTCGCCCGGCGGCGAGGCGAGGTCCGTGGGGCTGGACAGGCCACTCGCGACCAACTCCGAGGCGATGGACTGAGCCCGCGCGGGGGCGCTCGTCATGAGGCAGAGGGCGAACGCGACCGGTAGAACAGACGAGCAGGGGGTCCTATGGAACTCACGTTGCGAGGGGACTCGAGTGGCTGAGTGAACCGACTCGTTTGAAACCACGCGGCGGATTCAGGGCAAGACGGGCCGAGCCCAGCCCTGCCCCCGGTCTCACCCTCGACCGCAGCCCGCCCGGCCTTCCTCGAACCAGGTGCTGGAGCGCCGACGCCCCGGCTCGACCGCCGCGACCGCGCCCTATACTCCGGCCGATGCACGGCATCGTGGTGCACCGCGCGGGCGGCTACGGACGGCTGCGGTTCGAGGAGCTGCCGGATCCCGTCCCGGGACCGGGCGAGGTTCTGGTCGGCTGTGAGGCGGCCGGTGTGAACTACGCGGACTGCATCGTGCGCATGGGCCTCTACAAGTCGGCGAAGGAGCTCGTCGGCTGGCCGATCACGCCCGGGTTCGAGTTCGCGGGGCGAGTGCTCGGGCTGGGCGAGGGCGTGATGGACCTCGCGCTCGGACAGGAAGTCTTCGGGGTGACCCTCTTCGGCGGCTACGCGAGCCGCGTGGCCGTACCCCGGAAACAGGTGTTCGTGCGACCCCCGGCGCTCGACGCGCAGGCGGCCGCGGTCTTTCCTGCGGTCTCGCTCACCGCCTGGTACGCCCTGCACGAGCTCGCCTGTCCGCGCCCTGGTAGCCATGTCCTCGTCCACTCCGCCGCCGGCGGCGTCGGCGGCACGCTCGTGCAGCTCGCCCACGCGGCGGAGTGTGTCGTCGTCGCCGTGGTCGGCGCGCCCCACAAGGTCGAGGCCGCGCGGCGACTCGGTGCCGATCACGTTATCGACAAGTCGAGCGAAGACCTGTGGAGCGCGACCGGGCGCCTCGCGCCGGACGGCTACGCGGCGGTCTTCGACGCGAACGGAGTCGCAACCCTGCGCGGGAGCTACGGCAGCCTCGCGCCCGAGGGGCGCCTGATCGCGTACGGCTTCCACTCGATGTTCCCGCGCGGACGGGGTCGCCCGAACTACCTCAAGCTGGCCTGGGACTGGGCGCGCACGCCGCGCTTCGACCCCATCGACCTCACGCACAGGAACCGCGCGGTCATGGGCTTCAACCTCTCGTACCTGTTCCACCGCGGCGGGTTCCTGAACGAGACGATGGACGCGCTCCTCGAACTCGTGGCGGACGGTCGGCTCCGGCGACCGGAGATCGCCACCTACCCGCTCGCGGAGGCGGCCCGCGCCCACCGCGACCTGGAGTCGGGGCAGACGGTAGGGAAGCTCGTCCTGGTCACGGATTGAGCGCTCGGGTCCTGCCCGGTCGGACAGCCCGATTCGCGCCCGCGGACTCGAGACGCACCGCGACCGTCTCAAGTCGCCTGCGCCCAACATGTGCCGGCTTTCTCCGGGCTGCAACTTCGTACGCGGCGGCCCGGCGCCCCCCATACCCGACCCGCGGCTCTCGGGAATCCACGATCATTCGCGATTCCCGGTACCGTATGGGAGTCGTCGTCGACCATGGACCTGGGAGGTGGTCGGACTCCGATCGTCGAGTGGATACCGGAAGGGACCCTCGGGCAGGCGGGCAGATCCCGTTCTCGCACCGCGCCGTTGATGATGCGTTCGTCCGGCTGACGAGCCGGGGTGAGACGCAGGCTGCGCGCAAGCTCGCGTCGCGCCACGTCGCGCGCCTGCGCGGGTACCTGAACGCGGTCCATGGCACGGCACTCGGGGGACCAGAGGCCGTCGAGGAGCTCATCGCGGAGACGATCGAGCGCGCCCTCGGCGCGGAGACCTACCGGCCCGATCGAGGCGGGATCGATTTCTGGCTCTTTACTCTGGGGCGCGACCTCGCGCTCGACCGCATCCGCTCGGGCCGCAAGCCCGTCACGCCATCCCTGTCTCCGGAGGAAGTCCTCGCGGAGTTCTGCCGCGCTCGGGACGAGCCGCCCGGGGCGAGCGCTGGCACGCCGGCCCGCAAGCCGCGTTGGCAGAAGGACGAGCTCGCGATCCTCCGCGCGATGTATCCCAGGGCATCGAACATCGCGATCGCCCGCGAGCTCCAGCGCTCCGTCAAGAGCGTGGTCTCCAAGGCCCATTTCCTGCGCCTCAAGAAGGACCCGGCGCGGCTCAGCGAGATGGGCCGCCAGAACGTCAGCCTGCGGGGCGACCGGCGCAAGCGGGAGGAGTAGGGCGGGGGACGGTGTGCCTTGGAAAGGCGGCCGACGTCGCGGCTCACTCGGGGCGGAGCTCGAGCCGCACGGGCTCATCCCCGTCCTCGAAGCCGATGATCTCGAACGCGGTCTGGCCCTCCAGGCCGTTGTTCGTCTTCGCCGAGATCGTGTAGCGCCCGGGCGCGGCGGAGATGCGCGCCTCGAACAGGTCGCCGCCAGTACGCTTCGCGCCGCCCGACCATGTGAAGCGGCCCTGGAGATCGGTCACGGTGCACCCGATCCACTTCGGCGCGGAGACCCCCTCGGGCCAGTCGAAGCGCACGCGCCGCATGCCGGCGGGTTGCGTCGCGAGCTCGACGATCAGGTCCGATCCCCCACTGATGACGACCGAGCGCCAGACCGTCTCGACGAAGTCGCCGCTCAGCGAGAGGCGATAGCGCCCGGGTGCGAGCGCGCTCGACTCGAACTCGCGCTGGAAGCGCTGGACGGTGCCGCCACCGTCGGGACCGCTCACCGATAGCTCGAGCGACCCGAGCGCCTCGTCCGCGACGCCGGCGATCGTGCCGGAGACCCGGCCGGAGACGGCGAACCGGATCTCGCCGACGTCCGTGGTCTCGCCGGCCTCGACGGCGACTTCCGCGAGGCGCTCTACGGGGTGCCCGGAGGCGTGGACCGTGAGGTCGACCGTGCCCGCGGGGATGCCGTCGATCACGAACTCTCCGCTCGTACCGGAGACGTCGAACGTCTTCCAGATCCGGGTCTCGCGGTGCCAGAGGTCGACCTGCGCGCCGGCCGGGATCGAACCGTCGGGCGCGAGCACGGTCCCGGCGATCGTGCCGCGGCCCGGCGAATCGGACGCGAGCACGAGCACGAGGGGCTCCGTCGAGCTAGTCACGCCGCGCCGGATGAGTCGCGGAAAATACCGCCAGCCGCGGACGTCGTTCACGAGCACGACGTAGGACCTGCCCGCGTCGACGGTGGAAGAGAAACCGCCGGTCGCGTCCGTGCTCTCCGTGACGGGCTGACCGCCGGATTCCTCGTCCCGCACGAGCACCGCCCGCCCGGGGAGCGGATTCCCGAACTCGTCGACGAGCCGGCCGAAGATGCGCGGGGTGCGCTGGAGGACGGGATCCCAGTGAAAGCTCTCGCCCGCGCCGAGGGTGATCGAGAGCTCGGTCCGCCCGTGCTCGGCGTGCTCCGCGATGAGCGTCGCCTCTCCCGGCCCGAGGCCGCGGAGCGTGAACGTGCCGTCCGCTCCGGAGAATCCCGACGACCCGCCGAACCGCCACGGGGTCGGCGTGTGGATGTGGGCGCCCGGAACGGGTCGGCCGTCCGCGGTGGCGACCCGACCGGTGACGACCGTCTCGCCCTCCAGCTGCGCCCGAACCTCGGTGCCCTCGGGCACGACATCGATCGTCTGCGACCAGGTCGCGAAGCCCGGCGCGCGGATCTTCACGGGTGCGCGGCCCACGGGCACGCAGTCGATCTCGAACGCGCCCTCCAGATCGGTCCAGGCGAACTGCAACGGCGGCCCGGGCACGCGCACACCGCTCGCGAGCATCACCGAATCCTGGGCGTCCCGTTCACCGATGCGGACCTCGGCGCCCACGAGCGCCCTGCTATCCGGCCCGATCACGACGCCCCGGATGCGCCCCCCCTCGGTCGCGAGCACGATGCGCATCGGTACGCGATCCCCCGGCTTGCCGCGCGCCGACTGGACGTAGGAGAGCCCGCGGCCCGGCGCCTGCGCACCGATGAAGTGGTCGCTCGTGATCGACGCCAGCTCAAACCGGCCGCCGGCGCCTGTCTCCGCGATGATGTGGCCCTTGTCCGAGCTCCAGCGCTGCGAGAGCCAGATCTCCGCGCCCGGAATCGGCCGGTCGAGCTCGTCGACGACCTCGCCCTCGACGACGAGACCCACGGGCATCGCGAGCGTGACGTCCGTCGTCCCGTCCGGGTCGAAGGCGAGGTTCCGCATGCGACCGCGCAGGAGCTGGACGGTCCCCCCGGCGGCGGGGACGGCCGCGAACCGGGCGATCCCGCGCGCGTCCGTGCGGAGGATGCGCTCGTCCAGGAACGGCGCTCCCGCCCGCCGGTAGGTGAGCAGGGCGAGCACGTCCGGGGCCGGACTGCCGTCCGCTTCCCAAACCGCGTGCACGACGACATCACCCGAACCGGACGGGGTCTCCGCAGGAGTGTCCGAGTCCGCGGTGGGCGGGGCCGCGTCGCGTCGCTCCGGGGCGGACGTCGCCGCGACGAGCTCCGCGGGCGACTCGCCCGTGAGCGGCTGCAGCTCCCCTGACGTGCGACGCTCGACCACCGTGGGAATGAGTGCCTCACCCTCGGTGTCACCCGTGCGGAGCAGCGAGAAGAGGCCCGTGGCGGCGAGGCCGGCGCACACGAGACCGAGCGTGACGTTCTTCACAGCGAGAGCTCCTGTCGTGGCGAGGAGGAACGAGCCGGCCGGCGCCGCCGTAGCACCGGCAGCAGCGGCGAGTGCGGGTTGCACCGAAGTGGCGTGCGCGACGATCGCCTCGCGCACCGCCGCGAGGCCGCGGCCCTGGGTCACGAGCGCGGCGAGGGAGGCGCCGACGATGCTGCTCGGGAGCGCGCGCTTCAGCACCTCGAGCCCGCGCGCCATCTGCGACCGCACGGTCCCCGGCGGACGCCCGAGCGCGTGCGCGATCTCCACCGCCGACATCCCATGCCGCAGGCGGAGGATCAGCACCGTGCGGAACGGCTTCGGGACGCGTTGCAATGCCTCGTCGAGCCGCTCGTCGAGCTCGAGACCCTCGAGGCGCTCGACGGGCCCAGCGTCAGCGCTCTGCTCGACGCGCACGCGCTCCGGGTCGGCCTGCCGCGCCGCGCGGGCGCGCAAGAGGCGGGCGCGGTTCGCGAGGATGCCCATGAGCCAGGGGCGGACGCGCTTCGTGGTGTCGAACTCCGCCGCGCGCTCGATGGCGACGATGAAGGTGGACTGCAGGAGGTCCTCGGCGTCCGCCGGGTGGCCGGTGAGGTGCAGCGCGACGTGGAGCAGCTCGGCCGAGACGAGGTCGTAGACCTCGCCGAGCGTGCCGGGGTCACCCGTCCGCTGGAAATCCGCGTAGAGCCTGTCCTCCGGGGCGTGCATGACGGACCTACTTGCGATGAACACGGACTCCGACTCCCGGATTCCGCCGAAAAGTGCCCGGCCTCCCCTGCCCGTCTACTTCTCGAGCGCTTCGCCCGTCATGGGCACGAAGCGCACCAGCAGCAGCCGCTCTTCGTGGATACCGTCCTCCGAGCGCGTGAATCGGAGGAGCTCCTGTTCGGGACCGCCCACGGGCACGACCATGCATCCGCCCAGCGCGAGCTGCTCGAGGAGCGGCTCCGGGACGTGCTCCGGCGCCGCCGTGATCACGATGGCGTCGAAGGGCGCGGCTTCGGGCCAGCCCCGGTAGCCGTCGCCGGTCCGCAGGTGGATGTTCTCGTAGCCGAGGCTGGCGAGCGTGGCCTTCGCGCGCTCGGCGAGCGGTGCGATAATCTCGATGCTGTAGACCTCCGCGGCGATCTCCGCCAGCACCGCGGCCTGGTAACCCGAGCCCGTCCCGATCTCGAGCACGCGCTCGTGGCCCTCGAGCCCGAGCGCCTCGGTCATGTAACCGACGATGAAGGGCTGAGAGATCGTCTGCCCGTAGCCGATCGGCAGCGGCCGATTCTCGTAGGCCGACGCGGCGACGTCCGCGGGCACGAAACGATGGCGGGGGACGCGCTGCAGGGCCTCCAGGACCTTGGGATCGTTCACGCCCCAGGCTTCGATACCGCTGTCGATCATGGCGCGGCGCTCCTCGGCACGCCCGGACCCTCTTCCTGGCTCGGCCCTCGAATCACTCGGCGACTCGCCCGGCGGCTCGGTCTGCGTCGTCCCGCACGCGACGAACAGGAGTCCCGCAACCGCGCGGGTTCCCGCTGCCCACCGCCACGCTCTACCAGGCTCCACCGAATCGATCCTACCGGGCATCGAGCCCGCATCAAGCCATCTTGGGACACCGGCGCGGGATCTTGGAGGGCTGATCGCGCGAAAGTCATCCGAGCATCGGGATGTCGATTCCGCATGTCTCTGCGCACCGGATCGCGGCCTCGTAGCCCGCGTCGACGTGGCGCATCACGCCGGTCCCCGGATCGTTCGTGAGCACGCGCTCGAGCGCCGCCGCGGCCGCGGGTGTGCCGTCCGCGACCGTCACCTGTCCCGAGTGCAGGCTGTAGCCCATGCCCACTCCGCCACCGTGGTGGAAGGAGACCCACGACGCGCCCGAGGCCGTGTTGAGCATCAGGTTGAGCAGCGGCCAATCCGCCACGGCGTCCGTGCCGTCCAGCATGCCCTCGGTCTCGCGGTTCGGCGACGCCACCGAGCCGCAGTCCATGTGGTCGCGGCCGATGACGATGGGCGCGGAGACCTCGCCGCGCGCGACCGCCTCGTTGAACGCGAGCCCGGCTCTCGCGCGCTCGCCGTAGCCGAGCCAGCAGATCCGGGCGGGCAGCCCCTGGAACTGCACGCGCTCGCCAGCGAGGCGTATCCAGCGCGCGAGGGCCTCGTCCTCGGGGAACAGCTCGAGGATGATCCGGTCGGTCACGGCGATGTCATCGGCCTCGCCCGAGAGCGCCACCCACCGGAAGGGCCCCTTGCCCTCGCAGAAGAGCGGACGGATGTACTTCGGGACGAAGCCCTCGAAGTCGAAGGCGTTCGCGAGCCCCGCTTCCTTCGCATGACCGCGCAGGTTGTTGCCGTAGTCGAAGGTGTCCGCGCCCCGCCGCTGCAGCTCGATCATCGCCAGGCAGTGCTCCTTCATCGTGCGGAAGGACTCCGCCTGGTAGCGCGCGGGATCGGATGCCCGCAGCGCGATCGCCGCCTCGAACGTCATGCCGTTCGGCACGTAGCCATTGAGCGGATCGTGCGCGCTCGTCTGATCCGTGAGCACGTCCGGGACGATGTCGCGCTCGATCAAGCGCGCGAGCAGGTCCGTCGCGTTGCAGAGCACGCCGATCGAGCGCGAACCCTTGGAAGCGCGCAACTCGAGCGCGCGGTCGATCGCCGCGTCGACGTCCTCCGATTGCTCGTCGATGTACCGCGTGTCGAGGCGCTTCTGGATCCGGGTTCGATCGACCTCGGCGACGAGGCAGGTCCCCTCGTTCATCGTCGCGGCGAGCGGCTGCGCGCCCCCCATGCCCCCGAGCCCGGCCGTGACGACGAGCCGCCCCGCGAGCGTGCCCCCGAAGTGCGCCTTGGCCGCGGCTGCGAAGGTCTCGTACGTCCCCTGCAGGATCCCCTGCGTCCCGATGTAGATCCACGAACCGGCCGTCATCTGGCCGTACATCATCTTCCCGGCTTCCTCGAGCACGCGGAAGTGCTCCCAATTCGCCCAGTTCCCGACCAGGTTCGAGTTCGCGATCATCACCCGCGGAGCCAGATGGGTCGTCCGGAAGACCCCGACCGGCTTGCCCGACTGAACGAGCAGCGTCTCGTCGGGCTCGAGCCTCCGCAGGGTCGCCACGATCGCCTGAAAACAACGCCAATCGCGCGCAGCCTTGCCGCTCCCCCCATAGACGACGAGTTCCTCGGGGATTTCGGCCACCTCGGGATCGAGGTTGTTCATCAGCATCCGCATCGCGGCTTCAGCGGCCCATGTCTTGCACGTGCGCTCGACACCGCGCGGAGCACGTTGGGGACCGGTGGGGATGTCGATGGGCGAGGGAGATGCCTTGGCGCCTAGGCTCGTCATGTCCGAATACTAGCGCCTGGCTCCGTCGCCGGGCAGGGATCGTCCTGCCCGGCGACGAAGCGGCAGGATTCCGCGAGTGCCGTGCAACCCACCCCGCCCCATTCCAGTCGGGCAGGAATATGTGCCCATTCAACCGGGGCAACCGGAACAACCGACGGAGCCGCAGTCGTAGCAGCCGAGACGGACAGGTCGCGGTCGAGTTCCCCATGTGGGTCGGCAACTGCGTGGGTCGGCAACTGCGTGGGTCGGCAACTGCCGAGATGCCGCAAGGCAACCGATGGACGCGAAGGCCGGCGCCGCACGTCACGAGCGTGTCGCCGTCGTCGTCGATCGAGGCGCGTTTGGATCGACGATGTCGGCGATGGGCATGGCCAGGACGTACTCCATGCAGCGACAGCGCGGCGGAGAGCAGCGACGGCGCGGCGGAGAGCGGCGACAGCGCGGCGGTAAGCAGCGGCGGCGCGGCGGAGAGCAGCGACAGCGCGGCGGAGAGCGGCGACA
>SMVQ01000336.1 GCA_004357655.1 Planctomycetota bacterium
GCCGCCTGCATCACCTCGGCGAACAGACTCGGCTGGCGGATCACGTCCCCGGGGGACGGCGCCTGGGCGCAGAACGCCGACGCGAAGAGCATCTCATCGATGATGAAGTCGAATGGATCGGCCGAGACGGGATCGTCCTGGACGGAGATGATCGTGACTTGCTGCACGCCGATGACTTCCGGAGCCGTGTCGTCGCTCAGGAACCCGTTGGAGGGGTCGCCCGTCACGGAATTGTTGCCCCCCGAACGCATGGCCCGGACGACGTCCTGCGTGCTCGAGCCAAAGTCGACCGTGCCGTTGTTCGAGGTCGCGACCCTATGCCCCGAGGGGTTCTCGAGCACAATCTCCTGGAGCGCGAGGGAGTCCAACTTGGTCGGAATGCGGATGACGACGTTCGAGAGGCTGACGTTGACGGACGCGGGCAGCCCCACGCCGTTCACCTGCAGCGGCGGGTCGGTGGCGAACGACTCCAACTCCGTGACCGTGGTGTCGATGATGATGCGCGTCGTATAGAACTCGTCTTCGGACCCACCGGTGAAGTCCGCCAGGTCGCCGTGGTTCCCGTCGATGAGGATCCTCGACTCGAAGGGCAGCACCGTGGGCACACCGATCCGAACCAGGATCGTCTCGTCGGAGATGAGCTCCGGATCGAGCAGGTCGTCGAATTGAATGACGATCGCCGCGTTGCGCGGCACCATCGAGAACACTCCAGAGCCGGAGAGCCCATTGTCGAAGACCGGCGTGAGGAACTGGTCGACTCTGCGGAAGGCGTCCAGGAACTCCGGGGTCCCCGCCACGTGCAAGATGGTCAGGTTCTCCTCCGCCGTGACGGGATTGCGCTCCAGAACGTAGTCGTTGTTGTCCGTGGCGATGTCGTTGCCGATGACGTAACCCTCGAACTGCAACGCCCCCGTCACATCAAAGATGTTGACGCGTCGGCCCCACCATTGCCCGATGATCCGCAACTCCTGGCCCAACCCCCCGTTGTTCGGGTCGACCACGAATTGCCCGCTACCGTCCGGGTTGTCGAGGATTTCGCCCGGCTCGTTGTTCCCTCCGTGAGGAGAGCGCGCCGACGAGTTGCAAGCCGTCCCCCCGATGAGAGTCAGAAGGAGGCCGGCGAGGATCGCCGAGTCGCGGCCGGACAGGGTCCTGGGGGCGAGGGGGTTCTGGTGCTTCATGGGGTTTGCCCGGGATCGTGATCGGGGAGCCGGGGTGGTGGTCGTGGGGGTGCCCGGTTCGGAGCGGTTCAGAGGACTCTATCCTATGGGAGCGAACAAGGCCTGGGGCATCCTGAGGCCGCATAGGATAGCCGACTCCGGGGCCCCTGTCTGCGGGACACCGAGCGCGCTGAGTGTCATCCAGGGCGAAGCACAGCAAGCTTCGCGCCAGCGCCACACCGGGCCGCGGATCTTCGGCCACCCCCGCCACGGCCCCTTCCAGGGGGCACCGGGCCGTCCGAGGCCCATCATGGGCCCGCGCGGGACCTCCGCGCGAGCCGTGGCGCGCACTGCGAGTGCGCTTTCGCACGAGGGGACGGCCCGCGCGGCCCGTCAGCGGGCGCGCCCGGCGCTCGCGATGGTCACGCTCACCGGGCCTGCAACCACGATCTCCTCGTGCTCGCCCCCGGCCGGCCACCTGACGAGCACGCGCGAATCCGCCCCTGCCGGTCGACCGAAGAACAGCCATCCGCCCGACTGTCCGAGATACCCCGAGCCCGCGGCCACCTCGGCCGTCGTCCGCCGCTCCCCCGTGACGACGGTGACGCGCGCCCCGACACCGGTGAGGTTGCCCGGCGGCCCCACGAGCCGAACCGCGAGCGGCACGTCCCCATCCACGTCGCTGAGGCCGGGCACGCCGGTGCTCTCGAACAGGAGCAACGCACCGTCGTTCTGCGTGACGAAGGCGTCGGGTCGGCCGTCCCCGTTCACATCGGTGAGGGCGAGCGCCTTGGCGTCGCCCGTGATCACCAGGCCGCTCGCAGCCGGCTCGACCGGCACCAGGCGCCCGCGACCGTCCCCCGCGAGGAGCTGACCCACGCCCCCGTCCCACCGCCCGGTCTCGGGCTCGCGCGCGAAGGAGTTCTGCACGAAGAAGACGTCGAGCGCTCCGTCCGCGTCGAAGTCCGCGAGCGCCACGCCGAAGCCCGGGGCGGCCTGGGCGATGCGCGGCAGCGCCCGGAACGTGAAGCGCACGGTGCCGTCTTGCGCGACGTCGGCGAGCCACGTGCCGCTCGCGAGGTGGCTGGCGCGCAGAACGAGCGCGCCCGCGAGGTCCCCCGGATCGTAGATCTCCGCCAGCGTCGCCGACGCGAACGCGCGGAAGGTCGGCAGCTTGCGGCGGATGAACGGCATGGCGCCCGAGCTGCAGGACAGGCCGCGCACCGGGAACAGCGCCTCGGCGCCAGCCTTCGCCTCGACGAGCGAAGCCGTCCCGCCGCCGTCGAAGTCGCCGTAGAAGAGCACCGCCGGCCGCTCGGGATCCGCGTGGTACTTGGTGTTCTCGCCCGCGTTCGTGGCGACGAAGTCCAGGTCCCCGTCCCCATCCAGGTCGCCGGCCGCGAGACCGTTCCACCAGCCCGACCGCTCCGCCAGGCCGGACGCGGCCGTGCGATCGATCAGGCGGCCGTCCACGTTGCGAAAGAACGCCACGGGCCCCCACTCCTGGGCGACGAGCAGGTCCGGCCGCCCGTCGCCGTCGATGTCCGCGAAGAGCGCCCCGGTCACGATCCCGAGCGCCGTGAAGCCAGGGGCCCACTCCGCGGTCGCGTCGCGGAAGACCCCGCCGTCGTTCGCGAGCAACCTGCTCGGCGGCGCGAGCGGGTAGCGCCCCGGGACGGTCCTGCCGCCGATGAAGAGGTCGAGGTCGCCGTCGCCGTCGACGTCCGCGAGCGCCGCGGCGCCCGAGCTCGTGGCAACGTCCGGCAGCGATCCGTGCGGCGCGCGCACGAACGCGCCATGACCGTCGCCGAGGTACAGCCGGTCGCGGAGGAGGGCCTCGCCCTCGTCCGCCTCGACGCCGCCGCTCGCCACGAACAGATCGACGTCGCCGTCGCTGTCCGCGTCGAAGAACAGCACCGCCATGTCCTCGCAGTCCGCGTCGTCCGCCCACGGCCCGGGCGCGGGCCTGAACTCGTCCTCCGTGGCGATGTAGAGCCGGCCCGCCCGCCCCGCCGGCCCGCCGAGGAACAGGTCGTCGCGCCCATCACCGTTCACGTCGCCGAGCGCGAGCCCCGGGCCGAGCTGCGAGAGGCGCGCGGGCAGCAGGGGTTGGCGCGCGAAGTCGTCGAACGGCCGCTCCGGCTGGACGACACCCGCCAGCCCCCGCCGCGCGCTCGTCTCCACGAAGAGCGGCGAAGCCGGCGCATCCGGGTCGGCCGGCGGCGCTGCGCCCGCGGGCTCCTCGATCGTGTACAGGCGACCCGCCGGGAGGTCCGTGAACGTCTGGTGGTGCCCGCTCGGCCAGCGGACCGAGAGGCGCGCGATCCGCGCCGACCCGCCCAGACCGAAGTGGACGAGCGGCTCGTTCGCCGACATGTACCCGCGCGTGGGGTAGAGCGCCCGCACCTGCGTGCCCGCATCCGTCGCGCACTCGACGATCGCGCCGATACCGAAGCGGTTCCGCCCCTGACCCACGAGGCGCACGAGGATCCGGTGCCCAGCGGCGAGGCCGTTCTCGTACACGCTCGCCGGCCCGCCCACGTTGTTCACCACGAGGTCCAGGTCGCCGTCGCGGTCGAGGTCGGACAGGGCGGCGCCGAAGGAGAGGCCCTCGAGCCCGAGGCCCCAGGCGCCCGTGACGTCCGCGAACGCGAGCTCGCCCAGGTTCTTGAACACGAGGTTCCGCTCCGCCCGCGGCCCGCGCTCGAGGAACTTCCGCCACTGGGCGTCGAGGATCGCATCGGGATCGGAGCCGCCTGCGCGTCGCATGTGAGTTGCGAGCTGGTCGAGCTCGCGCGTGAAGTCCGGGTCGAACGTGTGGTTCGCGGTGCCGTTGGTGAAGAAGACGTCCTCGCGCCCGTCCGCATCGAGGTCCCCGAACTTGACCGACCACGTCCAGTCGGTGCTGTCGAGACCGGCGAGGTACGCGACCTCCATGAACCGCCCCGTGCCGGTGCCCAGGTAGAGCGCGTTGCGCATGTATTGGCGCGGCTCCGCGCTCTCGAGGAACCAGCGCGAATCGCCCATGTCCCCCATCATGATCTTCGCCATCACGTGCGTCGTGGGCGACATGTCCGCGGCGAGGAGGTCGAAACGGCCGTCGCCGTCGACGTCCGCGAAGTCAGCGCCCATCGAGAACCACGGCGTGTGCGGCAGGGCCGTTCGTGCCACGTCGCGGAACGTCCCGTCGCCCTCGTTGTGGTACAGGCAGTCCGCGGCCCAGAAGTCGTTGCTGACGTACAAGTCGGGGAAACCGTCGCGGTCGTAGTCCCACCACGTCGCGGACAGGCCGGCGTCGTTGCCCGCGATGCCCGCCGCCAGCGCGACCTCGGTGAACGTGCCGTCGCCCTCGTTGCGGTACAGGCGGTCGCGCTGGCCCACCTTCACGACGAACTTCTGCACCTCACCGTCGATGAGGCGCTCCTGGACGGCGTAGGCCTCCGCCTGCTCGGGCACGACCATGACGCGGCCCTCGGCGTCGTGGACCGTGCGCGGCTCGTCGCGTCCGGGCCCGGGGTAGAGGCGGTTCGTGACGAGGAACACGTCGAGGTCGCCGTCCCCGTCGTAGTCGGCGAAGCCCGCCATGACGCTCGCTCCCGAGAAGTCCAGCCCGGCCTCCGCGGCGACGTCCACGAACGTCCCGTCGCCCCGGTTGTGATAGAGGCGGTTCGGCGCGTCGTAGCTGCAGACGAAGAGGTCGAGCGCGCCGTCCCCGTCGTAGTCGGCGAAGGTCGCGCCGGCGCTCCAGACGTCCGCTCCCATCAGCCCGGCGGCCGCGGTGACGTCCTCGAAGACGAGCGGCGCGACCTGCCGAAAGAGCCGGTCCGGCCCGGCCTGGCCCGTGAGGAAGATGTCGGGCCGGCCGTCGGCGTCGAAGTCACCGATGCACACGCCGCCGCCGGCGAAGCCGTGCCGATAGAGGTGTCGCCGCGGGTGCTGCCACTCGAACGGGTTCTCGAAGCGGACGCCCGTGCGCTCGGTCGGCAGGCTCGCGAAGAGCGGCCCCGAGCCCGGCACGGCGGGCGCGAGCGGCACGCCGGTGATGCGGCCGCGCGCGAGCTCCGGCTCCCGGGCGCACGCGGCGAGCGAGGCGACTGCAGCGATCGAAACGGGGAGGGCGAGCCCCCACGCGAAGCGGAGGAGCCCGCACTGCCTCGTCACTCCGACCTCCGTGTCATGACCGTGTCCAGGGGCGATGGTACCCGCGGGCCGGCGGGCGGGCCAGGCGCGTTCTCGCGCGGGCACGTTGGGGGGGGGGAGCCGCCGAGGTTCTGGGCGAACGGTCCGGGTCATGGCAGAGGGAGTGGTAACCGAATGCACCGCGGCGCTTAATACCCCTTGGCAGGCTCCCCCGTGCAGTACCGATTGGTCATCACCGTGGCGTTCACGCTGCTCGCCATCGCGACGGCCCTCTGGCTCGCACGTTCGGACTTCGGGGACGGGCATCGGGCGCCGGAGCTCCCTCTCGTGCGCGAGGATTCCGAGGACGCGGCGCGCGCCAACGTCACAGCACTCGAGCCTTCGGCGGTGCCCGCGGCCACGCGCGAGCCGGCTCCGGCCGTCGCGGAGGAGCCCGGTTCCGCGCCCGTCGTGCCCACGCTCCAGATGCTGGAGGATTGGTTCGGGCCGCTGACTCCCACGGTCGAGATCGCGGGCGACATCACCGGCCGGCTCCTGTCGGAGAGCGGCGCCTGGCCGGACGACAGGCTCCCGGCCCGGGACGAGATCGTGATCGACCTCGTCTCGGAAGCCGATCACAGCGCGAACTGGCGCGGTGTCTTGAGCATCGCGAAGGACGAGCACGGAGAGAACCAGATCACCTTCGCCTTCCGCGACGTGCCCGTGGGCCGCTACGAGCTGACCTTGTCGTCGCTCGCGAGCTTCAGGTGGACCCCGAGGTCGATGTTCGTCTCGCCCCCCGCCGCGGGCCTCGAGTTCATGCGCTACGACGCGCACCGGGGCACTCCGCTCGCGTTTCGCGTCTTCGACCGCGAGACCGGCGACGAGCTCCAGGAGTACGACACATGGCTCCTCAACCAGACGGAGTCGAACGAGAACGGCGTCCTGATGCACGCCGGGCCGCTGAGCGCGGACTCGCTGGCGGAAGGCGCGCGGTTCCGATGGTCGCTGCACGCGCGGGGCTACGCGCCGTTCTTCGGAGATGAGGCGAGCTTCGCGCTCGATGGCGTTTTTGGGACGCGGGTCGCGGACGTGTACCTCGAGCGCGGTTTCGGCACGCTCCTCGTCGTGCTCGGTCCGGACCCGAATGTCCGCCCCATGGCCGGCGTCGCCGTGGTACTCGACGGCGAGGCGATCGGTGAGACGCTCAGCGACGGCTCCTTCTGGGTCCAGTCGCCGACCATGCCCGAGCGCCTCGAGGTCCGCCATGAGGACTGGGTGGCGACGAAGAACCCGCTGGGCCCCATGTTGATCGCGGGCCTCGCGCGCCGGGGCTACGTGACGGCCATCATGATCCGGCCACCGGAGTGAGCGCGCGTCACTTCAGCACGCGATAGGCCGCGCCCTGATGCGGCGCGGTGTCGGGCGTGACCACCCGGTACACCGGATCGTCCCCATGCTCGCCCACCGAGAGCCACAGGATCGCGTCGAGCTCCTCGTCGACCGCGAGCAGTTCCTGCAGCCGCTCGATCGCCTCCGCCGGGAACCGCGGGCCGATGCCCGCCGCCTTCCGCGCCTCGGCCAGCCATGCGAGCTCGCGCTCGGTCAGCGGCCCCAGCGCGATGCCGTGCACATCGATCTCAGCCTGCTCGAGGCTCCGCCTGACCCGGTCCACCACGGGGTTCGCGGTCGGGAGGTCATTGACCACCAGTACGTCATAGTTGGCCGGAACGGGCGGCAGGCTGCGGGCGCGCGCGCCGACGCTGGCGGTCGGCCTGGCGCGCGATAGGCGGTTGCCGTGCAGGATCCTGAAACCCTCCGGCAGGATCTCGCGCACGTAGTCACCGATCCCCGTCGCCCGTGCGTCGACGTAGGGCACGCGTATCGACCACCCGTGGTGGCGCGCACTCGCCACATAGGCAATCGCACCACCGCCCATGAACGCGAACAGGACGAGCGCCGCGAACACCCCGGCCGAGATCTTGCGCCGCAGGCTCTTCTGCTTCGGCCGCGACGGGTCCTGGGACGCCGTGCGCGCCGCGACGGGCATCCCCGCCGTCTTGCGCCGGGAGCTCCCGAACGGAGCGCCGAAGCGCCCGAAGAAGGTCGAGTCCCCCTGCGCGGCCTCGTGCTCGAGGTCGGGCAGAGCCCCGCCCGCGATGGAGACGAGGTCCGCGGGTTGGACCGCGAACGGGTCCTCCGCCTCCATGACCGTCCGGATGTCCGCGAGCATCTCCCGCGCGGACGCGTACCGGTTCTTCGTATCGGCCATCGCGCGCCGGACGATCCAGCGCAGCGACTCGGGGCAGCGCTTCGTGATGCGCGAGAGGCTGCCGTGCGCCGGGAACGAGTTCTCGATGATCGAGTAGAGCACGGCGCCGGTGCTGTAGATATCGAACTTGACGCCGTCGACCTCGTGGACCTTCACCCCCTGCATGGCGAGCCGGACGATCTCGGGGTCGCGGAAGTACTCCGTGCCGTGCGTCGTGAGCGTCATGGCCGAGCGGAGCGGCGTCACGAGCCCGAAGTCGACGAGGTGCGCGCGCCCGTCGTTCGCCACGATGACGTTCCCGGGCTTGATGTCCTTGTGCCACAGCCCGCCGCGGTGGAAGCGGTCGAGCGTCTCGAGCAACTGCGCGACGTAGCCTACGCCCTCGGCGAGACCGCGGTCCTTCAGACCCAGGTCGCCCGCCTTGCGGTGCAGGTCGCGGATGACGTCCGCCAGGTCCTCGCCCGGGACGTAGGGCATCACGTAGTAGAAGCTATCGCCCTCCAGCCGGTGGTCGAGGACGAGGCCCAGCTTGCGCGCCGCGTCCAGGGCGCGACTCTCGCGCACGATCTGCGGCAGGCTCGAGCCCTCCTCGAGCGAGAAGGACTTGATCACGACCTGGCCGGGACACGTCACGCCGGTGCGCGCGAGGTCGTCGTACTTCTCCGGGAGCGGTTCGGCGAGGTACAGGCGCGCGCCCGAGCCGCCGCGCGGCAAGGCGCCGGTGACCACGTAGCCCTCGAAGCGCTCCCTCCCGCCGCGCGGGCGGTCCGAGTGCGGCGCCTTGGCGACGACGTCGGGCAGCCGTTGCTCGAGCCCCTCGGTGACCGCCTGCAGGCCGAACAACCGGATGGGATTCGCGAACGCGACGCGGTAGACGCGCACGCCGAACTCCTTGAGCTCGCGCTCGACGGCGCGGCCGTAGTGGTTCGCCGCCGACCAGCGCCCGAGGAACACGTTGGCGACGACCATCGGCACCATGACGACCGTCGTGAGCGCGGCCCCGACGATCCGCAGGCTGTCGACGACCTCGCTGCGAACGAAGAAGAGCACGCGCCCGAGGATCAGGAAGACCGTGCGGAACACGAACACGAGGCCCCGGCCGAGACCGGCGAAGACCTTGGCCAGCAGCCAACCGACGGCGAAGAGGAGCCTGAAGACGAGCCAGATCACGATCACCGGGATCGCGAGCACCAGCACGACGGCCGCCAGGGCAAAGAACAAGGCGCCGACTTCGATGATCATCGCTGCATCTCCTCGGGCGTCGTGAGTGTCATGGCTGGGGATTTCATCCGACCTAAGGCTTTCATCCGACCTGGTTCGCCGCGTCCCGGGCCCTGACGTCCACCTGCCGTCGGTGGATCTCCGCGATGGCCTCGTCGAAGAGCGCGTCGGCAGCCTTAGTGGGATTGAGGGCGAGCCCGTTTCGCAGACACTCCTGTCTTTCTTCTTCCGTGAAGCTGTACTTGGCGATGACCCGGGTGAGGTGCGCCCGCAGCCGTTCGCGAACCTTGCTCAACCTGCGGGTGACGGTCGGCTCGCTGACGCGCAGGGCCTGCGCCACGGCCTTGCCCGAGCGACTCTCGAGCACGCGCATGCGGAAGATCGAGAAGTCGACGAAGTCGCTCTCCCGCTCGGTGAGGCGGATGGCCGCGTCGACCTTGGCCGCGAACACGGCCTGCTCGTAACTCTCCCGCGGAGAAGCACTTCCGTCGCTGCCGGCCCACTCCTCCTCGAAGCTCACGGGGCGCACGCCCGAGCCGCGCTTCTTGGCCATGCGCCGATCCATCTCGTCCCCGAAGGTGTACTTCGCGATCGCGAGCAGCCACGTGGAGAAGCGCGCCCCGCGCGACGGGTCGTGGGAGTCGATCGCGCCCGCGAGGGCGGCCATCGTCTCCTGCGACAGGTCCTGGACGGTCTCGATGCCGATCCGACCCTTGCCCCACTTCTTGAGCTGTTGGCGGAGGATCGGTCCGAAGGTCTCCCAGAGCTCGAACCAGGCCTCCGGATCACGACTCCGAAGCCGCGCGATGAAGCCGGTCGAGAGGTCGGAGAGCGGGAGCGCCATGGGATCGGAGGCGTGTGCCCCGGGACTCCTCCTATACACGCGCCAAGGGGGCCGCCATTCCCCCCAAAATGCCCGAAAGGACCGAAATCGCGGGCCTGATTCCCCAATAACCCTCTGACGGCCCCGTGAGGGGTTCCCTTGCTCCCCTTACCAGACCAGACACAGAGAGGACCGAAATGGGCATCATCAGCAAAGTCATCCGAACGAGCGTGATCGCCGGCGTGGTCGGCGGCGTCGTGGTCGCCGGGACCATCATGGTCGCCGGGCCGCAGCGCAGCGCCGCGATCTTCCATCAGCTTCGCGAAGACGTCATCCAGAGGATCGACCACAATCTGGAGGATCCCGTCGCGATGCGCCAGCAGCTCCGCGAGCTGGCGCGGGAGTATCCCGAAAAAATCTCCGCGCTGCGCGGCGACCTGGCGGAGCTGCAGACGCAGATCCGGCAGCTCGACCGCGACCGGGCCGTCTCCCAACGCGTCGTCGAGCTCGCGCGCCGCGACATCGACAGCCTGCAGCCGCTCCTCGCCGCGGCCTCCGCCACGGGCGATACCCGGCTCGCAGCCGCCCGCACCGAGGGTGCCTACGCCGTCGAGCATACGAGGGCGCGCGCGCGGCGCATCCGCCAGACACAGGCGGCGTACTCGAACCGTGCCAGCGAGGCCGCCCACGACCTCGTGTACCTGCGCCTGCAGGAAGTTCGCATGGATGACCTCCTCATCGAGCTCCAGGGCGAGTACGAGCAGTTCCAGACGCAGCTCACCCAGCTCGAGCGTCAGGTCGACGCGATCGAGCGCAACGAGCGCCTCATCGCGCTCCTCGAGCGGCGCCAGCGCCGGATCGATGAGATGAGCCGCTTCGAGGCCTCGAGCCTCGAGCACGTGGTCGCGCGCCTCGCCGAGCTGCGCAGCCGCCAGGAGGCCGAGCTTCAGCTCCTCGCGTCGGACCAACGACGGGTCGACTACGAGAGCCTGGCCGTGCAGGAGCTGAACGAGGAATCGCAGGTGCAACGCGACCTCCACGGCAGGTTCGAGGGCGAAGCGGTCCAGCAGTTTCCGGCCGTCGTCGTACGCTGATATACGGAGCCAGAGCAAAATCCGTCGGGCATGCTGATGCTGGGGGTGCTTCGCACCCCCAGCATCAGCATGCCCGACGGATTTTGCTCTGGCTCCGTATATTCGCGAGCATGGCGAAGCGAGCGAAGCAGGAGTCCCCGGGCAGGAACGCAGCGTTCGACCGCATCTACGCCATGGTGGACTCGATCCCGCGCGGCAGCGTGGCGACGTACGGTCAGGTGGCGCGGGAAGCCGGCCTCCCGGGCCGCGCGCGGCAGGCCGGCTCCGCGCTACGGAATCTCCCGGTGGGCAGCGCGCTTCCCTGGCACCGCGTGATCGATGCCCGCGGGGCGATCCGCACGCCGGGCGGGCGGCAGCGGAAGCTGCTCGAGCGCGAGGGTGTGCGCCTGCAGGCGAACGGCCGCGTGGACCTCGCGCAATACGGCTGGCGCCCGGAGTGGTGAGGAGCGTGCCTCGGCCCGGGAAAATCCCGGGCGAAGAGTCGCAGGACGCCGGCGCAGGTCATGATCGAGGCACGCTTCGACGCGGTACCGTGCCGCGCGCTCACCACTCTCCTCCCCGTCGCGCTCCCGTCATGCTCACTCGCTCGCCTTGGTTTCGCCGCCCACCCGCCACACTGTTCGCCGCGGCCTGGCTCGCCGTCTCCGCCTCCGGTCAAGGCTTCAACCTCGACGTCGGCTCGAACCTCATCCTCTTCCCGGCGCCGAGCCCGAACTATGGCGCGGCCAGCGGCCAGGTCGGGAGCTGGACGGCCGTCGACCCGCCCCTCTTCTGGCTGGCGCCGACCCCGCTCGACGGCCTCGACGGTCTCCCGACCGGGGCCACGCTCGAGACCGACGTGCAGGGCTCGTTCCCGACCTTCCCCAGCGTCCTCTCCGGCGAGGAGCAGAAGCTGCTCGAGGACGGGCAGGCGGTCCCGAACCTCGGCGTCACCGCCACGTGGACCTTCCGCGGCCTCGCGAACGGCGCGTACACCGTGTACACGTACTCGTGGACCGCCAGCGGCAATACGCTCACGGACGTGACCGTCGACGGCTCGACCGATCCGCTGCAGACGCTCGGCGGTCCGTGGACCGGGCCGCCGTTCCAGCTCGGCGTGACGCACTCGATCCACGCCGTCCTCGTCACGAACGGCGAGCTCATCATTCACGGCAAGGGCAACGGGCCCGCGGGGCTCGACACGGGCGCGATCAACGGCATCCAGATCATCCCCGGTGGCGCCGCGATCGGTGCGAGCTACTGCATCGCCGCGGCGAACTCGACGGGCGGCGGCGCGCTCATGTCGGCGACCGGCAGCGCGAGCGTCGCAGCGAACGCGCTCGTGCTCCACTCCGGACCCGTCCCCGCCCAGCCGGGCCTGTTCTACTACGGGCCGGCACAGACACAGGTCCCGTTCGGCAACGGGTTCCGGTGCGTCGACGGTGTCGTGGGACGCCTCGATGTCGTCAATCCGGCCGGCGGCCAGTACACGTTCGCGCTCGACGTCACGAGCCCGCCGTCGGCCCAGACGCTGATCACCGCCGGCTCGACCTGGAACTTCCAGAACTGGTACCGCGACCCCGCCGGCGGAGGCGCGTTCTTCAACCTCTCGGACGGGCTCGAGGTGATGTTCCTGCCGTGATCGCCCGCGCCCGCGGACCCTGCCGTGCAGGACTCCTACTCGGCCTTCCGGAGGTCGCCGCTCTCGGATCCGTCCGGCTCCGGGTTCTCGACCAGCTCGACGGAGGTCTCCGTCTCGCTCTGCTTCGTGTCGAAGCAACACACGCAGTTCCGGCCGTTCCGCTTGGCCTGGTACAGGTACTCGTCGGCGCGCATGAGCAGCTCTTCAGCGGAGTCGAACTTCTCGCATGACGTCGACGCGACGCCGATCGAGACCGTGATGCGAATCTTGTCCCCACAGTATTCGAAGTAGCGCTCGGCGATGAGCCTGCGCATCCGGTCGGCGCTCATCCGCGCTTCCTCGACGGTCGATCCCAGCATCAGTTGGACGAACTCCTCGCCGCCGTAGCGCGCGAAGAGCTCCTCCGACCGCGTGTGGCGCCCGACCTGGAGGCAGAAGGACTTCAGCACGTGATCGCCCGCTGCGTGCCCGAAGCTGTCGTTGACCCTCTTGAAGTGATCGAGGTCGAACAGAGCCACGGACATCGGGACGTTGTGCCGCATCGCGTAGAAGAACTCCTGCTCGATTCGCTCGGTCAGGTAACGCTTGTTGTGCACGCCGGTCAGCGGATCGCGCACGGCCGAGTTGTAGAGCGCGAGCTGGAAGCTCTCCTCGAGGTGGTCCTGATACGAGAACTTCAGGATGACCGTGCCCCCGATCTGGATCTTGTCCCCGTCCGTGAGC
>SMVQ01000023.1 GCA_004357655.1 Planctomycetota bacterium
ATGCGATCCTCAGGAATCCCTTCCGCGATGAATCGGTCGCGGAGAAAACGGCTGGGCGAGATGAAGCGGTCGACGTGCTCGAGGCTCGCCTCGAGCAGCGTGGCGGCACGCTCGCGGGCCGCCGCTTCGTAGACCGCCGGCTCGCCCTGGGGAATCCCTCCCGCATTCCCGGCCTCCTCGCCCTCGTCGTCCCCGCCCCCGCCGCGGCGCCCCACGACGAGCCGGCGCGCTCCACGCGCGAGCGGGCCGAGGTCGATCCCGGTGGCCGAGCGGACCCGCGCGATCGCGCGTCCCGCGCGCTGCTCGAGGCCAGTCTGCTTCCATTTGAAGGAGGGCAGACACGTGCCACAGCGCGCGAAGTCCACCGTGTGGCAGAGCGAGCCGTCCGCGTGCACGAGCTGCCCGAGCCTGGCACAGACGAGCCAGAAGTCGTGCAGCGTGAAGAACACGGGCACACCGCGCTCGGCCGCGATGCGAAGGCAACCGACGGAGAGGTGCAGGAGGTGCTGGAAGTGAACCACTTCGGGGCGAAGCTCGTCGAGCGTCCGCGCGAACAGGCGCTCGATCTCGGGCTGGCGCCACGTCTCCACGAAGTCATCGTGGAACAGGTTGTTCGTGAGCTCGACGACCCGCAGGCCCGCGTGGATGCGTTCGTGCAGCGAGAGGTCCGCTCGCCCGATGTCCTTGTCCGTCGTGAAGACGATGACCTCGTGACCGCGTGCCGCGAGGCGCGTGCCGAGCTCAGCCGTGTAGACCTCGGTCCCGGCGGAGTGCTTCGGAGGGAACAGGTGGCTGACTAGGAGGACGCGCATCGCGGGCCCGCGCAGGATACAGGGCGCTCCCCCACTCTCCATTCACGGACGCGGACTATCCTGGAGTTTCGCCGCTCGGGGCGAAACCCCAGCGCTCGCCGTGTAGGCGAGTGCGGCGGCGTAGCCGCCGTAGGTGCCGCAGGCACTCGCGCGAGGCGCGAATTCATCGGCCCGTAGGGCCGTCTGGATCCGCGTCACCGGAGGCGGCGTGGCAAGCGGTCCCGAGCCGAGGACAACGTTCTCGCGAAGCCGCTCGAGAGCAGGATGCGCGAAGAGTCCAGCGACTCCGCCTACCCCGTCGAACTCGGGAGCGGTGCCCGTGTATCGCACCGCCTTCAGCGACGCGAGACCAGACGGCCCTGCGGGCCGATGAATTCGCGCTCAGCGCGAGATGCGCCTGCGGCGCCTACGCCGCCTACGGCGCCGCACTCGCCTACACGGCGAGCGCTGGAGTTCCGCCCAAGAGGGCGCAACTCCAGACTATCCAGAGAGCCGCCGCGCGATCCTCCACCAGCCGCGCAGGAATGCGTCGAGCACAGCGAGCACCGAGCGCGCGCCGCCGCCCTCCGCGAGCGCGGGCGTCACGGTCATCGGCCCTCCGATGAGCAACGCGCGGTCCGGGACTCGCCGCGCGCGTTGGACGGCCGCGCGGTCCCGGGCCAGCCGACCGAGGTGGCGCAGGACGGCCCACTTGCCCCGCACCCAGGCGAAGGTGCCGCCCTTGACCACGGCGAAGAGGAATCCCACGAGCTCGTAGGCGACGAGTCCGGGGAGGGAGACGGAGAGCGTCCGCCAGCGCAGACACTTGAGCAGGAACACCCAACGGTTGCGCGAGTGGTAGAAGACGCGACTGGCGGGGTAGCGCTTGCCCTCGCGAAAGCTCACGCCGTCCGTCCCCGCGTCGTGGAGCACGATGGCATCCTCGACCGACAGGATTGCGTGACCCGCGGCACGCAACCTGTAGGACAGGTCGAGGTCCTCGAAGAGGATGAAGTACACTTCGTCGTAGCCGCCCGCGGCGAGCACGGTGTCACGGTCGACGAGCAGGCAGACCGAGACCGCGACGTCGACGTCCAGAACGCCGGAGCCTTGCGCGGATTCGAGCGGGGTGTAGAAGTTACGCAGGGCGATCAAGCCGACGTAGTGAAACGAGCCGCCGTCGTAGTGGACGCGCGTCGGCTCGTGCAGGAAGACGCTGCGGGGCTGCACGATCACGGCGTCGGGTCGCGAGCTCGCCGCCGCCTTCAGCTTCACGAGGAGGTCGGGCCGGACCACCGCATCGTTGTCCACGGCGAGGACGAACCGGTTCCGTGCGGCGCGCATCCCCTCGTTGCGCGCGCGCGCCGGCCCGTCGTTGGACGACAACGCGATCACGCGCACGTTCGCGTAGCGCTCGGCGAGGAGCGCGAGGCTGTCGTCCTCGCTCGCGTTGTCCACGACGAGGATCTCGTCCACCCCGCCCTCGAGCGCGAGGAGCGCGTCCAGGCAGGCCGGCAAGTAGCGCTCGCCGTTGTAGTTGCAGACGACGGCCGAGACGGGTCCGACGCGATCCGCGTCTGTCGCGCGCGCCCCCATGCGGTCAGCGAATAGGAAGCTCGAAATCCGGGGAGTGCACCGGGTCCCTGCGCTTCAGACAGTACGGCACGTTGTAGAGCACGCTGAACCCGGCCCTCACGAGCACCCACCATGCGCCGGGCGTCTGGCGGAGCGAACGGCCGATCCCGATCGTGCCGGTGGCGTCCGAGACCTGGCCTGCGTGCTCCTCGGCTTCCGTGCGGAGGACCACGTGACCGAGGACGATGAAGGGCATCTTCAATAGATCGGAGAGCGGCGCGTACTTCAGCATTCCGAGCCAGGCGTTGCGCGCGTGATAATAGAGGCTTCGCTTGCCCAGCTTGATGCCGAACGGCGTCTTGTGGTGCGCGACGGCATCGGGAAACTGGAGGACGCGGTACCCGAGGTTCAGGAGGCGGCACGTGAGATCGCGCTCGTTCCCGTAGATGAAGAACCGCTCGTCGTAGCCGCCCGCCTCGGACAGCGCCTGGGTGCGCGCGAGGCTCGCGCAGCCCCGAAAGGTACTCATGTAGCGCTCCGTGTTGATGGCCGGCGAGCGCAGGTAGCTCTCGGGCATCCCGGGCTCGATGATCTTCGTCGAGACGATGGCTGTCGTCGGAGGCTCGCGCTGGAGCCTGTTCACGGTCTTCTCGAGCCAGTCGGGCGGGAGGATCACGTCGTCGTCGAGGATCGCGGTGAGCTCTGTCGTCACGCTCGCGAAACCGATGTTGAAGGTCTCGCACGCGCCGTAACGTGAATGCGGCATGACGATGAGTCGGACGCTGGGGTAATCGCGCGCGATCATCTCCCCCGTCCCGTCCTCGCTGGCATTGTCGACGACGACGATCGACGCGAACGGCATGGTCTGCGCGAGCAAGCCATCCAGGTTTGCGCGGACATCGTCCCTCTTGTTCCAGGTCGAGATGACGGCCGTCACCATCGACGTCCCGGACTCGCCGGACGAACCACGGATGGTCCGGGCGAGCTGCGCGACGTGGCGGACGAACTCCGCGAGCCGGTCGGCCTCGATCCGGACGAACGCTTCCGTGCGCTCCCCCGTGACGTCGATCAGGACGTTCGCTGGAACCTGGCAGCGCACGCCGAAGAGCAGCAGCGTCACTTCCGATGTCGTCCGGGTCGCGGATACGAGCGCCCGACAGACGGCGACCGCTCCCGGGTCCGGCTCGAACGGAGAAGGGGCGTAGAGGAGCTCGGGCCCGAATTCGCCGAGCGCCTGCCCGAGGCGACCGGCCAGATCCGCGGAACCGCCCCCGTCATCGAGACCGAGAACCTTCACGTCGTGCACGCCGAGCTGAGCTGCGGCAGCCCGCGCTTCGGATTCGCGCAGCGACCGCGAGGGCTCGTCTCCGTCGCTATCAGCGACGACGAGGACCCGGACCGCGTCCCCCCGCGCAGCGTGCATGGCGAGGACTCCCCCACAGCCCAGGATCGCGTCCGCGGCGCTCGTCGCGACGCAGAGCACCCGATTGGGGAGCTCATCGATCGTTTGGATGGATGGACGGGACTCGTTCAAGACTGGGGTCCCTACGGCAGCCGGTCAGGGTCGCGCCTCACCCGCTGCCCTGAGTCGAGGTCCAGGTCATTGCCGATGAACGACTCCAGAAAGGTGAGCACGTGCTGCGCATGCTCGACGTTGTCGTCCGTCGGCTCCCATTGCGCAAACGAAGGATCGAGGGGACGAAGGAGGTCCTCGTTCGTCTCGCGCTCGACTCGTACGCGCACTTCGTAGCGACCGGCTTCGATCCGCTCGACGACGACGCTCGCCTTCTCCCGCCACCCCTTGCCCTTGAACGGGGCGAGCGAAATCCTCCAACCCGTGTCGATCGTGCGTCGATTCGGGTCCGTGCCGATGCCCTTCGGAAAACCGGTCTTGTCGAGCGACAGCAGGAGGAACTCCCACAAGACCTGTTCGCTCGGGCAGTAGATCACGGAGTCCACCCATTGGGGCTCTGGCCCGGTGGCCGCGCACCCCGCCCCCCCGGCTGTACAGGCGAGAACGATCGCGGAAACCGAGGCTCGTAGGTTCATTCGGGTATCTCTCCGTCTCTCGAGGTCTTATCGTCGCGCAAGACGATCCGAACCGGAACTTCCTTGAAGGGCAGCTCCTCTCGAATCCGGTTCTTCAAGAAGCGCAGGTAGTCTTTGCCAATCAAGCGCTTGTCGTTCACGAACAGCACGAAGGTCGGCGGCGAAATCTCCGCCTGCGTCGCGTAGCGCAACCGCACACGATACCCCCGGGAGCTGGGCGCGCGCGCCTGGAGCGCCTTCTCCAAGACGCGGTTCAGCTCCCCCGTCGAGACGCGCACTTTCGCCTGCTCGAACAACTCGTTCGCGAGCGCGAGCATCGCCTCGACGTTCCGCCCCTCTCTCGACGAGAGGAAGACCACGGGCGCGAACGAGAGCCCCGCGAGCTCCTGACCGATGTACCGCTCGAAATCTTCCGGCGTCAAGTCTCGGACGAGGTCCCACTTGTTCGCCGCGAGAATGACCGGCTTGTGATGATCGGTGATGTACCGCGCCAGGGTCTTCTCCGTGGCCGAGATCTTCTGGGTGACGTCGAAGAGGAGCACCACGACGTCCGCGCGTCGGATCGTCTTCCGGCTGCGCGCCTCGCTGTAGAACTCGATCGCATCCTCCAACTTGCTGCGCTTGCGCACACCCGCGGTATCGATCGCAACGAAGGTCCGGCCATCGCGCTCGAAAATCACGTCGACGGAGTCACGCGTCGTACCCGGTATCTCGGAGACGATCATCCGATCTTCGCGCGCGAGCTGGTTGATGAGGGTCGACTTCCCGGCGTTCCGGCGCCCGACGACCGCGATCTTCATGACGGGCTCGGCGCCGGAGTTCACCTCCGGCGCGTCGGGCAGGTGCTCGATGATCCGCTCGTAGAGGTCCGTGAGCCCCCCGCCGTTCTGCGCACTGATCGGCATCGGATCGCCCAGAACACCCAGGCTCCGGAACTCATCGACATCCCACTCGAGCATCCGGCCTTCCGTCTTGTTGACGACGAGCAGCACGGGCAGCTCCGAACGCCGGAGGAGACTCGCCGCTTCCCGATCGAGCGGCGTGATGCCGTCCCGCACGTCGACGAGGAACAGGACGAGGTCTGCAGTCGCGAGCGCGGTCTCGATCTGGGCCTCCACGAGCGGACCCAGATCGTCGCGGTCGACGATACCGATGCCGCCCGTATCGATCACCTCGAGCCAGCGCGTGCCGAACGCACCCATGATGCGCGAAGCCACGGACACCCGGTCGCGCGTCACGCCGGCCGTGGGCTCGACGATCGCGACGCGACTGCCGCACATGCGGTTGAGCAGGGTCGACTTCCCCACGTTGGGTCGGCCCACGATCGCCACTCGGGGCAGGCGTGTGCGGAGGCTCGGGTCGGAGTCGGTCACGGGAGCGGGGCTCGGCACGGGATCAGGGCGCGCAGAGCGCCCGGTGGACCTGGGGCAGAATACGGACGGCAAGGTCGAGGTCACGCGCGCGCTCCGCGACTTCGACGATCGCGTCGAGCGTGGGCGCCAATGTGCCGGCCACGGGCGACGCGGGTTGGACGAACACCGGGACGTCGGGCGCGATCCGCGCCACATCCTCGAGCAGGGGCTCGAATTCGGCCGGCTGGCGACCGCCGGCCACGACCACCTTGGCGCAGGCGTCCCGCCCCACGACGAGCTCGAGTGAACGCCGGCGCGCCACTGCCCACTCCTCCGAATCGCGCGGCGCGCGCTCGCGGGTCGGCGCGCTCCCGTCGAACGGACCCGCGAGCTCGACGGGCGGCTCGAGGTCCCGGGGCAGCTTGAGATCGAGGCTGATGTGCTGGAACGCGTCGCGGACGCGCGCGAGTGTCTCGGGATGACCACCGGCGGTCTCGAGATGCATTCGGCGTTCGCCCAGCATCCCCCGGATCGCGAGCAGGAACTCGGGCCAGAGCAGCGGCTCGCCGCCCGTGATGCTGACGGAGCGACTCTCGCCCGGCTCCACTTCCCCCAGCCAGCATGTGACCTGGAACGGCGTCGCCCACGTTGCATGACGACCGGTGCCGGTGGGCGCGGCGACCCGCGCCTGCCGATCGGCGGGGACCGTCCAGGAGCCAGGCGTGTCGCACCACACGCAGCGCATCGGACAGCCCCGCAGGCGCACGAACGACTGGAGCTCGCCCGCGTAGAGACCTTCACCTTGTACGGAAGCGAAGACCTCCATCACGGGGGCGGCGACCCGGGCCGAGGTGGCGTTCATACTGGGTCCACGCGCGAGAACCGTCGGGAGCGGGGGGTGGGAGCGGACGTCAGTCCTTGTGCTCAGCCTCGGCCTCGGCCTCCGCCCCGGCCTCGGCGACCGGCGTCTCGGTCGTCTCCTGGACGGCCTTCTTCTTCACCTTGACGTGGGTGCGAACCTTGGGCAGGCCGTACGGAGAGTCGCCCTCACTGAAGGCCTCGACCTTCATCAGGCTCTGAATGCGCTCGATGCGCTTGAAGACGCTGCGCTGGCCCTTGAGCGTGTCGACGCCGTGGAGGCTCGGATGGATGGACATGGGTCTGGGAGTCGGTTCGGTCCGGCTGAAAAAATCGGCGCGGGATTGTACCGCTCGGGGAGGCCCGGAGCATACCCGCACCCGGGTATTCCCCCGAGGGGGGGCTCAGAGGTAGTCGCCGATGTTCACCCTGAACGCGCCCTCGTACGCCTTCACGTCCCTGCCCGGCCCCGGGGTCCTCCGCAGTTGCTCCAGAAGCCCCTCCAGGTCCGCGATCTTCGGCGCGGCCCCCACGAACAGGAACAGGGAGTTGCCCTTGTGGCGGGGCCACACGACGGGGAAGCCGTTCCCGCGCAGATGGTCGTAGGCCGCGAAGGCGAGCGCCTGGTCGCGCTCGGTGCGGCCGTACTCCAGGACCCGGATGGAGTACAGGTTGGCGGGATCGAGAAAGGCGCGGTCGGCCTCCGTCTCGCCCTCCACGAGCTCGGTCGCGGGCTCCTGGGAGGTCGTGCCGCCCTTGGCCACGGGCGCTTCCGGCAGGATCGGGAACTGGAAACCCCCATCGCTCACCTCCGCGGGCGCCGAGGCCTGGACGGAGGGCGCGGACAGGCGTCCCAGCAGGAAGGCCATCGCGAGCAGGAGGACGCTGCCGACCAGCATCGCGATCCCGCCCGGATTCGCGGCCAGCGAGAGCCACGCGGGCCCGCCCGACGAGGGCGGCGGGGCCGGCTGGGCGAAGGGTCCGCCCGCTCCACCGGACGACTTGGGGGGCTTTCCGGCCCGCTCTCGAGCGGGTGCCGTGGAGGACTTGAAAGCCTCCAGCATGTTGTCGGAGCGCTTGGCCATGGCGTTTGCCCTATCACCGCGGTCGAGCGCCAGGGTGCGTCTCGCGGGCGGACCCTCCGCCCAACCCCTCGACGTGCGCCGGGCCCCTCGCGAGACCGCGGATCACTGAGCGGGCAGGGTACGCGCCATGCGCGCCGAGATCAACTCGGGCGCTCCGCACCGCCCTCCGCCCCTCCCCGTTCCTCCATCACCTGCCTTTCCCGCTCCTGCCTTGCCCGCCTTCCTGGCTCTTCTGGTCCGTCGTCAAGGACCGGGAGAGCCAGGGAGGCGGGAGAGGCAGATCCGAGGCAGATCCGAGGCAGATCCGAGGCAGATACTCCGAGGCAGATACAAGGAGGCAGATACAAGGAGGAGCGGGGCGGACAGGAAAACCCGCGGGGCCCTTTCGCTTCGCTGGAGGAGCGGCTAGAGGTGGCGCCCGCCACATGGGTCCCAAAATTGGAATTGCGTCCCTGCGCGGTGCCGCGCTCGTCATCGGCACGCTCGCGGCGTTCGCCTGCGGGGACGACGCCGCCCCCCCGCGCGGGCGGGCGCGTGACGCGGGCGTGGCGGCGCCCGTCTCGGGCGGGTTGCCGGACGAGGCCGCGGCGCGCGGGCTCGACTACGTCAACGCGAGCGGCGAGGCCGCCAAGGCGACCATCCTCGAAGCGAACGGGGCCGGTGTGGCGCTGCTCGATCTCGAGCGCGACGGTGACCTCGACGTGGTCTTCGCGCAGGGGCTCGACTCCCTCGCGCAGCTCATGACCGGGCCGGGCGCGGACCTCATCGTCTACCTGAACGACGGCACGGGGCACTTCACGAAGGGCCCGGCGCCCGGCCTCTCGGGCTGGTGGACCGGTCTCGCGGCGGGTGACGTGGACGGCGACGGCGACGCGGACCTCGTGGCGGGCGGGTTCGGGGGACTCGTGCTCCTCCTGCAGAACGAGAGCGGCGCGCTCGAGCCGGCCCGCTCCCTCATGCCACCTGTCACCGAGGCGCCGGATGCGCGGCTCACGCCGGGCGCGACGCGGGCGCCCGGCCACCCGCCGCTCTGGGTCACGAGCCTCGCGCTCTTCGACGCCGACCGCGACGGACAGCTCGACCTCTACGTCGGCCAGTACCTCGAGCTCGACCCCGTCGACCCGCCGCTCGGTGAGCTCGGCGAGGGCGAGCTCGCCATCCCGTGCCGGTGGAAGGGGCTCCCCGTCTACTGCGGCCCGCGCGGGCTCGTCGCCCAGCCCGACCGGCTCCTGCGCGGGATCGGAGCCGGGCGGTTCGAGGACGTTACCGAGGCGTGGCTGCCCGACCTCGCGCCCGGGTTCACGCTCGCCGTCGGCGCCTTCGACGCGGACGGTGACGGCGACACGGACCTCGTCGTCGCGAACGACAGCTCCGCGAACCTCCTGCTCGTGAACGACGGCACGGGCAAGTTCGTCGAGCTCGGCTACTCCGCCGGTATCGCATTCAGCTCCGACGGCCGGCCGGAAGCGGGCATGGGCGTCGCGTTCGGAGACGTGAACCGCGACGGACGGCCGGACTTCGTGGTGACGAACTTCTCCGGCGAGCCGACGCAGCTCTACTTCGGCGCGCCGGTCGGGTTCGCGCACGAGACCTTCCGCTACGGGCTCGCGAACCAGTCGCGCCGGCTCCTCTCCTGGAGCGTCCACCTCGCCGACTTCGACGGCGATTCGTGGCTCGAGCTCTTCACGGCGAACGGGCACGTGTACCCGCAGGCGGACGGCGAGCACACCGGCACGCGCTACGGCCAACGCGACACCCTGTGGCGCCTCGGCCCCGCCGCGAAGGCCGTGCCCGTACTCCCGCTGGACGAACGCTCGATCCTCGCGGGCGCGACGGGGACGCGCGGGACAGCGCTCGGCGACGTGAACGGGGACGGCGCGCCCGACCTCGTGCTCGTGCGCATCGACGCGCCGTGCGCGCTCGGGCTGAATCGGATGCGCGGCGGACACCGGCTCGCCGTGCGCTGTCTCGGTCCGACGGTCCCGACCGCGGGTCCGTACCACACGCCGGCGGACGGGATGGGGACGCGCGTCGCCGTGGTCGTCCGTGACGCGACCGGCGAGCTCGGGCTCCTCGGCGAGGTCCAGACCAGCGTCGGCTTCCAGTCGTCCTCGTCGCCGTGGCTGCACTTCGGACTCGGAGCGAGCGCGCGCTACTCGGGGCTGCGCATCTTCTGGCCGTCGGGCCGGACCGAGGACCTGCCGGGTGGGCTCGGCGATCGCAGGCTCGTGATCCGCGAGGGCGACGGCATCGTCGCCGCGGAGGAGCTGCCGTGAGTCGCTGGGGGCTCGCCGGCCGGCTCATGGGCCTGCTCTCGATCGGCGCCGTCGCGTCCGGGGCCCGGGCTGTCCAGGAGCCGCGGGCGATCGATGCGGAGAGCGCGGCCGAGCGCGAGCTGATCGCACGCTGGCGCGAGGCGCTCGAGCTCGATCTGCCCGGCGAAGTCCTCGCCGATGGGCCCGCGCTCGTGACCGGGACCGGACGCCTGCGCGGAGACGGCGAGGCCGTCGCGCTCGTCGCGCGCGCACTCTTCTTCTCCGGCCAGGAGTCGCTCGCCAGGGACGTGCTCCGGAACGCGCGGCCTGACCCCGCGCGAACGCGCAGCGTCGCGCACGTCGCCGTGGCCCGCGCCGAGCTCGCGCTCGCCGGGGACGAGCTCGCGCGCGTGATCCGGTCCCTCGCCCTCGAGGGCCCGGGCGTGCGCCATCCGGAACTGCCCGCGTGCTGGCTCGTCGTCGGTCGCGCGTACGCGCGCATGGGGCGGAGCGAGCGCGCGGACGTGTTCTTGCGACGCTTCCTCGAGCTCGCGCCGCTCGACCCCGAGGCGCCCTCGGCCTGGTACATCCTGGCCCAGCACGCGGTCCAGCGCCGCGACACGGACGGGGCGGGCGAGCTGCGCGCGCGGGCCGAATCGTCGGCGAGGTGGCAGGCCTACTACGTCGCGCGTCGCATCCAGATCCGCGAACGCCCGGACGCCTCCCTGCCCCGGCTCGGGCTCGCCCAGCTCTGGCTCGAAGTGGACGAGCTCGAGCGCGCGCGCGCCGCGCTCACGGAGCTCGTCGCCATGGCGCCCGACTTCTCGCGCGGGTGGAGCCACCTCGGTGAAGCGCTCCGGCGGCTCGGGGACGCCGCGGGCGCCACGGAGGCCTTCGGGCGAGCGCTCGCCCTGGAACCGGGCGATCGGCTCGCGCGGTTCGGACGGGGCATGGTCCAGAAGGCAGCGGGCGCGCTCGAAGCGGCGGCGCGCGACTTCCGCTGGTTCGTCACGAACGCCCCGAGCGAGGAAGCCCGCACGGTCGCCGCCCACCTCCTGCTCGCCCGCATACTCGCGGAGCAGGGCGACGAGCACGGGGCGCGGGCGATGTTCGCGCGCTATCGTGAGCTCGGCGGCACGGAGCCCTTGGACTAGTCCTCGATCAAGCGATGGTTGAGGGTCCATCGGTGCGTGCGGCGTGGCGAGGTCGTCAAGCCTGCGTACCTGCACGAACTCGCGACCGGGCGGCTGCCGGTTGCCGTCTGTCGCATTGTCGCTTCGATCATTGGTTTCCTCGTTTCGGTATGTGGCCCTGGCGTTGATGGAGCGCCCTCTCCGTACGTATTCAACAGAGCATCGGTCGCTCGACGACATCGGCAAGGCGGAGGAATAGCCTCTGCTCCGAGTTCCAGGCGAGTAGGCGCACCCGAATCTGCCTTGCCGCGATGATCACCTGCACGGGCACGCGGATCATAGACTCGACAAAGTTCCGGAATCCCATTCCCAGGAGCCGAGTGCGATC
>SMVQ01000337.1 GCA_004357655.1 Planctomycetota bacterium
ACAATTCTCAACCGTTTGATCGTTGGATCCGGCCGCGGCAAACGGCAGTTTGCCTGCCAAGATGGCGGCTTCAGATGTCCTGCCCTGAGGATCCCGGCCTCAACGCCGATGCCGTGACACGGGCGAGGCCGCGCGCGGCGGCCGAATCAAAGGGATCGGACGGCTTAGGGTTCCGCCACTGACGGTGCCAAGAACGCCGTTTTCGGCGGCGGCCGAGTTTTTGGACAGGACGGGCGGACACGGGCAATGTACGCCGGTTGTTCAGTCCGATCCTGAAGGCGGCCGGAATCGAGCCGGAGAACGAGTGTGGAGAACGCGTGGTCCTGCACTCGCTGAGACATACCTGTGCGACCCGGCTCGCCCGCGCCGGTTGGCCGATGGCCAAGCTTCAGAAGTTCATGGGCCATACGGACCCGCGCACGACGCAGCGGTACTACGACCACCTCGAGGTCGAAGACCTGGAGGTCGCCCTCGACCTCGTCCCCGAGCTGCCGGCTATTTCTGGCAGCAAACTGGCACTGCGCCCCGAGGAGCGCGGGCCTGTCGAAAGACGCTCCGGCGTAAGTGGCGAGTGACCCGGAGGTTGTGTTGGTGGAGACGAAGGGGCTCGAACCCTCGACCTTCGCATTGCGAACGCGACGCTCTTCCAGCTGAGCTACGTCCCCAGTTCGAGCCCGAGATTGTAGGTTCCATGCCCGGGGAGTGGAAGAGGGCCGAACGCTTCGGTCCGTCGACTACCATGGCCTGTTCCCCGACTCCCATGCGAAGCCGTCTCCTCCCGATCTGCGCCCTCGCCGCCCTTGCCGGACAGTCGGCGGCGGTCCAGGAGAGCTCGGGCGGGGACGTGTGGATCGACCTCGAGCTGCCCGTCGGGTTCCACCTCGACCTCGCCTCCGGCGAGGTCACGAGTCGGTCGCCGAGCCTCCCGAGCGGCGTGCTCTCCTACGCGAACGGCAGACTGGAGTCGACCCCGCGGCTCGCCGTGTGGGAGCGGGTCGGGGCGGAGCGCACGAGCACGCGCGTCGCCCGCGGCGGCGGCACCACGGCGAAGGAGCCCGCCCCCGTGCCGGGCACCGAGCTCCTCTTCGACGTCGGTCCCGACGTCTGGGGCTACCTGCGCGTGCTCGCCGCGGACGAGGACGCCCTCACGCTCGAGTACGCGCGCGCGGGCCGCGTGGGCGAGGGCCGGGCGCTCCTCGAGCGCGAGCCCGCGCAGGTCCTCGTCGAACACGTCGGGGGCCAGCTCACCCTCACCTGGCCCGCGTCCGAGGCGGGCGCCGAGTACGAGATCCGCCGCGCGGTCATCGGGCCGGGTGGGCAGGCGGCGGAGGTCGTGGCGCGCGGCGTCCGCGGGGGCGAGTGGACCGACCCGGACTCGCCCTCGGGGGTGGTCGTCGAGTACCGCGTCGCGCGCACCGACGGCGGCCGGGCCTTCGGAGCGCGGGCGCGCGGCGCGCACGTCGTCCAACCGGGCGACTGGCCGATGGCGCTCGACAGCGGCATGTTCCTCAACGTGATCACCGGCGAGATCGGCGGCGAGTCGAGCCACCTCGAGGTGATCTACGCCAAGCCGCCGTACCTGAACGTGCGTCCACTCGGTGGCACGAAGATCGCGGCGATCGGGGTCCGCAGAGGCGACGCGTGGCTCCTGCCCGAGGCGGGCGGCGGGCGCTACGACGACCGGCGACACGCGATCAAGGCCGGCGCCGACGTCGCCCTCCATCTCCCCGAGGGGATCTACGTTCGGCTGCGCGCGACCGTCGCGGAGGACGGTCGGGTGATGGTCCGGCGCCAGTTCGACCTCTCCGGCGACCGGCGGCTGCCCGCCACACCCGAGCTGCCCGAGATCCGCTGGACGGGCTCGAGCGTCGTCTTCGAGTTCCCCGGGCTCGGCGGGTCCGTCGCGGAGCGCGAGGCCGTGAGCCTCGTCGTCGAACGCGAGCTCGGCTACCAGGTGGGGGACTGGGAGGAGCTCACGATCGGGAGACCGGGCACGCGAACCTGCGAGGTGGAGGTGCCCGGCGTGGGACACGTGATCGCGCGCTACCGCTTCCGCCATCGATTCCCGTGGGGCAGCCTCTCGTTCGCCACCGAGCCGCTCCGCGTGCTCCACGGCGACGTCGGTGATCCCGCGGAAGTGGAGCGGCTGCTCGACCGCGCGTTCGAAGGCTTGCTCGCCCCCGATTTCGACGAGCGCCTGGCCGCGCGCGGTGTGCTCACGGCCCTGGGCGATGCCGCGTGGCCGCGCCTCCGCGAGGCGCTGACGTCCGAGGAGGCCGAGCTCGCCGCCGCGGCCGCCGACCTCCTGCTCTCGAGCTCGGAGGGCATGGCGGGCAACGTCGAGGTCGTGCTGCGCGCGCGTGCCGAGATCGAGGGGGTGACAGGCGATCCGCCCGCGGGCTGGTGCGACGCCGAACCCGATCGGCGGGCCCTGGCCCTGCTCGGGAGCTGGGGACAGTCGCGCGACGCGCTGGAGGAGGAGCGCTTGCGCGCGTGGACTCGCGTCCTGGTGCTCGCCGACCCCGACCCGATCGTCGGCAGCCTGGCGCGTCTGCAGCTCGAGCAGGCGAGCGACGGGGTGCAGCGCAGGGGGGTGGGAGTTCCGTACGCCCTGCTGCCCGCGGACCGACGTCCCGTCGCGCCGGCGGTGGACTGGCGCGCCCTGTTCGAGCGCCGGCCCGACCCGTTCGAGGTCGCGGGCGTGGTGCGCGCGAGCCTCGACCTCGGCGACCCGCGCGCTGCGCTCGTCCAACTCGAGGTGGCCTACGCGCTCGAACGCCTGAGCCCGCGGGAGGCGGCGAACCTCGGCGAGTACGAGATGGCGCTCCGACTCGTCGAGCAGTACCGCGAGCGCGGGGCGGACGTGCTGCTCGAAGCAGCGGAAGAATACCTGCCGTCACCCGGTGCGCGGCTGCGCGCGCTCGCGGAGCTCGCCGACCGGAGGCTCTCGACGGGTGTACTCGACACCGAGGATCTCGGCCGGCGGCGGATCGTCTTCGAAGGGGACAGCCTCGACGCGCTGGGAATCCTCCTCGACGACCTCTTCAGGTCGGAGGTCCAGGACGTCGACGTCGTGCTGCCGGCGGGCACCTATGCAGTGGACGGCGGCGCGACGCAGGCTTGGATCGACGTGCGGGTGCCGGGGCTACGGCTGCTCGCACTCACGGGCGAGGTCGAGCTCCTGGGCGGCGTGCGGCTCACCAACGTCCGCGACGTCGTCCTCGAAGGGCTTCGGATCCGGAACCCCGCGGGCACCGCCCTGTACATGCTCTCCGGCTCCTCCGCCGTCGTCGAGGATTGCGTGCTGGTAGGACGCGACACGACGGTGCAGTTGCAGGAGTCGCGCCTCGAGCTGGACCGTGCCGAGCTCACCCCGCCCATGAGCCCGGCCGCACCGCTTCGGTCGGCGCGGTCGAACACCTGGTCGGTGCGCATGACGGGCCGCTCGCTCCTCTTCGCGCGGGACTCGCTGATCACGTCCGGTTCGATCCAGCCCTCCGACGAGTCGCTGGTCTACATCGAGCGGTCCGTCGTACGCTCCGGAGCAAGAAACGTGCTGCAGGGCCAGCGCAGGGGCGCCCTCGTCGTGCGCGACTCGCTCCTCGCGAGCGACGCCGGGGGCGTATACGGGATGGAGACAGCCTTGTTCGAGGGCGTCGTGATCGACGTCAAGACCTATCCGCTCGGCCAAGGCTCCGCGCGCATCCTGGTCTGCCCCGAGCACGTGATCCTCCCCGACGCGAGCGCGGAGTTCGACCGCCCCGGCTACCTGGAGGCATGTCCGCTCGACGACTGATCCCTTCCAATACGGTTCCGCGACAAGTTCTTCATGACTCAACTGGGGCCCTTCGCCGCGCAGCGGCGAAGGGCCCCAGTTGAGTCATGAAGAACTTGTCGCGGAACCGTATCGCGTATGATGAGCGCCATCATGAAGGACACGTTTGGCGCCCGCGGGACCTTCGAGACCGGCGGCAAGAGCTACAAGATCGCGCGTCTCTCGGCCCTCACGGACCGCGGCGACGACATCGCCCGCCTCCCCTACGCGCTCCGCATCCTCCTCGAGAACCTGCTGCGGAACGAGGACGGGGTCTCGGTGACCGTGGACGACATCGAGCGCCTCGTGGCCTGGGATCCGCAGGCCGAGCCGTCGGTCGAGATCGCATTCCGGCCCGGCCGGGTGCTCATGCAGGACTTCACGGGGGTCCCCGCCATCGTCGACCTCGCCGCCATGCGCGACGCGATGCGGGAGCTGGGCGGCGATCCGCGCAAGATCAATCCCCTGCAGCCGGCGGAGATGGTTATCGACCACTCGGTCCAGGTGGACGCGTACGGCAGCCCCGATGCGCGGCGGATCAATTCCCAGCGGGAGTTCGAGCGCAACGGCGAGCGCTACAGCTTCCTCCGGTGGGGGGCGAGCGCGTTCGACAACTTCCGCGTCGTGCCGCCCGATACGGGCATCGTGCACCAGGTGAACCTCGAGTTCCTGGCACGCGTGGTGATGTCCGATGCCGGGGGTTACGCGTTTCCCGACACGCTCGTCGGCACGGACTCGCACACGACGATGATCAACGGCCTCGGTGTCCTCGGCTGGGGCGTGGGGGGGATCGAGGCCGAGGCGGCGATGCTCGGACAGCCCGTCTCGATGCTCATCCCGCAGGTGGTGGGGGTGAAGTTCCACGGTGCGCTGCCGGAGGGCACGACCGCAACGGACCTCGTCCTGCGCGTCGTCGAGGTTCTGCGCGCGCACGGCGTCGTCGGCAAGTTCGTCGAGTTCTGCGGGCCCGGGCTCGCCCATCTGCCCCTCGCGGACCGCGCGACGATCGCGAACATGGCACCCGAGTACGGGGCGACGTGTGGGCTCTTCCCGGTCGACGAGATCACGCTCGACTACCTCGCGCTCTCGGGTCGCTCGGAAGAACAGATTGCGCTCGTGCGCGCGTACTACGAGGAGCAGGGCCTGCTCCAGACGCCGGGGTCGCCGGAGCCCCGGTACACGGATCTGCTCGAGTTCGACCTCGCGACGATCGAGCCCTCGCTCGCGGGGCCGCGTCGCCCGCAGGACCGCGTGACCCTCGCGGACATGAAGCGCGAGTTCGGGAAGGCGCGCAAGGAGATCCTCGCGGGGATCGGCGTGGAGGATACCGAGCCGCGGATCGAGGTCCGGCGGAACGGGGACACGTTCACGCTGGGGCACGGGTCGGTCGTGATCGCGGCGATCACGAGCTGCACGAACACCTCCAACCCCTCGGTCATGATGGCCGCCGGACTCGTCGCGAAGAAGGCGGTCGAGAAGGGCCTGCAGTCGAAGCCCTGGGTCAAGACAAGTCTCGCGCCCGGGTCGAAGGTCGTGACCGAGTACCTCGCGGCGGCGGGGCTGCTGCCGTATCTCGATCAGCTCGGCTTCGATGTCGTCGGGTACGGCTGCACGACCTGCATCGGCAACTCCGGCCCCCTGCCTCCGGACGTCGAGCGAGCGATCGACGAGGGCTTGCTCGTGGCGGCCTCGGTGCTCTCGGGCAACCGGAACTTCGAAGGTCGCATCCACACGAAAGTGCGGGCGAGCTACCTCGCCTCGCCCCCGCTCGTCGTCGCCTACGCGCTGGCGGGTGACGTCGGCATCGACCTCACGCAGGAGCCCCTCGGCCAGGGCACGGACGGCCCCGTCTACCTGAAGGACATCTGGCCGACCTCGGCCGAGGTGGAGCAGGTCGTGCACGAGTCGGTCGGTGCGAAGATGTTCGCGGAGACCTACGAAGACGTCTTCACCGGCAACGAGCAGTGGAACGCGATCCCCGTACCCGAGGGCGAGACCTACGCGTGGAATCCGGAGTCCACGTACGTGAAGCTGCCGCCGTTCTTCGAGGGCATCGCCCCGGAGCCGGCGCCCGTGGGTGACATCGCGGAGGCTCGGGTCCTGTGCCTCTTCGGCGACAGCATCACGACCGACCACATCTCGCCCGCGGGGTCGATCGCCGCGGACGGGCCGGCCGGGCAGTACCTCGTGGCGCACGGCGTGAGCCCCGCCGACTTCAACTCGTTCGGCTCCCGCCGCGGCAATCACGAGGTGATGATGCGCGGGACGTTCGCGAACGTCCGGATCAAGAACCAGCTCGTCCCCGGTGTCGAAGGCGGAGTGACGGTGCACATCCCCTCGCTGGAGCGCATGTCGATCTACGACGCAGCCATGCGCTATAGGGAAGAGAACGTCCCGACGATCGTCATCGGGGGCAAGGAGTACGGCACGGGGTCGTCGCGCGACTGGGCGGCGAAAGGTCCCAGCTTGCTGGGCGTGCGCGCGGTCCTCGTCGAGAGCTTCGAGCGGATCCACCGCTCGAACCTGGTCGGCATGGGCATCCTGCCGTTGCAGTTCAAGTCCGGGGAGTCGGCGCGGAGCCTGGGGCTGACCGGCCACGAGACGTTCGCGATCTCGGGCATCGCGGAGCGCTACACCGGGCAGCCTGTGACGCGCGGCGAGGTGACCGTGACGGCGACCGCGGATGACGGGAGCGCCATGGAGTTTCGGGCCGACGTGCGCATCGACACTCCGGAGGAAGCCAACTACTACGAGCATGGGGGCATCCTGCCCTACGTGCTCCGGCGGCTGGCGCGGGCGTAGGCCGGGGAGGGCCTCCGCTCCGTCCCATGCCCGAGCCCGAGCCCGACGCTCCAGGGCTGCGGTGGGGGTGGGGGTGCAAGCAGGGACCGGGCGCGGGGTCGGCGAGCTCCATTCAAGCCCCGCCCGGATACAGGTCGAAAAGAACACTCGGCCGCTCCTCTTCCCTCCTCCCGCCCACCTTCGAGCAGATCCCCCGCGCATGCCCTCCAGCGACGAACCCGAAGCTCCCCTGGTGCTCGTCGCGGACACGGACTCCAGCGTGGCCGGGGCGCTCGCGGGGACGCTGGCGGCGGCGGGATTTCGGGTCGACGAGGTCCTGGACGGCCCCGCGCTGCTCGAGTTCTGCGCCGCCACCCCTCCCGATCTCGTCCTCCTGGACGTTCGTTTCTCCATCGAGGGCGGCGTCGCGGCGTGTCGCTCGATCAGGGAGCTCCCTGGCGGGCGCGCACCGGCGATCGTGATGCTGCACGGGGCAGACGACGACGACTGGATCCAACCCGCGTGCGAGGCCGGCGCGCTGGAATTCCTGGCGAAGCCGGTCCACGAGGCGCTCCTGCGCCACAGGGTCGCGCGCGCTCTCGCTTGGGCGAGCGAGCAGGCGGCCGATTCGCCGGCTGCCCAGAGCGGGCAGCGCGCCAGTGGGAAGAGAATTCACGGTGAGCCCCTGGTCGACGCGACGGAGTTCCTCGAGCTCGCGTCCAAATCCATTCCCGCGGCCCGCGCCGACGGCAAGCACGTGGCGATCCTGGCCATCGATCTGGACTTCGAGTGCCGGGACGGGAGTGCCAGGAGCGACCTGCATCCCGCCCGCATCGAGGACTACGTCTCGTCCGAGGTCCCTGGCCGTATCCGGCGCGCGGTGCTCCAGTTCGAGGAAATGGAGCTCCCGGGGCCGGCTTGCGGCGAGATCCTCGTCGGGCGGATCGCTCCGACGCGCTTCGCCGTGCTCCTCCCCGATCTGGACCGCGTCCAGGACGCCGCGAAGCTCGGGACCAGGATCCTCGAGGTCCTCGAGCCGGCCGTCGTCATCGACGGTCGCGATACCAGGCCGTCGGTGAGCATCGGCATCGCCTCCTTCCCCACGGACGGCGACGGGGCGCGGGACCTGATCGACATGGCCGAGACCGCGGCGTACTGCGCCCGCCAGGAGGGTCGCGGGAACCTGCAGTTCTATACGGCCTCGATGAGCCGCTGGGCGTTCGAGCGCTTGACCCTCGAGAACAGCCTCCGGCAGGCGCTCGAGCGCGAGGAGTTCCTCGTCTACTACCAGCCCCGGCTCGAGCTCCCGAGCCGCCGCGTGGTGGGCTTCGAGGCGCTCATTCGCTGGAAGCACCCGCAGCTCGGCATGGTCTCGCCGGCACAATTCATCCCGCTCGCCGAGGAGACGGGGCTCATCGTGCCCATCGGCAAGTGGGTCCTCCGGACGGCGTGCATGCAGGCCCGGCTCTGGCAGAAGCGTGGTTTCCAGCCCATCCGGATGTCGGTGAACCTGTCGGCCGTCCAGTTCCACCAGCCCAGCATCGTCGATGACGTGAATGGGATCCTCGCCGAGGTCGGCTACGACCCCAGCTGGCTGGAGCTGGAGCTGACCGAGAGCATGCTGATGAACGACGTCGACTCGACGATCGATCGGCTGAAGAGCCTCAAGCGCTCCGGGATCCAGCTCTCGATCGATGACTTCGGGACGGGCTACTCCTCTCTCAGCTACCTGAAACGCTTTCCGATCGACTCACTGAAGATAGATCAGTCGTTCGTCCGCGACGTGACGTCGAGCCCCGACGACGCAGCCATCGCGACCTCGATCATCCTGATGGGGCACAGCCTGAAGCTGAACGTCGTCGCCGAGGGAGTGGAGGACGAGAGCCAACTCGCCTTCCTCCAGGTCCTCAAATGCAACGAAGTGCAGGGCTACCTGTTCAGCCCGCCGGTGCCGCCGGAGCAGGCCGAGCGATTCCTGACGGTCCTGACGGAACCGGACTCATCCCCGGCGGACGTCGCTCTCGCCGCTACGCCTCACCGCCGCGGCGGCGAGGAGTAGCGGGAAGGGCGACGTCCGCCGGAGACGAAGCCGGTGCCGTACTCACGCGCAGCGTGAGCGTGAAGGTGCTGCCCTGGTCCGGCAGGCTGCCGATGGAAATTTCCGCTCCGAGCAGGCGCGCCAGGCGTTTCGCGAGCGTGAGTCCCAGACCCGTGCCCGCGGCCTCGCCCCCCCCGGGGTCCCGGAGGCGGAAGAACGGCTCGAAGAGGTTGCCCTGGTGCTCGAGCGGGACGCCGATGCCCGTGTCGATGATCTGGAAGCGGAGGTTCGGCCGGTTCCAGTCGTCGGTCTGGACCGTGTCGAGCTGGATGCGGACCGAGCCCTCCTCCGTGAACCGGATGGCGTTCTGGACGAGGTTGTAGATGATCTCCCGCAGCCGCGACTCGTCCGTCTGGATGGTCTCGGGGATGGGACCGGCGACGTCGACCTGGAGGCTGAGGCTCTTCTCGCGGGCGAAGTCCCCGAGGTCGTGCGCGACGCCCTCGGCGATCGTCAGTGGGGAGCAGGTGCTGATCTCCACCTGGACCTGACCCGACTCGATCATCGTGAAGTCGAGGATCTGATCGATGGCCCGGATCATGTGGTGGCTCGCGCCCAGGATGACGTCGAGGTGTTCGAGCTTCGTTTCCGATGCATCGTCTGGGGCGCGCAGGTTGTCGATACTTCCCAGGATGCCGTCGAGGTTCCTGTGGATCTCATCGGACAAGTGCACGAGGAACTGCGTCTTGAGCTCCGAGGCCTTGTCGGCCGTCGCCTTGGCCGTCTCGAGCGCGCTGTTCATCGTCTGCAGGGACGCGGCGTACGCGCGAGCGGTCAGCTCCGCTGCCGTGAGCTCCGAGATGAGGTGCTGCTCGTGTTGCGCGGCGTTCCACTTGGCCGTGAGCGCGCTCGCGAGCTGACAGATCTCGATGGGCTCGAACGGCTTCTTCAGGATCAGGAGCTTGTCCGATCGCCCGAGCTTCCGGACCATCTGATCCCAGGAGTAGTCGGCGAACGCCGTGCAGATGACGACCTGTAGGCCGGGGTCCACCTTCCACATGTGCTCGATCGTCTCGATACCGTCCCACCCGGGGGGCATCCGCACGTCGACGAACGCCATCGCGAAGGGTTCCTTCTGGGCGATCGATGCGCGGACGAGGTCGTACCCCTCCTGTCCCTGGAAGCCGGAGATGATCTCGAAGCCGTCCGGCTGCTCGGTGACGGGCACGGCTTCCGAGCCCAAGAAAGCGGCTTTCGCGTCGGCGAGCGCAGTCGACGACTGGCCCGGCTTCTCGAGGATCTTCCGGAAGTCCTCGTGGATCGCCTCGTTGTCGTCGATCACGAGGATCCTGCGGTTCTCGTCCGCCTTCATCTCGCTCGCTCCTTCGCGTGAGGAGCCTGTACGGGGAGCTCGAGGACGAACGTGGCTCCGAGCCCGACGCCGGCGCTGCTGGCGGTCAGGGATCCCCCCATCTCGCCCGCGGCGATCGCGGACGTGTGGAGACCGAATCCGTGCCCGTCCGTCTTCGTCGTGAACCCGTGCGTGAAGAGCTTCCCCAGGTTGGCGGGCAGGATCCCGACTCCGTTGTCGGTGACCGAGATACGGAGGGCGGCGTCGCTCGGACGGGTCACGCTGATCCGGAGGACCTTGTGCGGGGCATCGTGGTCGCGGAGCGCCTGGCGCGCGTTCTGGATCAGGTTGACGAGGATCCCGAGGAGCCAGTGCTTGTCGACCAGGGCGGGCGGCTCGTCGCCGTACTCCTTGATGACATCGATCTCCACTTCCATACGGAGCGCCCGCTCGCTGATGGTGAGGGCCTCGTCGATCTGGTCGGGTAGTGAGACGGCTTCCTTGGAAGCCGAGCTGGCGGCGAAGCCTTGCTGCGCGGTAACGAGCCGGCGGATGTGTTCGATGCTGGTCTCGAGCGTGTGGACCTCGCGGATCATCTCCTTCTGCCGCTTGCCGAGGTGTACGGAGAGGGAGGTGAGGTAGGGCTGAAGATGCTTGCCCTTGGGGTCCTCGGCGATGAACCCGGCGAGGTCGTCCGCGTGTTCCCGGAGGACTTCGATGACGTCGTCGAGGTCTGAGATTCCCAGGTCGTTCACGCGGTCGGAGAGCAACGACGCCGTCACCGTCACGCTGTTCAGCACGTTGCCCACGTTATGGAGGATGCCGGTTGCGATCTCGGACATCCCCGCGCCCTTCGAAGCCTGCGCCGCCTCCACGCGCGACCGTTCGACCGCTTCGCACAAGTCGTCGAACGTGCGCGTCAGGACCTCGAGCTCGCAAGCCCCATCGGCTTGGGCGCCTCCGCGCGCGGCGCGTACCCGCCGTACGAGGGACTGGATCGGCGCGATCACCGCCACCTGCATCAGCAGTACCTGAGCGATGAGAACGACGGTGACGACGGCGATCGTCGAAGAAATCACGGTACCCTGAATCAGGAAGGCCGCCGCACAGTAGGCGGGGACGGCCGTCGCGAGGACGAGGAGGGTCCTGGTTCTGAGGGACATGAGGGCGGAATACCGGGACGCGCGGGGGGGGCGAGGCCTTCAAGAGCAGGGCTTCGGGGTCAAGCCGTTCGGGCGTCGGTTGGTTCGAGCCCGGAGGGGACCTCCGCCGGCGCTTCGGAGACGATCGAGGGGATCTCGTCCAGGTCGCCAGCCTCTGGCAGCGCTCGGTCCTTCACGCGCAGCGGCGCCGTGACGCGATTCAAGAGGTCGCAGAAGTCGTGGAGATCGTCGCCGCTCCTGAGTTTGCAGTCGGCGGGCTTCTCCCCGCGGTGGACCGCGTTCAGGAACTGCTCGAAGTGATAGAGCGGACCGGCGATCTTGAACGTCGTGAGGATCCCCACCATGAAGATCAACGGGAGGAACAGCAGGCATGAGGTCAAGATGACCTTCATCAGGAGCGCGCTCGTCTGCTCCATGAGGATCGCGCCGTCCTGTGGCAGCACGAGCGCGGCTTCCGTGAGGCTGCTCGTGAACAGCACGAACTGCAGCAGCAGTGATAGCGCCGAGAAGCCGACGAACACCATCGTCAGCTTGAGCTGGAAGCGGGGCTTGATCAGCTTGATCTTGCGTTTGTATCTCGCCATGGAATCTGTGCCTGGGGGCATATGTACGACGACCGAGTGTCAGATCGACCGGTATGCGCCGGCGCCTTTAGGCCGTCGTTGCTCGGTCCCGTCACAGGAAGGTAGGAACCCGGATTTCCGGAAGAGCTAGGAAGGCAGGAAGGGCAGGAAGGGAACGGAACGGAGGGGAGGGGGGATAGAGGGGGGGGGGAGAGGAAGCAACCGAGCTAGAAGAGCTAGAACCAAGAGGTGTGAAAACAAGGCCGTTCCCTTCCTTCCTCTCCCCCCCCCTCCCCTCCGTTCCGGTTCCGTTCCCTTCCTGCCCTTCCTGTCTTCCTGCTATGTCTGCTATGCCTGCTTCCGTTCCTAGCTCGTCTTCTTCCGGTCAGCCACGAGCGGGGGTGCGTCAGGCGCCGCAGCGCGCGAGGTACGCCTCGAGGTCGAAGGCGTCCACCTGGATCAGGTCGGCCTGTGCCTCGAGCGCGCGGCGGACGGTTGCGGCCTCCTCCTCGGAAAGAATGTCCCGGTTCCTCGCTTCCCGTGCGAGCTCCAGGTCGCCGGCCGGGGCGAGCTTGCCGGCCTTGACGGCCGCGTGGAGCTTCTCGCGCGGGCCGCGGGCTGCCATCAGCAGGTCTCGGCCGTGCTCCAGCATTCCCAGCCCGGGCGAGTCGGGCGGCGGCATGTAGATCCCGGCGGTGAGCCGGTCCCGGGACTCGTCGTTCCCGAGCATGGCGTGCACGACCTGGCTCGCGAGCCGGTCGGTGGGGGGGTGGAAATGCTTTCCTAGCGGGAACACCATGAGCTGCAGGCCGACCGCCGCGATCCGGTTCGGCATGTTCCGGATGAATCCGTGCAGGGCCGCCTGGATCTCGTGCAGCGCGAGGTCGCAGCTCCAGCGCAGGAAGGGCAGGTCCGATTCCTGCTGCCCGTCGTCGACGTAACGCTTGAGGCTGGCCGAAGCGAGGTACATCCACGCGAGGCAATCGGCGAGCCGACCGGTGAGACGCTCCCTGCGCTTCAGCTCAGCGCCCATCGTGGCCATCGCCGTGTCGGAGACGACGGCGAATGCCGCGTTCAGCCGCGAGAGGCGCCTGAAGTACGGCGCCGCCGGCCCGGAGATGGGGGCGCGGGCCAGCCGGCCGCCCGTCCAGGCGAGGAGCATCGTGCGCGCCACGTTGGTGGATATGAACCCGACGTGCTTCCAGAACGCCCGGTCGAACGCTTTCAGGTCGTCGTTCCGCGCCGCCTCCATCTCCGCGAACGCGTAGGGATGGCAGCGGATCACGCCCTGCCCGTAGATGATGAGCGTCCGCGTGAGGATGTTCGCGCCCTCGACCGTGATGCCGATCGGGATCGACTGGTACAGGCGCGCGAGCACGTTCCGCGGTCCGCGCGAGATCGCCGCGCCGCCCTGCACGTCCATGGCGTCGTTCACCACGTCGCGCATGCCCTCCGTCAGGTAAGCCTTCACGATGGCGGAGACCACGGACGGCTTCTCGCCCGAGGCCACCGCCTGGGCCGTCATGCGCCGCGCGGCGTCCATGAGCCAGGTCTTCCCCGCGATCCGCCCGAGCGCCTCCTCGACACCCTCGAAGCGCGCGAGCGGCATGCCGAACTGCTCGCGGATCAACACGTACGCGGATAGGGCGCGACAGGTCGACTTCGCCGCCCCGCACGCGAGCCCGGGCAGCGAGATCGAGCGCCCGGCCGACAGGCAGTCCATGATCATCCGCCAGCCTTGACCGACCATGGCCGGGCCGCCGATGAGGTGGTCGAGCGGGATGAAGACGTCCTTGCCGGTCGTCGGTCCGTTCAGGAACTTGATCCCTAGCGGATCGTGCCGCCGGCCCTGCTCGACGCCCGGCAAGTGGGTCGGGACCAGGGCGCAGGTGATGCCGAGCGACTCCTCGTCCCCCAGCAGGTGGTCGGGGTCGCGGAGCTTGAATGCCATCCCGAGGAGCGTCGCGATCGGCGCGAGCGTGATGTAGCGCTTGTCCCAGTTCAACCGGACGCCGAGGACCTCCGCGCCCTCCCACTCGCCACGCTCGACCACGCCGGAGCTCGTCATCGCAGTAGCGTCCGAGCCGGCGCCTGGTTCGGTGAGCGCGAACGCGGGGAGCTCCTCCCCGCGCGCGAGTCGCGGCAGGAACCGTTCCTTCTGGGCCTCCGTACCGTAGTGCAGCAGGAGCTCCGCCGGGCCGAGCGAGTTCGGCGTCATCACCGATATGGCGAGCGTGATGTTGTGGCTCGAGACCTTCGTGACGATGGCCGAGATCGCCTCGGCCGAGAAGCCGAGCCCGCCGTACGACTGCGGGATGATCAGGCCCATGAAGCCCTTCGCCTTGAGGGTGCTCCACACCTCGGCCGGCAGATCGCCAAGCTGGTCGACGACCTCGCCGTCGACCATGGCGCACACCTCATCGACCTCGCGGTCGAGGAACGCCTGCTCGCGCTCCGAGAGGCCCGGTCCGCTGTGCTTCAGGAGCTTCTTCCACCGCGGGCGTCCCGAGAACAGGTCGGCGTCCCACCACACGGTGCCGGCCTCGAGCGCCGTGCGCTCCGTGGCGCTCATCGTCGGGAAGATGGGCGCCATCGCGCGCAGCACGTGGCGCGTGACGAGCGCGCGGCGCAGGCTCGGCAGGCCGAACAAGAGGACCAGCGCGGCGAACAGGAGGGCCGCGATCCACCACAGGAACGGGAGCGACTCGACGCGGGTCCACCAGAAGCCCAGTCCGAGGCTGACCGGCAGGACCCAGGCCGTGAAGGCCCGTCCGCAGAACAGGAGCGTGCCGGCGAGAGCAAGGAGTGCGAGGCAGACGAGGAGGGTCATGACGCAGTGGAGCGGGAGGCTCGCGGGCCGGCTGTCAGGGCCGCGGGACCGGGCGGAGGGTTGTCTGGAGGACCGTGCGTAGCTCCCCCGGGAGTGTTTGCAAGAGGAACGTGGAGTCCGTGCGGCGCGGCCGCGGGAAAGCCTGGCGCGATCGGCTTTTCGCGCGATCCGCGGCTCCCGGTCCCCGTCCCCCGCGGAGGCGTCGCGCCCGCCGGGCGCGCGCGCTCAGGGGCAGAACCTGATCACGACGGCGCTCGAGAGATTGAACCCCGTGCCCCCCGGGCCCCCCGGGTCCCTGTACCAGAGCTGGAAGCTCCATGTGCTGCCCGGCGTGATGACGTCGGGCCGCGCGGTGAGGTCGAGCGCCTGGATCGCCGTGCCGAGCCCGTCCACGATCACCGTGGGAAGGCGGTGGATTCCGCCGCCCACGCAGAGCCAGCCGTCGCCGAACGGAACCGCCGCGCGATCCGGTCCGTAGAAGAAGGCGCCGAACCGGCCCGGCGGACACGGTCCCGCATCGAGCACGAGGTCGTTCGCGGCGACGCTCGAGCTGCCCGAGAGCCCGATCTCGGCACCCCTGCCCACGGAGTTAGGGGCGGGCGGGCAGTGGAAGCTGACCCGGCACTCGCACTCGTCGAGGAGCCCGTCGCGGTCGCCGTCGTGCGCCGTGCCCGTGAATATCTCCACGAGGTCGACGACGCCGTTCCGATTGCAGTCGGCGAGCGGCCCATCGAACAGCGCGAGGAACGCGACGAGGTCGTCCTGGTCGACGTCCGCGTCGCCGTCGAGGTCCGCGGCTTCGCAGCCCGGCGTGACGACCCCGCCGCGGCAGTCGAAGAGCGCGAAGAAGTCGTCGAGCTCGAAGTCGCCGTCGCCGTCCGCGTCCCCGAGCCGTTCGGGTGGGTAGAGCGTCCAGGTCGCGCCCGCGGGGTAGTCCGTGAGCCTCCGCGTGGCTCTGCCCGGCCACGTGACGGTGACCTCGTCGAGGAGCGTGGCCGATCCCAGGCCGAAGTGCGGGGCGAGGTCGTTCTGCGACTTGAACCCGGTGCCGCTCATCACCTCGCGCGTGCGCCATACGGACCCGACGCGCACGTCGACGGTCGCGCCGATCGCAGCCGTGTTGGCCCCCTGTCCGACGACGCGGAACCGGGCCCACGACCGTCGCTCGCCCTCGTGGTTGATGAAGAGCCGCAGGGGTCCTCCCGCC
>SMVQ01000338.1 GCA_004357655.1 Planctomycetota bacterium
CGGCCCAGAAGCGCCCGAACCGGGCGTGGTGCATCGACGGTGAGACGCTCGAGCCGTACACGCCGAAGGAGCGGGACTTCTACACGACCGACGCCTTCACGGAGCGTGCGCTCGCCTACCTCGACGAGTACGCGGACGAGGCGGCGCCGTTCTTTCTGTACGTCGCCTACACCGCGCCGCACGACCCTCTGATGGCGCCGGCCGAGGACATCGCGCGTTACGCGGGCCGCTACGACGCCGGCTGGCAGGCGACGCGGGCGGCGCGCTGGGCGCGGCAGCGCGAGCTGGGCTTGTACAGCGCGGGCACGACGCTCTCGGACGCGGAATTCGGCGACTGGGACGCGCTGTCGGCCGCGGAGCGGCGCGAGGAGGCGCGGCGGATGGAGGTCTACGCCGCGATGGTCGATCGCCTCGACCGCAACGTGGGCGCGCTGCTCGCGAAGCTGGAGGAGCTCGGTGAGCTCGAGGACACGCTCGTGCTCTTCGCCTCCGACAACGGCGGCTCGGCGGATGTCGTCGACATCGGCGAGGGCGAGATCGGGACGATGACGCGCTGGACCTCCGTGAAGCGGAACTGGGCGAACGTCTCCAACACGCCGTTCCGCAAGTTCAAGAACCACAGCTACGAGGGCGGCATCTGCACGCCCCTGATCGTCCACTGGCCGCGCGGGATCGCCGCGGTGGGCGGCTTCGTGCGGGAGCCCGTGCACTTCGTCGACATCATGGCGACGCTCGTCGACCTCGCCGGTGCGCAGTACCCGACCGAGCACAGTGGCGCGCTGGTCGTGCCCATGCGCGGCGCGAGCCTGCTACCGCTACTCGCGGGCGAGCCGCTCCGGCGCGCGGCGCCGCTCTTCTGGGCGTGGTCGCAGGGCAAGGCCGTGCGCGAGGGCGCGTGGAAGCTCGTGAGCCACGGCGGTCCGTGGGAACTCTACGACATCTCAGCCGACCGGACGGAGATGCGCAACCTGGCGGCGGAGCAGCCGGAGCGCGTCGAGCGAATGGCGGCGGCCTGGACGCGTTGGCGTGACCGTCAGCGATGACCGGGTAGGAGTCACGCGGGTCATCACTGACGGTTACGGAGGGCAAGATCCTCCTCGGGCGAGAGGACGAGGTGCCGCCTCCCGAATACGGCGAAGTAGATGAGTCCGACGAGGAACCAGGCGATACAGCCGACGATGGCCGCGCGGTAGCCCTCCTGCGCGAGCAGGTACAGGAGGACGACCAGGGCGATGCCACCGGACAGGACCGCGCCCGTGACTCCGGCGCGGCTCCGGTAGGGTCGCTCGATGTGCGGGAGTCGTCGGCGCAGGAGCACGAACGCCAGCATCTGCATGACGTAGGCGATCACCGCGCCGAACACGGCCATGTTGAGGAGCGCGGCGCCGACCGGTCCGTCCCGCGGGGTGAAGTGCAGGGCGAGCGCGACGAGGAAGCCGATGACCGCGCCCGTCACGAGCGCGACGTGGGGAGTTTCGCGTCGCCTGTGCGTCAGGGAGAGCCACTTCGGGAAGTAGACGCCCCAGACGTTCAGCCCGACGAATGCGACGTAGGCGAGGAGCCACCATGCCGGCGCGAACGCCTCGGGCGTGCCGAAGACCGCGCCGAGGTACCCGCCGATGCCGACGACGATGACCGCCGGCGTCAGCACGTACTCCATGTTCTCCGCGAGCCCCGTGACGAATCCGCCCCACGGTCCCATCGCCGTGCGCCCGAAGGAGTAGGCCCCGCCCGTGTGCGGGAGCGCCGGGGACATCTCGGCGATCGAGTCGCACAGGCCGAGGTACATCACGGTCACGACGGCCGTCGCGATCACGAGCTCTCCGAACCCACCGACGGCGAGCCCGAAGTCCAGCCGAAGAAGTCCCCGGAGATCACCGCCCCGACGCCGAGCGCCCACGAGGACCAGACTCTGGCGTGGCGCCGCAGGGTCCGCCGCGCGAAGTACTCGTCCTGCGCTTTCTGGTACCGGACGCCGCCGATTCGTTCGTCGCTCATCGCTCTGGGGGACGGGGGTGATGGGGCGCCAGGGAAGCACAGTCTCGAGCCGGATGCCCGCTCGCGTGTCTCCAATGCGACGCGCGCCGGCGCTCACAACGCCCCCTGGTGCGCCACCGCGGGCCGGTATACTCGCGCGCCTCATGTTCGATACGAGGCACGGGGCGGACGGATGAGCGCCGTCGACGTCTGCGTCCTCGGCTCGATCAACATGGACCTCGTCGTCCGTGCGCCGCGGCTTCCGGTGCCGGGCGAGACCCTGCTCGGCGGACCGTGGCGCCAGCTCGCGGGCGGGAAGGGCGCGAATCAGGCCGTCGCCGCCGCGCGCCTCGGCGCGCGGGTCGCGCTCATCGGTTGCGTGGGCGACGACGGCTTCGGCCGCGCGCTCGTGGGCGAGCTGGAGCGCGCGGGGATTCGGCCCGAGGTGCGCGTGAGCTCCGCGGCCCCGACGGGCGTCGCGCTCATCACCGTGGACGACAGCGGCGAGAACACGATCGTGGTCGCGCCCGGTGCGAACGCGCGGCTCGATCCGCGGCACGTCGCAGCCGCCGCGGAGACCATTCGTTCCGCCGCGTGGCTCGTCGCGCAGCTCGAGACGCCGGTCGAGTCGCTCGAAGCAGCGATCCGCATCGCGCGCGAGGCAGACACGCGCGTGCTCCTGAACGCGGCGCCCGCCCGCGAGCTCCCCGCGACGATCCTCGAATCGCTCGATGTGCTCGTCGTCAACGAGGGCGAAGGAGCGCAGATCGCGGGCAGCGAGGGACCGGCCGAAGCTCAGGTGGAGGCGCTCGCGAAACTCGGGCCGCGCGCCGTCGTCATGACGCTCGGCGCTCGTGGTGCGCTCGCGTTCGCGGACGGCAGAGTGTGCCGCCAGGCCCCGTGCGCCGTGCAAGTGCGCGACGCTGTCGGAGCGGGGGACGCCTTCGTCGGGGCGCTCGCGTGCGAGCTCGCCCGCGGCGCGACGCTCGCTGCCGCGTTGCGGCCGGCGTGCGCGGCGGGCGCCCTCGCCACGACGCGGGACGGCGCACAGGCTGCACTCCCGACACGCGCGGAACTGGAAGCGCTGCTCGACGGTGCTCACTGACACCGCGCGACGCTGCGGCGCGTCGGGTCAGCCGTCCTCGTCGAGCTCGTCGACTTCGAGCGCGTCGTCCCCGACCTCTTCGATCTGGACGTACTCGACCTGGACGTCGTCCGGTCCAGTGTCGGGGGGGTACGGCACCGGTTCGGGCTCGTAGAAGAGCGTGCCCAGCCCGACCTGCACCGGCCCGAGCGCGAGCGCGAAGCCGAGGCCCCCGATCTCGACGCGCAGCAGGTTGAAGAGGTTGATCCCGATGCTGAGATCGTTCTGGAGGAACTGGATCTCGAGCGGATCGCCAATCTCGGGCATGCCAAAGCCCAAGAAACCGTCGATGAGGCCGCTACCGCGAATCTGGGGCGGGCTGCCGGCCTGCCGCACGCGGACGATCGTGCAAGCCGAGAAGGAGGCGGCGCCCGCGAGGGCGAGGGCGGCGAGCCGCAGGTGCTTCGAAGGCGAATTCATGGGGGGATCCGTGCCGGGAGTCGGTGAGCAGCGCCTTGCGTGGCTGCCCGGGCATCATTTCCGCTTCGTTCCTGTCCGCCGGAGAGGGGCGCGGCGCAGCGAGAAGTGGCGGGATTGTACGTCACGGGCACAAAGGACCTTTCGCAGGAACTCAGGGCGTCGCCCCCGCGTCTGAACCCGCCGCCGCTACCCGCTGCCCCAAGGAGAGGACGATGATGAATCCCAGAGTGCTCACCCTCGCTCTCTTCGCGCTGCTCTTTCAGGCGAGCGCAACCGCGAACGACCTCGTCACGAGCTTCGAGTTCCTCGACGACTCGGGCTTCATCCGGCTCGGGAGCCACCCGCGCTTCACGGGCTTCGAGGGCGGAGCGGCGGCCGTCGCCCCGCCGGGGCTCAGCCACACCGGCACGAACGCGTGGTTGTTCCAGGAGCACGCGAGCGTGCACACGTTTCCGACCGTGCACGTCGAGTTCTGGCTCCGCGACGAGAGCGCCTCGGTCGCGAGCCAGGTGCGCCTCTTCGACATGTTCGGCGCCTTCGTCGCGCGATTCAATGGCCGCGCGGATGCGTGGGTGCACGTCGTCGCCGGCGATGCAACGCATCGCATCTCGCGTATCCAGTTCTCGAACGAGGGCGCCGGAGTCACCGCGATCGACGATTTCTCGACCTGCGGCGGCGCCTCGATCGGCACCAACTATTGCGCGACCACTCCGAGCTGCTTCGGCCTACCCCCGCTCATGTCCGCCTTCGGGAGCACGAGCATTTCCGCGAACGACCTGTTCCTGTTCGCGGGACCGGCCCAGAACCCGGGTGTGTTCCAGTACGGTCTCGACCAGGTCCAGACGCCCTTCGGGAACAACTTCATCTGCGTCGCCGGTCCGGGCAACCGGATCGGCTTCAGCTTCTTCTACAGCTCGAACTACATCGGGATGCAGGTGGATCTCGATGCGCCTGCGTTCGCGCCCTTCCCGATCACGGCGGGCTCGACGTGGAACTTCCAGGCCTGGCACCGCGACCACTGCGGGGCGGGCCATCTGACCGACGGGCTGGAGATCACCTTCACTCCGTGAGTGCGTCGGGCGGGACCACGGCACTCAACCGTCCCTGGCCGCCGTGCGATCGCGCGCCGCCGCGAGCTCATCGAGGCTCTCGGATGCTCGCAGCGCGAGCGGATGCGAGTCGTCGAAGAGCGACGTCAGTCCCAGGTGTGCCGTCGTCAGAAGTTCGTGCGCCTCGTCGAGCCGCTCGAGCTCCATGAGCATCTCGCCGAGGTTGAGCTCGGCCAGCAGAATGCTGTCTCGCGGCTCCGGCTCGAGCTCGCGGCCCACCGCGATGCAGTCGCGAAAGAGGCTTTCTGCTCCTTCCAAGTCGCCTTCCCCCCAGAGTTGGAAGGCGTAGTTGTGCATGTACAAGAACGTGGTTGGATGACTCTCGCCCCAGCGGTCGAGCGCGTAGTCGAGGGCCTCCGCGAGTAGGGGACCGGCGTCCTCGAAGCGTCCCGCCCGTTGCAGGCACACGCCGATGCCGGCCATGGCCTTGACGGTCTTGGGGTGCGTGTTCGTGCGTAGCGGTACGAGCTGGAGCCAGCAGGCCTACCTCAAGGCTTCCAACACCGATGCGAGTGACCAGTTCGGCTGGTCCGTTGCAGTATCGGGCAACACGGTGGTGGTTGGCGCAAATGTGGAAGACAGCAGCGCCACCGGTGTAAACGGGAACCAGGGCGACAACAGCGCATCAGAAGCGGGCGCGGCCTACGTGTTCGTGCGCAGCGATACGAGCTGGAGCCAACAGGCGTATCTCAAGGCCTCCAACGCCGCAGCGCGTTTCGGCGAGTCCGTTGCAGTATCGGGCGACACGGTGGTGGTCGGGGCGCCCTGGGAATCCAGCAACGCGACCGGCGTGAACGGCAATCAAGGCGACTACAGCGCCCCATTTTCCGGCGCGGCCTACGTGTTCGACCTCGGCCTGGGCACGACCTACTGCACCGCCGGCGCCAACTCGACCGGCGCCTCGGCCTCGATCTCCGCCACCGGCAGCGCCGGCGTGGCCGCGAACGTCCTCCTGCTGCGCGCCGAATATGTGCCCGATCAACCCGGCGTCTTCTTCTACGGGCCCCTGCAGGTGAGCATCCCCTTCGGCAACGGCACGCTGTGCATCGCCGGCCCGATCGGTCGGTTGGACGTCGTCAACGCGACCGGGAACGTCATGACCTTCCCGCTCGACAACACGAGCCCGCCTAGCGCATTGACGCAGATCACCGCGGGCTCCACCTGGAACTTCCAGGCCTGGTTCCGCGACCCTGCGGCCGGCGGGGCGTTCTTCGATCTGTCGGACGGTCTGAGCGTGACGTTCGGTCTCTGAAGCGTCGCTCAGCTCGCGTCGCCCGCCGGCACCGGTTCCGGCTCCGGCCCGTACAGCCAGCGCGGGATGCGCTTCAGGTCCTCGAGGATCAGGTAGCCCGAGGGCACGAGCACGAGCGAGACGAGCGTCGAGAACAGCACCCCGAACGCGAGCGAGATCGCCATGGGGATGAGGAACTGGGCCTGCACGCTCTTCTCGAGGAGGAGCGGCGTGAGCCCGGCGAACGTGGTGAGCGACGTGAGGACGATCGGTCGGAAGCGCGCGATCCCGGCCACGCGCGCCGCCTCCACGACGGTCCGGCCGGAGTCGCGTTCGTTATTCACGAAGTTGACCAGTACGAGGCTGTCGTTCACAACGACGCCCGCGAGGGCCGCGAGGCCGAGCACCGAGATCATCGAGAGGTCGCGGCCCATGATCATGTGACCGAATACGGCGCCGACCAGGCCGAAGGGGATCGCCGACATGATGATCGCCGGCTGCAGGTAGGAGCGGAACGGGATCGCCATGAGGCCGTACATCGCGAGCAGCGCTATCAGGAAGTAGCGCGCCATCGCGATCAGCGTCTCCGCCTGGTCCGAGCTCTGTCCCTCGAGGCTGCAGGTCACGCCCGGGTAGCGCGCGAGGAGACCCGGGAGGACGTCCGTCTGGATGGAGCGGACGACTTCGTTCGGGCTCGTCACCGCGAGGTCGGCGTCGGCCATGACGCTCACGGTGCGCTTCCGGTCGTTCCGCTGGATGGTCGCGTACCCGCGCCGCGACTCGACCCGGGCGACCGCTGAGAAGGGGACCTCGACCCCTTGCGGTGTGCGGATCCGCATCCGTTCCAGGCTGTGCAGGGTGCGCCGGTCCGCCAGCGGGTAGCGGACCATGACCTTCACGTCGTCGCGCCCACGCTGGATCCGCTGCGCTTCCTCGCCGTGAAAACCCTGGCGCACCTGGCGCGCGAGGTCGGAACGCGAGAGCCCGAGCGCCTCGGCGGCGGGCAGGATGTCGAGCACCAGCTCCTCCTTCCCGCCGCGGAACGAGTCCGTGACGTCGACGACGCCCTCGTAGGTTTCGAGGCTCGCCTTCAGCTCGTTCGCGGCCTCGCGCAGAGACGTGATGTCGCGGCCGGTGAACTGGAAGTGGATCGGCGCGCCGGCCGACATGACGGCGGCGTTGAACGAGACCTCGACAGCGCCTGGGATGGGGCCGCACAGCTCGCGCCAGCGGTTGACGAGCTCGAGCGACGCGACCTCGCGCTCCTCGCCCGGCACGAGTTCGACGACGACCTCGCCGTAGTGCGCGCCCACGATGCCCGAGCCGACGTTCTGGATCTCCTGGAGTGCGGCGAGGTAGGGCTGCGTGCCGACGGACGCGAGGGCGTTCTTGAAGACCTTGTCGCCTGAGCTGGAGCCGTTGCCCTCGAGCTCCGCGCGAAGTGTCTGGCCGGCGCGCTCGATCTGACGGACGGCGCGTTCGGTCACGTGGGCGGGTGTGCCCTGCGGCATCGTGACCTGGCACGCGAGGATGTCGCCCTCGACGTCGGGGAAGTAGATGAACCGGACCTTCCCCGCCTGGACGATTCCGGCGGTCACGATGAGGACCCCGATCCCGGCGGCCAGGGTGAGGTAGCGCCACTCGAGCGCGAAGGCGAGCGACGGGGCGTAGACGCGGTCGCGGAAGGCCTGGAGCCCGCGCGCGACACGGGCCTGGAAGCGGACCCACCACGAGAAGGGCGCGACGCGCGCCAGCCGCTGGCCGAACGACGACTCGTGCGCGAGGTGCGCGGGCAGAATGAGCTGGGACTCCACGAGCGAGAAGAGCAGCGCGGGGATGACGATGACGGGGATGACGGCGAAGAACTTGCCGAGCGCGCCCGGCAGGTACAGGATCGGCACGAAGGCGATTATGGTCGTCAGGACGGCGAACACGACGGGGACCGAAACGGCGAGCACGCCTCGCACCGCCCCCGCCTCGCCGGTGTGGCCCCGCTCGTGCTCCTGGTAGATGCTCTCGCCGACGACGATCGCGTCGTCCACGACGATCCCCAGCACGAGGATGAACGCGAACAAGGACAGCATGTTCACGGACTGGTCGAGCTGCGGCATGACGAAGAGGACGCCCGCGAACGAGATGGGGATGCCGAGCGTGACCCAGAAGGACAGGCGGAACCGCAGGAACAGAGCGAGCACGAGGAACACGAGGATCAGGCCCTGGAGCCCGTTCCTGAGGAGCAGATCGAGGCGGCTCGCGAGCCATACCGCGTTGTCCTGCCAGACCTCGAGGCTGATCCCCTCGGGCAGGCGCGCGCTCGCCCCCTCGATGTACTCGTGGATGGCCGCCGAGATCGCGAGGGCGCTCTCGTCTCCGATCCGGAAGACCTGCACCATCGCGACCGGGAGCCCGTTGAACGTCGCCGACTGGTCCGTGTCCTCGAAGCCGTCGACCACGGTGGCGATGTCGCGCAGGAGGATGCGCGTCCCATCCGGGTGTGTCCGGACGACGACCTGGTCGAACTCCTCGCCCACGTACGCCTGACCGATGGTGCGCAGGAGCACTTCGCCGCCGCTGGTCTTCACCGAACCGCCCGACAGGTCGAGCGACGACCGTCGCACCGCTCCGGCCACGTCGTCGAAGGTGAGGCCGTACCTTCGCAGGGCCGACTCGGACACTTCGATCGAGATCTCGTACGGTCGTGTGCCCGCGAGCTCGACCTGGCTGACGCCGTCCAGCGCGTTGATCTCGTCGCGCACGATCTCCGCGACACGCTTCAAGGTGGCCTCGTCCGCGCGGCCGTGTACGGCGACGTTGAGCACCTGGCGACGCAGGAGGAGCTCCTCGATCACCGGCTTCTCCGCCAGGTCGGGGAACGTGTCGATGGCGTCGACGCGCGTCTTCACGTCGTCGAGGACGCGCCGCGGATCCTCGCCCGGGACGACCTCGATGCTGACGATACCCAGGCCCTCCGAGGCGGAGGAGCGCACCTCCTTCACCCCCGAGATGCCGTGGACCTCCTCTTCGATCGGGATGCAGATGCCCTCCTCGACCTCCTCGGGCGACGCGCCCGGGTACGCGACGCGGACGGAGACCGTGTCGAGCGAGAACTCGGGGAAGAGCTCCATCTTGACGGTGCCGATCGTGAAGAGCCCGCCCCCGATGAGGAACACCATGAGGAGGTTCGCGGCGACGGGGTTTTTCGCAAACCACGCGACAGCGGTCTTCACCGCTCGCCTCCTCGCTCCGGCTCGCGCACGAGCACCCGCACGGCCATGCCGTCGACGTAGTTCTCGAGGGGGGAGACGACGATCCGCTCTCCGGGCTCGACGCCGCTCGCGAGAATGATCCGATGGCGCTCGGCCTTGAGCGGCTTCACGCTCCGGATCTCGATGCGATCGTCATCGCCGACGACGAGCACCCGATCGGGGCCGCGCATGGCGACGCGCGGGAGGCTGACCGCGGATGCGAGCCGGCGGCCGCGGATCGTCGCGTCGACGAACATGCCCACCGCGAGCGGCGGGCGATCCCGCTCCTCGCTCCGGCCGTACGGGTCGATGACACGGGCGACGGCGACGACCATCCGGCTCTTGGGGTCGAGCTCGCCTTCCGTGCGGACGATGCGGCCCGTCCACGAGTGCACGCCGCCCGCAAAACGCACGACGATCTCGACGACCGGCCCACCGCCCGGCGCCTCGCCGCGGTACGACAGCGGTAGGTCGAGGAACGCGAGATCCGCGTCGGGCAGCGGCAGCCGCACCTCGGCGAAGTCCACCGCGTACACGACCGCCAGTTCCTGGCCACGCTGCACGAATTCGCCCAGATCGACGTCTTCAGCACGGACGCGCCCGGCGTACGGGGCGGTGATGGTGCACCGACCGACGTCACGCCGCGCCTTCTCCAGCGCGGCCTGCGCGGCGACGCGTGCGGCCCGCGCTTCGGCGATCTGCGGCTCGCGCAGGACGAGTGGCGGAGCAGTGCCGCCGCCGCGGACGCTGTCCCACTGCCGCGCCGCGACCTCGGCGTCGGCGAGCTCCTGCGCGAGGCGCAGCTCCGCCCCGGCGACGCGCATCGCGGCCTCCTTCTCGGCGAGGTCGTAGTCGATCGGGTCGATGCGCAGGAGCACCTCGCCCTGCTCGAAGAAGCCGCCGGCCACGAGCGCGGGGGCGACCTCGATGACGC
>SMVQ01000339.1 GCA_004357655.1 Planctomycetota bacterium
GGGCCCGTCCGCGAACAAGTGTCACGTTTCGCCGGCCCTCGTCGCCCCTGGCTGCGTTGCGGGGGTCCCCTTCGAACGACCCAAAGGGGTCGTCTCGATCTGCCTTCGGCAGACCGGGGCTTACCTCTCCGAGTATCCAGCGCATACGAATCAAAGCGCCTTGCCAGCCTCCCTCCGGCGGCGTTCGGCGGCGGGAGAGAACGGTGAGGAACTTCCCGAAGCCAAGGCGCCGTCATCGGACGGGCAATTGGCCTGAACATGGCGGGAAGTTCCTCAGGAGGAACGACGAGGGCTCGCCGAAACGTGACTCTTGTTCGCGGACGGGCCCTTACTAGACGTGGTTCTGTCGCCTCGATCGCCGTTTTCGAGCTCTGGCCCTCGTCACCTCGAAAGGACTCTCCGTCGCGCCCCACCGAGCATCGGGACGTCGTCGCGCGTGAACAAAATGTGGGCGCCTCCGGGGCCTCGCTCCGAGCCGGGCTCAGAGCCATCGCCGCGGCCGGGATCGCGTACGCCACTTCCGCCCGCACGATCGCGCGCCATCCCCCGGTCCGAGGCAGGGCCGGTTCGCCGCTCCGCGGTGGCATCGGGTACGCCTGGGCAGTCCGTCAGCCGTGACGGGGAGGACGGGATAGTCTGCCGGAGGTTCTCAGGACTTCCGGCGCGCGGAGCAGCCCCCACGGGTCCCTGGATCCGTTCGGTGAAAGGTGGACCGCAAGTGACGGAGAAGGCTTGGGCTCCGGACCCGCGGACGGCCGATCGAACGACCCCGGCCCCGAGCCCCAGTCCCAGCTCGGAGACAGCCCCCCCCCCACGACTCCGTGGCCCCGGTTGACGACCCCGGGCAGCGGGTCCTATAGTCTTCCCCTCGAAATGAGGGGTGCCCCCCGCGCCAGTGCGCCGGGGCCTACCGGATCATCGGCGACCGGGACCCCGCGCCGCCGCTCCCACCCCCCACCTCCGATCCATCCGATCCGCATCGAGGAGGCCGCTCTCGTGATGACCACGTTCGATCTCGCGCAAGACGAAATCACCAGCTTTCAGGTGCTCCAGCAGGAGCGCGCCAACGTCTTCGGTCGCAAGGAGGACCATCAGAGCTTCCGCAACGCGCTCGAGCGACTCTCGGACGAGGGCGACGAGGGCCGCCGGAAGGGCCTCGGCTACTGGATGGTCGGTGAGTTCGAGAACGCCGCCGCGCGCCTCGAGCGTTACGAGAGCGACGTCGTCGCTTCGTTCACGCGGGCCAACGCCTTGATGTCCCTCGGTCGTATGCGCGAGGCCGTGCCGATCTTCGAACGGCTCGTGCGCGAGTACCCGGATTTCTCCGCGCCGCGCGGCGGCTGGCTCGATGCGCGGCTGGAGGCGGACCTCCAGGATGGCGACGAGGAGCAGGCCCTCGCCACGCTCGAAGCGGGCCTGGCCGAGGCGCCGCCCGCCTTCGCCGCGAGTGCCGAGAGTCTCTACCTCCGCGGACGCGTCGCCGAGCTGCAGCGCAACTGGGACCTCGCCGTGGAGCAGTACGAGGAAGCCCGCGAAGTCGATCCCACCCACCGCGGCAACCTCTTCCGCCTCGCCTACCTCGCTGAGCGCTGGGGGCTCGAGGAGCTCGGCCTCGAGTGCTACCAGTCGCTGGCGAGCATGCTGCCCATCGATAGCAACGTGCTCCTGAACCTCGGCGTGCTCTATGAGGACCTCGGGCGCGACCAGGACGCGGCCACGTGCTTCGACACCGTCACGAAGACCGCGCCGATGAACCGCCGCGCGCGCCTCTACCTCGAGGACGCGAAGGCGGGCATGTGCATGTACTACGACGAGGACATGGAGAAGAAGGAGGATCGCCTGAACCAGATCCTCCGGATCCCCATCACGGACTTCGAGCTGTCCGTCCGCGCGCGGAACTGCCTCAACAAGATGGACATCATGACGCTCGGCGACCTCGTCAAGAAGACGGAGCCCGAGCTGCTCTCGTACAAGAACTTCGGCGAGACGTCCCTGACCGAGATCAAGGAGATCCTGCAGTCGAAGAACCTGCGCCTCGGCATGGCCCGCGAGGAGGCCGTGGCGAGTATCGCCAAGCAGGCGCAGCCCCCGACCTCTACCGGCACCGAGACCACCGAAGTCACGGCGAAGTCGATCTCCGAGCTGAAGCTCTCCATCCGGGCCCGCCGCACCGTCGAGAACCTGGGCTGCTTGACGATCGGGGACATCGCCCAACACTCGGAGGAAGAGCTGCTCGGCATGCCGAACTTCGGCGTCACCTCCCTGCTCGAGCTCAAGAAAAAGCTCGTCGACTTCGGCCTCAAGCTCAAGGGCGACTAGCCGCCTCACCGGCGAGTCGTGTACGAGTACCTCGAGGGCGAAGTCCGGACCCGGACGGCGACGCGGCTCATCCTCGACGTCGCGGGCGTCGGGTACGAGCTCCTCGTCCCGCTGGGCATGTCCTTCCCGGCGCGCGGCCAGGCGCGGATCTTCACGCACCTCACCGTGCGCGAAGACGCGCACATCCTCTACGGCTTCCCCAACCTCGAGACCCGCGACATCTTCCGGGTGCTGCTCTCGGTCCGTGGCGTCGGGCCGGCGATGGCCCTGGGTATCCTGTCCGGTCTCTCCCGTGAAGACCTCGTGCGCGCGATCGTGAGCGAGGACGTCGCGGCCCTCACGCGGATCAAGGGCGTCGGTAAGAAGACCGCCGCGCAGATCCTCCTCGACCTGCGCGACAAGGTCGCGAAGCTCGTGCCCGCGGCGGAGCTCGCGGGCATCCCGGGCACGGACGCCGAGCCTGGCCCGACGCACTCGCAGAATCTCGAGGACGCCCTCGCCGCGCTCGTGTCCGTCGGGTACTCCGACAAGGACGCGCGGCGCCAGGTCGAACGCGCCGCCGGACGCGTCGACCCCGCGGACCTCGAGCTCCTCGTCCGAACCGCCCTGCACGGCTGATCCCCGATCGCCCCCATACCCCAGACCCGCGACTCACGCCGCCGGTCCCCGACGTGTCCCCCGCTCCGCCCGCAACCCGCATCCTCATCTGCGACGAGCTGCACCCCGTCGCGCTCGACGTGTTCCGGGCGGCCGGTTACGAGCCCGAGGTCCGCACAGGGCTGACCGAGGACGAGCTCTGCGGCGCGGTGCTCGGCACGCACGCGCTGATCGTCCGCTCGGCCACCAAGGTGACACGCCGCGTGATCGAGGCCGCGGACGTGCTCGAGGTCGTGGGGCGCGCGGGGGTCGGCGTCGACAACGTCGACTGCACGGCCGCGACCGAGAGCGGCGTCGTGGTGATGAACACGCCGACGGGCAATACGACGACGACCGGCGAGCTCGCGATCGCGCTCCTGACCGCGATCGCGCGCCACATTCCGCGTGCCGACCGCAGCACGCGCGCCGGCACGTGGAAGCAGCAGGGCCTCATGGGCACGGAGCTCACGGGGAAGACGCTCGGCATCGTCGGCCTCGGGCGGATCGGACGGGTGGTGGCGGAGCGCGCACAGGGCCTCCGGATGAACGTCGTGGCCTCGGATCCGTATCTGTCGCAGACGGGCGCCCCGTCCCCCGTGGCCGGGGTCGAGCTGATCGAGCTCGACGACCTGCTCGCGCGCGCGGACTTCGTGACGCTCCACGTGCCGATCTCGGACTCGACCCGCAACCTGCTCTCGCGCGAGCGTCTCGCCCGCATGAAGCCCGGCGCCTACCTCATCAACGCCGCGCGCGGAGGCCTCGTGGACGAGGCGGCGCTGGCCGAGGCCTTGGAGCACGGCCGGCTGGCCGGCGCCGCCCTCGACGTGCTCGCCGAGGAACCGCCGAGTCCGGACCACCCGCTCCTCGGCCGCGAGGACGTCATCCTGACCCCTCACCTCGGCGCCTCCTCGCACGAGGCGCAGCACAATGTCGCCCTCGGAATCGCCGAGCAGATCGTCGCTTTCTTCCAGGACGGCGTCGCGCACAACAGCGTGAACGCACCGGCGGTCTCCGCCCAGGTCCTGCGGGAGATTCGTCACTACGTCCTGCTCGCCGAGAAGATGGGCGCGTTCCTCGCCCAGCGACTGGCGGAGCCGATCCGCAAGATCGAGTTCACGGTCGCCGGCGAAGTGGCGAAGCTGGACCAGAGTTACCTCTCGCTCGCCTTCCTGACGGCGGTCTTGCGGCAGAGCATGGACGTGGGCGTCAACTTCGTGAACGCGCCCATCCTCGCGCGGGAGCGCGGTATCCGCCTGCTCGAGGGCACGGGCGACGAGCAGACCGCTTTCACGAGCCTGCTGAAGGCGCGCGTGTCCGCCAAGGGCGGCGGCGCGAGCCACCTCGTGGCAGGCACCGTCTTCGGTGACGCACCGCGGTTCGTGCGGATCGACGACATGCACGTCGACCTCGCGCCCGAGGGCGTGCTGCTGATCACGCGCCACAACGACCGCCCCGGGGTGCTCGGCATGATCGGGACGCTGCTGGGCGAGAGCGGCGTCAACATCGGACGCGTCGAGCTGGGTCCGGCCTCCGAGAGCTCAGACGGCCTCGCCTCCGCCTTCCTGTCCCTCGGCGGGCGCCCCCCGGAGGCGGTGATCGACCGCGTGCGCGCCCTCGACCCCATCGAGTTCGCCCAGCTCATCCAGCTCTGAGATGCACCGCGCGCCCGCCCCGCCGCCGTACGGCACGATCGTCTTCGACTGCGACTCGACGCTCTGCTCGATCGAGGGCATCGAGGACCTGGCGGGCGAGCGCGCGGCGGAGATCCACGCGCTCACCGAGCGGGCGATGCGGGGCGAGGTGCCGCTCGAATCGGTCTACGGCATGCGGCTCGACATGATCCGGCCGTCGGCGACGGACGTGGAAGCGCTCGGGCGCCGCTACGTGGCGACGCTCCTCCCCAACGTCGCAGAGCTGACGGCGGCGCTCCGTTCCCTCGCGAAGCGCGTCTGCATCGTCTCGAGCGGATTGCTCGCACCGGTACGTGCCGTGGCGCGGGCGATCGGCGTCGAGCCGCGCGACGTGTTCGCGGTGGACGTCCGGCACGACTCGTCCGGAGCGTTCCTGGGCTTCGACGCGAGCTCGCCGCTGGCGCGGGCCGGCGGCAAGCTCGCCGTCGTGCGCACTCTCGCCGCGGGCGTGGGCGCGCAGCCCCCCGTGGCCCTCGTCGGGGACGGGGCGACCGACCTCGAGGCACTCGCCTGCTGCGCGCGCTTCGTGGCCTTTGGGGGCGTCGAACACCGCGCGCCCGTCTTCGCGGCCGCCGACGTCGGCTGCGACGTGGCCGACTTCGCGGCGCTCCTGCCGTTGCTCTGTAGCGCGGACGAGCTCGCGCGCCTCGCCCGCGACCCGGTCCACGCCGCCCTCGTCACGGCCGCGCGCGCGCTCCCGCACTGATCCGCGACTCCCCCACTCACGCCGCCCGAAAGCCCGCCATGCTCTGGATTCCCGGCCCCACCGAAGTCCGCCCCGAGATCCTCGCGGAGTGCGCGCGCGGGATGATCGGGCACCGCAGCAAGGCCATGGTCGCGACGATCGAGCGCATCGACCCCGGGCTGCGCCTCGCCTTCGGACTGCGCGCGGACTCGACCGCCCACGTGGCCGTCCACTCGACGAGCGCCACCGCGATGATGGAGTCCGCGCTCGTCGGCGCCGGCCGGCGCGTGCTCTCGATCGTGAACGGCGCTTTCTCCCAGCGCTGGTGCCAGATCGCGGCACTCCTCGGCCAGGACGCCGTCGCACTGGACGTCGGCTGGGGCGCAGTCGTCGACCCCACCGAACTCGAACGGGTCCTCACGGAGGAAGGCCCCTTCGACGCTGTCACGCTCGTCTCGAGCGAGACGTCCACCGGCACGTTCACGCCGCTCGGAAGCGTGGGCGCCGTGCTCGCACGCTTTCCGGAGACGCTCCTCCTCGTCGACCTCGTGTCCTGCATCGCCGGCGCGCCGGTCGACTTCGACGCGAACGGGATCGACTTCGGCCTCGCCGGCGTCCAGAAGGCGCTGGCCCTGCCGCCGGGCATCGCGGTCGTGTGCGCGTCGGACCGCTACCTCGAGCGCGCGCGCGCGAAACCAGGCCGCGGCTACACGCTCGACCCCGTGCTGTTCATCGAGGGGCACGAAGCCCGGAAGACGCCGGCGACGCCCGCCATCTCGCTCTACTTCGCGCTCGCCAAACAGCTCGAGGACATCACGGGCGGCGTCACGCTGCCGGAGCACGAGCGCCAGAAGACCGGCCGCGAGGCCTGGACGGCGCGGTTCGAGAAACACGCGCGCATGCGCGCGGCGACGATCGCCTGGGCGAAGGGGCACGGGCTGGCGCTCCTGCCCGAGGAACAGTACGGCTCCCCCACCGTGTCGTGCATCCGCGCCGGCGACGTCGACGTGGCGGCGCTCGTGACGGGACTCGCCGAGCGCGGGCTCTCGATCAGCGACGGCTACGGCCCGCTGAAGGGCGAGACCTTCCGCATCGGGCACATGGGCGACCACACGGAGGAGGGCCTCGCGGAGCTCCTCGCGGCGACGGACGAAGTGCTCGCGGCCATCGCCCGCTGAACGACATCGTACTTGCTCAGCGCACGAGACCGTGCTCCGCAGCGAGCACGAGAGCGACGCGGCGCACTTTTTCCGGCGGCAAGCGGTGCATCTGTTGCACGAGCAGGCGAGTGCCGTCGAGCTCCGGCCAGTCGTCCGGAGCGGCGGAGAGCGCGCGATCGAGCTTGTCCAGGAAGTCACCCAGGAGCTCGGTGTACGCCGCGCCGTGCGGCGTGACGCCGTTGCCACCGTTCTCGGCGGCCGACAGCAGGTCGATGAGGGGCAACCTGGGGTCGGGCGCTTCGCAGAGCGCGACCAGCTGGGCGCGGTACTCGAGTACCTCGGCGACGCGCCGCGCCGAGAACCGCGCGCGCGCGAGGAAGACGAAGATCGCCAGCTTGTGGTCTCCGACCGGGTAGAGCTCCCACCGATCGCAGAGGTGCCCCTCCTCGTGGATGGCCGTGACCTCGACCAGCTCGTCGAGGGTCATGGCCCCGAGCACTTCGGTGCCCCGCGCGCGTTCCGCGAGGACAGCGAGCCGCACGCGGTCGGCCTCGCCGAGCACGATCACAAGGCTCGCGCGCTCGCGCTCGGTGGAGCCGGACGGTTGCGGCGCCCGGTCTTCCCTGGGGCCCACCCGGATCGCCGGAGCGTCGAGCGCCAGCTGCAGAGCTTCCCCGTCGTCGGCGAACCGGCGCGCGACTGCCCGCCAGGGTTCGAGCTCCAGGCGCACGATCGAGACGTCGAGCCAGAAGCCCTCGTGCAACGCCGCTCCGCCGATCGGCACGCCATGGCGCGATGCACGGCCGGGGACGTCAGCCCCTTCGCACCAGGCCATGGTCCCGGACCATGGACGACCCATGTGCGCTCCGGCGCGACGCTCGAGGTAGAGCAGACGCAGGACGGTCCCGTCGGGGTCGTCGCCGAGTCCCTCGCCGAAGAGCCCGAACCGGCCGAGCGCGAGGAGCTCCCCCGTCAGCCCACCGACTGGCGTGCCCTGGGATCCCCGCCCCAGAGCCTCGTCCTGGGCCGAGAGCGCCGGTCCGGGGTGGAGCAGCGATCCGGCCCAACCGTAGCCGACGCGCGGCGCGCCGAGGAAGGACTCGCGCACCCGCTCGGGGTCGGTCTCGCCACCGAGGAAGGCGTGGGCGCGCGCGACATGGGGCGCGATGGCGCTGAGCAGATCGTCCAGACTCTCGACCGCGGTGGGCGGCGCCGGACTCTCGCGCGTGGCGTCGAAGCCCGCCTCGACGAGCGCCTCGCCGTCATCGATGCGGTAGAGGAGCTGCTCGATGGTGGCGAGGATCGCCTGGCCGGCGAGTGCCCGCGCGTCGAGGTCCATGGCCAGCGACAGGTCCTCGGCGCTCGATCCACCGCCCCATGGAAGCCCCGCTGCCAGGGAGCGCGCTTCCTCGAACCATCCCGCCGCGATGAGCGCCGCGCCGAACGCGCGCAAGCGCGACGTCACGGAAAGGTCTCCAGCAGCGGGCACCGAATCCAGCGCGCGCGCAGTCTCGACGACCCGTGCGAGGCGCGGGTTTCGGGGCAGGCCGGAGCCGTCGAGCACGGAGCTCGGGAGCTGGGCGAGCCAACGCTCGACGGCCTCGCGCCGGCGACCGAAGGCGATCCGGATCGAGCGGAGCTCGCTGCCGGCTACCGCGCTCTCAGCGTCCTCCGTACCGCGCATCAGGAGCTCGAGGCCGAGGGGCGTGCGATGCTCGCGAAGCAGAAGCATGGCACGCAACCGCTCGCGCACCGGGCGGCCCGGCTCCGCAGCGAGCAGGGCGAGCGCGAGGTCCGTCGTGCGCGTGGCGAGATCCGCGGGAATGGGACGGCGCGGAGCCTGGACATTGCGCACGAGGAGCTCGATCTCGCCCGCGGTGAGGCCCTCCGTGGCGAGCAGCGCCAAAGTGCGCCGGTAGCCGGCGAGACGCACGTGCTCCTCCTCGTCCTCGAGCTCGATGCCCGCGAGCTGCGCGGCGAGTGCGAGCCGCGCTTCCGGTGAAGGCTCGGACGAAGCAAGGCGCACGGCGAGCGTGCCGATCGCCGTCTCGGTCTCGCCCGCGGCGCGGTGGTAGCGCGCGAGGCTCTGCGCGAAGAAGTCGCGCTCCCAGGGATCGCGCGCGAGCGCGAACGCGCGCTCGCCGTGATGGATGGCGCGTCGCCAGGCGCCCCGCATCGACGCACTCCACGCAGCGCCATGGTGCGACCAGGCGAGCGCGGGGTCCGCGCGCAAGGCGGCGCCGAACCGCGCTTCACCACCCTCGCCCTCCAGGCGTCCGGCGAGGTAGAGGAGGCGCGCATCGTGCGGTGACACCGCGAGGAGGTCGCGATAGGCGGCGAGCGCGACGTGAGCGAGCAGCGCCTCGCGCAGCCGGTTGTCCAGGAAGCGCCGCGGCGCGACCCACTCGGGAGCGAGGGCGGAGGCGCGCTCGGCCGCCTGGAGGATCGCCGCTGCCGGCGGCGCGTCCGCGCGCGACAGGCGCCACGCCTCGGCGAACGCCAGCGATGCCGCCTCGGGCACGGGGGGCGCGGGGACGGGCGCGGCGCACGCACCGATCGCCGCTACGACGAGCGCCGCGAGCGCCGCGCGGAAGTGGGCGCGGGGCTCGCGGCGCTCCGGAGTCCGTCGGGAGCGGTCGCGCATGGGCCTCTTGTAATGTGCATCCGGGCGGGTGACCAACCCGTTCTTGTCGGGAAGCGCCGACGGCCCATACTGAACGGATGATCTGGCCCAGCCTCGTCGCTTTCCTCGTCACCGCGGCGGCCCGCCCCGCCGAACTACCGCCGCCGGCACCACTCCTCGGCAACGGCGCCACGACCGAGGCGCCCCAGCGCCGCGGGAGGAAGTCCAAGGCCACGCCCAAGGTCCAGTACCACGACGGCGAGTGGGAGGCCGCCAAGCAACAGAAGGACGTCCGGGAGATCCTGCGGGTCTTCAAGCTCGAGCTCGATGCGCGGGCGCTCTGGGCGGAGCTGCTCGCGGCGGAGCAGGCGGGCAAGTCCGGCAAGGCGCGCTCGATCGCCAAGAAGCTCCTGGTCGAGAAGTACGCGGAGACCGCGGAGGCCGAGCAGGCGCGCGCGAAGTACCCGGAGCTCCAGTAGGCGGAGAGGGAGCCGCCCGGCTCCGCTCCCGGTGGATTGGAACGCATGATGAACCCGCTCGCAGCACTCGTCGTCGCCGGCTCGCTCGCGCTCGTTCCCCGAAGCGCGGGTGACGACCCGCCGACCTTCCCCGCGACCCTGGCCGGCGTGAACAACGCGCGCGAGCTCGCGGGCGCGCAGGACGCGGACGGCATCCCGATCCGGCCCGGCGTCGTCCTGCGCAGCAGCTCGCTCGCGCGCGCGAAGGCTGAGGCGCTCGAGGTCCTGCACGAGTACGGCGTGCAGAAGCTCGTCGACCTGCGCACGATGATCGAGATCACGCAGCGCGGCGCAGCGCCCGCGCCGTTCGGCAGGAAGCCGATCCTCGTGCACCTGCCCATGGACGTCGAGGAGTGGACCGACGACCCGACCGAGCTCTACGTGAAGCTGTGGAACGAGAACGGGCACGTCTTCTCGGCGATCCTGAACCTCCTGGCGGACCCCGCGAACCACCCCGTGCTGATCGCGGGCGAGCTGGGCATGAACCGCGTCGGCATCGTCTGCGCCATGCTGCTCGAGCTCGCGGGCGTGCCACGCGAAGCGATCGTGGCCGACTACATGAACTACCGCGGCAGCCTCACCCCGCGGCGCAAGAGCCTCGAGGCGGTCTTCGCGCTCTGGGACGGGCACGAGGGTGGCCTCGAGGGCTGGCTGGCGGAAGCGGCCTTCGTCCACCCACTCACGATCGCCGCCGTGCGGCACACCTTGAAGAGCGCCGAGCCGTACGCGAAGACCGAGGACGAGGAGGCGGCGGAGAAGATGCTGGCGAAGGCCCTCCGCGAGTCGGCCGCGGGCAGGTACCCGAACGCCGTGAAGAGCTACGCGAGGGTCGCCAAGAAGTACCCGACCACGCAGGCGGGCATCCTGGCCGCGCAGCGCTCGCAACCGAACGCGTTCGTCGGCTGGGTGGAGATGGTGCGCAACGGCCCCTCGGAGAACCGCATCGACATCGTGCTGATGGGCGAGGGCTACACCCTCAAGCACATCGATTCGTACGACAAGCAGGTCAAGAACGTCCCGAAGCTCTTCGAGAGACACTCGCTCTTCGGCGAGTACTACGCCTACCACAACATCCTGCGCGCGGAGCTCCGCAGCGAGGAGGACGGCGTCGACAAGTTGGGCGAGGACACGTACAGCACAATCCTCAACGGACACGACTCGGGAGCCCTCCAGGGCCAGGTGGCCATCGACCACGCCCGCGTCATGCGGCAGCTCGCGGAGATCCCCTACCACGACAGCCTCGCCATCGTCTTCGCCAAGCGCGGGACCGGCGGGACCGGCGGAGGGGGCGTCGCCACGGTGGGCGGCGTCAACTTCTCGACGCTCATCCACGAGTGGGGCCACGCCTTCGGGGGTCTCATGGACGAGTACACGACCGACGTCGGCTACACCGGCGCGGTGCGCGCGGGCCCGAACGTCAGCGACCAGAGCGACCCTGCGAAGGTCGCCTGGAAGCACTGGATCGACGCGGGCCGCAAGGGCGTCGGCGTGCACGAGGGCGCCGCGGGGCGCACCAAGGGGGCGTGGAAGTCCAGCGTCAAGGGCTGCGCCATGCAGGGCGGCACGGAGTTCTGCGTCGTGTGCCGCGAGACCCTGGTGCTCGCGATCCATGCGATCGTCGACCCGATCGACGCGTGCACGCCCCCCCCGCACCTGTACCCGGAGGAGGACCCGTTCGCCGAGCCGCTGCCCCCGCTCGAAGCATCGGAGCCGCTCGAGTTCGAGGTGACGGTGATGCAGCCGACCACGCACGAGCTCACGGCGGATTGGTGGGTCCTGCCCGAGCACCTCGCGCCGCCGCCGCCCGCGGGGCGACGGGGCCGGGCGCTCCAGTTCGGCGACCGCCGCGACCGCGGCCCGCTGTTCGTGATCGAGGGCGCCCCGGACGCGACGACGAAGCAGGACAAGCGCGGAGTCCACCGCTTCGAGCTCGACCCCGCGGGGAGGAAGCCGGGCCGCTACCGCCTCGTGTGCCGTGTCCGGGACACGACGATGCTCAAGGGCGAGAAGTGGCCCTGGGTCCTGCGCGATGAGCGGCATCTGCTGCGCTCGGAACGCGCTTGGTGGGTGGTCGTACCGTAGACGTCGACGTGAGCGGCCTGACCGCGGAGGTCGCGCGCCTCGCGAGCGGTACGGACACGACACTGACTTTCGCCGGCGCGCCGCGGGGTCGCCCGAAGACGCCGACCTCCAGCATGCACTGTCCGTCAAGCTCGCCGATTGCGGCGATGAGGACGGGTACCGCGAGCTGACGGAGGCCGTCATGGCCGCGGACCCCGAGGGAAAGGGCCTCGTCTACCAGGCGAATGCCCTGAACAACCTCGCGTGCTGCCTCTACATGAACGGCAAGACGCGGAAGGCCATCGCCACGATCGAGCGCAGCATCGAGCTGCAACCCGATTCCGAGGACTATCCCGTCCGACTTCCTTCGTTCAGGAAGCGCGAATAGGCGCAATGCGCGGCGGATCGCCGACCCGATTAGGCCAGCCCGTGGCAGGAGGTTGCGAGGACCGATCCCACCCGGGGTTCCTGATCCACCGGGCAAGGACGTCGAGCCGCTGTCGCTTCCGGTCGATGCGGGCGATCCGCGCACGGTGATCGAGCTCGTGCTCACGAACGGCAACATCCTTCACCACGCCGGCCGGGATGGGCTCCGCTGGTAGCCGGACTTCGAAACCTGTGTAAGGGGCAGCACGTTTCATCCAAGATGCAGCTCTGGCTTCCGGGACGCTGGAGGTCGGGTCGGAGCCCGAAACCGCGGAGACGTCACCTCGCGCGGACCGGGCAGGCCACCTGAAAGGAGGTGATCGCATGAGTGACCATCGAGAGGGTTCGCACGGCTGAACCCCTGCACCCGACGGGCGTGCACGGATCGTGCAACCCGCGATAGACGAGCCCGGCCCCTCGCGGGGCCGGGCTCATGCTCATTCACACGCTCCCAGTCCACGCCGGGGGGGAGGCGCACGCTACTCGGCTCGTGGGAGACTCACTGCTCCCAGGTGACGCCCAGGGCCGAGAGCTCGGCGGTCAGACCGGTCTCCGTGTTCGAGAGGAACGTGATCCGAAGCTGGTAGAACTCCGCCCCGTCGACGGCGAAGGGCTCGCCCGACGCCGGCGCGGGAAAGTCGTGCCAGGATTGGTCGCTGGAGTGGAATCCGATGCCCGTGTTGGCGAAGACCAACCCGTGCTGGGGACACCCATCCGGGCAATCGCAGGTCGCCGGCGGATCATAGTGGTCGCCGTAGCTGTCGAGGGTGCTCGCGTCTCCCCGCTGCTCGGCCACCTGGTTCGGCGTCCCGTTGAAGCTGTCCGCGCCGCGGAAGGCAATTGTGATGCTCGTCCCTTGCGGCTGCTCCTCGAGGCGCGGCTCCATGACCGGTCGACTGAAGATCGGGTTGGGCAGGTCGGCGGGGATGCCGCCGACGCCGAGGGGCCCCAGGGTCTTGAACCAGACCGAGTACGAGCGGCTGACGCGAACGACGAGGTCCATCCCGCCGACGTAGAAGATGACGTCGTTGCCGGGGGTCGTCTGACCCGAGGGTGCCGAGTTCGGGTTGAAACCGCCGTTGGCGCGGGTCTCGAGGTCGGGATCGACCGTGATCTCATTGAGGGTCTGGTCGAGTCCGCCGGCCGAGAAGGCCCGGAAGAACGGCCGCGTGAATCCGGTCGGCACCGCGAGGGAAACGTCGAACGTGTTCAAGCCGAGGGCCTGATCGTCCGGGAAAGTCTTGAACTCCATCAGGAGCGGGAGGCCGATGGTCTCCACGTCGTTCACGCCAAAGAATGGCAGCAACAAGACATTCCCCATCATGTCCGTCATGGTCGGCAGGCAGTCTTCGCTGTTCGCGTACCACTGGAGCGGCGGGACGGTGATCATGCTTGGTCCACCGCGTGTCTGGATCGACGTATCCCGCCACGTGTAGAAGCGCACGTCCTGGGGGGCCACGTTCCGGTTGAGCGGGAATGGGATCAGGACCGTCCCCGTGTCGCTCAGGAATGTGTCTCCGGGGTTCACCGAGTAGCCGAGGGCGCGGGGGTGCACGACCTGCAACGCGTCGATACCCGGATCGAGCTGGTTCGTCGTGTAGAAGTCCACGAGGCCTGAAGCCGGGGACTGCACGAAGGGCGGCGGGCCAGGGTTGATCCACTCGTCGGCTGCGAACCCCGCGTGCGCGAGGCTGATCTCGAATCGCTCGAAGTGGTCGGCGACGATCTGCCCGCCCAGCGGCGCCCAGTTGAGACGCTCGACGTCGATGTTGTGGTCGACGGGATCATCGATCGCGAGCCCGACGTCGACGTAGCGCCAAATCGTCTGCAGCTTGCACCCCAGGTTCACGAGCGGCTCGACCACCCCCCCCACGGGCGGGGGCGCCATGAGTCCCGGCAGAATCTGAGTCCGGTCGGCGGTCGCCGAGAACCGGATCACGGGCCTGGGCCGGATCAGTTCCAGGCCGATGTCGTAGATGTGCTGACCAAAGTACTCGGGGAGCGGCCCGTTAACGGGATCGCCGAACGGTGCCTCTTCATCCTCGTTCGTGAAGCGGCTGACGCGCCCACCGTTGAACTCGGTCGGCTGCGACGGGTCCACGGTGAGCACGATCTCGGGCAGGCTGAAGACGACCGGATTGCCCGAGAGGTCCGTGGGTGCGACGTCCCCGGAGTGCATGGTCAGGAAGTAGGTCTCGGAGGACAAGTGCTCGTGCGCGAGGGGCAGATCCGGCTCGAACGTGAACTGCTGCAGGTCGACCGACTGGTCGAGCACGCCCACCACGTAGTCGCTGGTCGAGAGCGGATCGTCGAGAATGCTGGTGGGTATCGGCCTGCGCGTGACCGTGAGCGAGTCGAACGCCGTGACGGAAGCCTTGTCGATCGGCTCGCTGAAACGAACCGTGAACTCGGAGAAGGTGAAGACGCCGAACGTGGGACTGGAGGGGAAGCCGGAGGGCTGTGGGAACACCCGGAGGAAGCAGGCCGCGGTCGCGAAGTCGTCGAGCGGCGAGTAGGGCGACAGGTACTGGGCCCCGCCGGGCGCGGAGACGAGCCACTGCTCGGGGCCTTCCCACTCCGGCGGAATGCGGATGAGGCGCACCCTCAAGTTGAAGACGAAGCCGTCCTGGGTCAC
>SMVQ01000340.1 GCA_004357655.1 Planctomycetota bacterium
AGATCCAGAGGCTCCCCAGCTGCGTACCGGTCGCCACGCGCTCACCAGCCGCGTCGAATGCGACGCACAGGATCTTGGCTCCCTGCCCGCGAAGGACCGTCACCGGCTCGTCGGCGAGAGCGTCGACGACGCGCATCGAGCCGTCTCTGAGGCAGAAGGCGACCCGGTCTCCGAGCGGATGGAAAGTGACGGCCGCGACGGGACCTTCGCGCCAGAGCAGGTCGGAGTCGTCCCACGCAGCCCCGCCCCGCGTCGCCTCCGGGACCTCGCGCGCGGCGCGGCCCTCGAGGTCCCAGATCCGGACCGAGCCGTCTTCCGACCCGCTGACGACCCGGGAACCGTTCGGATCGATCGCGAGCGAAGAAACCTGCGCCGTGTGCTCCAAGAAGACGCCGAGCGGCGCCCCCGTGCGCGCGTCCCAGATGTGGACCGCTCCCGCCTCGGTCCCGGCCACGATGCGCCGCCCGTCCGGATCGAGAGCGAGGGCCGTGACCTTCGCTTGCGGCTCGGCGAGCACGAGGAGCTCCTTGCCGCTCGCGGCGTCCCAGACGCGGACGGTCTCGTCATCGGTCCCCGTCACGACGCGGCTCCCGTCGGCGTCGAGCGCGATCGACCAGACCCGCCCACCCGGCTCATCGACCGCGAGGAGCAACGCGTGTGTCCGCGCGTCGAACAGGCGGAATCCCGCCTCACCCCCCGTGGCGACCCGGGCGCCGTCGCCGCTGATCGCGAACGCATCGACGCGGCCCTTCTGAGCCACCCACGAAGCGATCTCGGCCAAGGTCTCCGCGTCCCAGGTGTGCACTCGCCCCGCACCGTCGTCGGAGTAGTTTGTCGCCACCGCATACAGGGTCTTCCCGTCCGCACCGAAGACCACGCGGCCCGGATTCCCACGTAGGCCGGAGAGGGTCGCGATCAACTCGCCGCTCTCCGCATCGAACACGCGCACCGAATTGTCGAAGCAGCCGGCGACGAGGCGCCGACCATCTGGGCTGTACGCGATGCCGGTGACGCGCTGGTCGAAGGCGTCGAGCGAGAGCCGCGAACGGGAGTGCCAAAGGCCGAGGTGCTTCCATACCCAGCCCCGCAGAATGGTGGGGCACGCCGCGAGCATCTCCTGCGCCGCCTGGAAGCTGTCGCTCTCGAGAGTGAGGGCCGCGGGGCCGATGCTCGCGCGATAGGCCTGCTGCCACGCCCTGTCGCGTTCGTCGCGTATCTTGAAGAAGAGAATCGTGATGACGATCAGCGCCACGGCGGCAACTCCGCCCCCGGTCGTCGGGATCGGGTGCCGTTTCGTCCACTTCACGGCGCGCTCGATCGGTCCGGGCGGGCGGGCGACGATGGGCTCGTTCCGCGCGAATCGTCCGAGGTCCGCCGCGAACGCCTGCATGTCCGCGTAGCGGCGCTGGACGTCCTTCTCGAGCGCCTTCGTGCAGATCACGGAGAGGTCGCGCGGGACGCGGGAGCGCACGACGCGCGGATCGACCGGGTCGACGGTCAGGATCTTCTCGTACACCTGCTGGCTGGTGTCGCCTTCGAACGGACGCGTGAGGGTGAGGGCCTCGTACAGCGTGGCACCGAGGGAGAAGACGTCCGTCCGGTGATCGATCCGGATCAACCTCGACGCCACCTGCTCCGGGCTCATGTAGTACGGCGTGCCCATCACTTCGCCGGTACGCGAGAGGTCGGACGAGTCGTCGACGAGGGCGAGCCCGAAATCGGCGACCTTGGGGCGGCCGTCCGGGGTGAGCAGGATGTTCGAGGGTTTGACGTCGCGGTGGACGACGCCCTGCGAGTGAGCGTGACCGAGCGCCTCGGCCACGGCGGTGAAGAGCTCGACGACGCCCGCGTAGTACCCCCGCGGCAGCTCCGCGCGACTGCGCAGGTCCGCGATCCGGTCCGCGAGCGTGCGTCCCTCGGGCACGAGCTCCTGGGCCATGAAGTGCACGCCCTCCTCTTCGCCGACGCTGAGGATCGGAACGATGCCGGGGTGCGCGAGCCGGGCGCCCGCCTCGGCCTCGCGGTGGAACCGCTCGAGCGTACGCTCCGAGAGACTGAAATAGGGCGACAGGAGCTTCAGGGCGACGCGGCGCTTGAGCGAGAGCTGTTCGGCCTCCCACACGACTCCGATACCGCCCGCGCCGAGCTGGCGGATCAATTGGAAGTCACCGATGAGGCGCCCGGGCTTCGACCCTCCGCCCCCCGCGCCGATGCGGCTCCGGAGCCGCTCGTAGCCCGCGGCGAGCTCGCGCACCTCGAGCGCGAGCGCCTCGGGCATATCGGGCGTATCGGCGAGAAATGTCTCCACGCCGGGCGCCACTCCCGAGCGGTAGAGGTCGAGCCACTCCTGGAAGAGTCGCTCGGCGGCCGTCGAGCTACCGGTGCGCTCGCTCACTTCAGCTCTCGAAAGCGCGCGATCGCGCGCTGCAGCGCCTTGTGCGCCGCGGCGCGGGAGAGCTCGAGCTCGGCGGCGATCCGATCGATCGGTTCCTCGTTGAGGTACAGGGTGAGGAGCCGCTGATCGCGTTCGCTGAGGCGCAGGATCTTGAGGATCGTCCGGTCGTAACTCTCCTCCGACGCGAGCTCGGAGAGCGGCGAGCGCTCGGTCGACCGTGGCTCGGGCGCCTGCCCAACGGGCTCCCGCCGCTCCCGCTCGCTCCGCAGCTTGCGCGCCTTGGACACGGCCTTCCAATCGAGGCGGCGGGAAAGGAAGGCGAGGAACTGCCCGCGCGTCTGGAATCGGACCTCCGCGAGCACCGGCCACAGGTCGCCGAGCACCGATTGCACGAGGTCGCCGGTGTCGACGAACTGGTGGAGCCCGCGCGACAAGGTCGCGCCGCCGATGTGCATGAGGTCGGCGAGGAAGAAGCCGATGAATTCGTTGGCGAGCTCGCGGTCGTCGCAGGCGGCGCGGTGGACTTCCGTCAAGACGGCGTCCTCGAGATCCGTCCCCTCCCGCGTGCGGCGGGCGACGCGCGCCCGTACCTCCATGCCGGCCGGGTCCGCCGCGAAGAGGGCTTCGCTGCGCGGACCCAGGCGTTCGGCCGCGAGGCGCCGCGGATCTGCCTCGGGCGGTTCAGGATCCTGCGAGGAGGGGGCCGTCATGATCGCGGAGCGGACCCGGTTCGGGCCCCCCCGACGCGCCGGACATTCTACCGGAGGGGCTCCGTACGATCGCTGACGGCGTCCGCCCCGCAGCGAAACTGGACTTTCCTTGTCCAAATCGAGGCCCCGGGTTCTCTTGAATGAGCACAAGGAGCTCTCTCATGGACGAACATGCCGACAGGCTATTCGCGCGCGGCCTCGCGGCCAGCGTGCTCATTCCCGTTCTGATGGCGAGCGAGGCCCTCGCCCAGGACTACCCGCCGACGGTCACGTTCTCCATCGACGGCCATGGTCCGACGATCGCCATACCGGATGCCTTCGCGGCCGTGCCCATCACCGAGGGTGACGTGCTGACGCCCGCGACCGGCGCGCCCTTCGGGCCGTACGCACCGGTCATCGCTGTGCCCATGCCGCCCGGAACGGCGATCAGCGGCGGCGCGGGAGCGGCGGGTCCGGGTCTGGGGCTCATCGCCCACTCGGCGTGCATCGGCCATCCGCCGGGCTCGATCTGTCCGGTCGAGCTGGACGCGCTCTCGTACGGTCGCGACTTCCCGCTGCCCGCGCAGATCCTCCGGCCAGGGACGATATGGTTCTCGGTCGACGAGTACGCGGAGGGGGCCGGACCGAGCGTAGCGCCGGACGTGCGCTCGGAGGGCGCGAGCGGCGAGCAGGAAGCCGCGGGTGACATGTTCGTGACCAAGTGCCCCGTGGGCCTCGCGCCGCTGTCGTCGACGTCGCCGGTCATGGGCAACGTCGCCGCCATCGACGGCGACGGCCGGCCGAACTCCGCCGGCATCGCGTACCCGGGCTTAGGGCTCGTCGAGCCGAGCCCCCCCGGCTTTCCACCCGACCTCGGCGACAACTTGGACGCCGTGGACGTCGGGACCGAGTTCCCCCTGGGAGGCTCGCCCTTCCCGGTGTACTTCTCGCTCGACGCCACGTTCACCGATCCCCTCACGGGCTTTCCCCTCTCGGGTACGGCCGCGGTGCAGGGCGTCTCCGGGGCGGACGTGCTCGTCGTGTCGGGGGTCGGCGCGGGCCCGGTCGTCTACGCCTCGGCGGTATCGCTGGGCCTCGACATCTTCGGACCGAACACCGACGACCTCGACGGACTCGCGCTGTGGGAGAACGGCACGGGGATCTTCCAGCCATCCTCCGTGCCGCACGACTGGGCGGGGACGGGGTTCGTCCGGGACATGCTCCTGTTCTCCGTGCGTCGCGGCTCTTCCGTCATCGGCCGGCCCGACAGCCGCTTCGGCCTGCCGATCGAACCCGGCGACATCCTCTCGACGCCGCTCCCGACGGCTCTCGGCGGGGTCTCCCCCTTCCCGAGCATCTTCATCGCCGCCGAGGTGCTCGGCCTCGCGACGGCGCGGAGCGGGATGGGCGTGTTGTTCGGCGACGAGCTCGATGCCCTCGACACGAAACTCATCCCGGGCGACGATTGCAACAACAACTGCGTGCCGGACAAGCTCGACATCAAGAACGGTGTCCTTCACGACGACAACCCCATGGACTGCATCGCCGACGAGTGCCAGGACGGCGGCGGCGATCCGGGGTGCTTCTGCCTCGCGGCGAACGCGCCCTGCGGCAACGCCGCGACGGCTGCCGGCTGCGGGAACTCGACCGGGTTCGGCGCCCACCTGACCGCGACGGGCTCGGTGAGCGTCTCGGGCGACGACCTCTTCCTGATCATGACGCCCCTGCCGCCGTTCCAGTTCGGGATCTTCTACATGGGTACGAACCAGACCTCGCTCCCGTTCGGCGACGGCCTGCGGTGTGTCTCGGGCTCGGTCTTCCGATTCCCGGTCCTCAACACAGGCACACCGGGCACGGGCATCTTCGGGCCCATGGTCGGCTACGCGAACGCCAATTTCGGGGCCCCCGGCCAGATCACGCCGGGCGCGACGTGGGAGGTCCAGGGCTGGTTCCGCGACCCGTTCGGGCC